>JBBISM010000026.1:0-9863 GCA_037441245.1 Ignavibacteria bacterium | reverse complement strand
ATTTAAAAATATATGTGAAACATAGATTAACAAAAATAACTTTTTTCTCTATGATTTAAAACTTTTTAATAAATTAAAGTGCTTCAAATGTTGTTTGAAGAAAATGGAAAATGCTTCATTATTTTCTTTGATAATTAGGGCAATTCCCAATATTCCGATTATAATATTTCCTGCCCACATACTTATAAATGGAGATATAAAACCACGGTCGGCTAATTTTTCGCCACCGATGAGGCATATCCAGTAAAATATATAAAATACTAAGGTTATTGCAGCGCTCATTCCAAAATTTCCCCCTCTTGTCATTATCCCCAAAGGACAACCAACCAGAACAAATATCAGACAGGCGAAAGGTATTGCATATTTCTTTTGAATCTCAACTTCATATTGCCGTATTACCTCGTCGTAATTCTTCATCTGCAATACATCGGAATATATATTCGAGCGGAAAAAATTTGCTCTTTTCTCAATTTTCTCTAAAATTTCGATTAACGATGTATCCCCTGTATTTGCAACTTTGCTTTCATCAATAAAAGAATCTTTGAGTATAATATTATTAGTTTTAATGCTTTTATTAATAACAATTGGTCGAGTTTCGCTGAATTTTGGTGATTTATCATTGCTTTTTCCCATTAGATAATCCCAATGGCGAGCTAACTCATCTTTGAATCGCTTATGGTTTTCATTTTTCCTTGCGAGAGTAGATTGTACAATCTTATTCATATCCTCGATGCTCATCTCCCTATCACCTCGTGATAGTACGTTTTCATCAGTTCTGACGAAAGCATAACCGCTTGCTGGTAAGAACAATTGATAACGCTCGTAATTTACTCTTCTATATTCCCTCGGAGAATTATGATACAATTGATGAAGTTCTCCATTGAATAAAGTAACAATGAGTTTTGTATAATCATAATTGAAAACGATTGTGCCAGAATCGGCATTTGCAAGGTTTAAAGTATTATGCCTTCGATTGTCATAAATAGTTAAATCGGTCATCATTCCCGAAGCTGTGTCAATATTGCGAGCTAAAATTGTACACCCCTCAATTTCAGTAGTGAATTGCCCTGCTACAATCGAAAATGTTGGCTTTTTCCGTTGAATATCGTTCAACAAAGTTTTTAACTTATGATTCGCATCGGGGAGAATATCATCATTAAACCAAAAGAGAAAATACGTCGAAATCATCCCCAATAAAACAACAGGAATCATCATTCTTACTAAGCTAATTCCGCTTGCTTTGAAGATCGTTACCTCATAGGTTGCTGATAAACCGCCGAATGCTAATAAAGTAGAAAATAATATTCCTATGGGTACAGCCAATACTACTATCCAGGCTAGATTGAGAGAAATTAGATGCAATATCGTCAAATAACTCAATCCTTTACCAAGTAGCTGGTCTATATATTTTAAAATGAATTGCATCAAAAATAAAAATACTACTACAGAAAATCCAAAAAGGAATGGTGGTATATGGGCTCTGATTATGTATCTATCTAAATATTTCACCGCTTCTAACAATCATTTGATATAAATATTCAAAGATAATAAATATCATTTTATAAATTTCATTTATCGAGAATAAATTGTAAATCAAAGAAATAATTATTAAATTTGTAGTTTGAATCAGTAACAAAATGAGAATTTAAAATGTTAACATTTATATCAATTATATCAATAATAATAGCAATTTTGCTCATAATTGTTGTATTGCTTCAGCCCGGAAAAGGTGGAACGATGAGTGCTGGATTGGGCGGTTTGACAGGTCAATTCTCCTCTATGTTCGGCACTCGTCGAGCGATTGACTTTTTATCCAAGCTCACTATTGGATTTGCCACAGTAATAATGCTACTTGCACTGATAGCAAATCTTTTTTTCGTTGGCGGAGATGAAGACATTCGCAAACCAATTACCGAGGGAGCTGAACTTCCCGCTACAAACCCGAATCCAATAACACCGATGCCAATGCCCATACCTCAACAACCAGGGGAATAATGTATAAAAAAACGATTGAAATTCTACTTCTCTTTTACCACTATCGAAGTAATATCATCGTATTGCTTTTCGCCTGAAAATGTCTGCACTTTGTTTATCAATCCATTCAAAAAAGATTGTGCGTCATAATGCCCATTCTCAATAATATATTCGATAATTTTACCCTCGCCAAATTCTTCATCATTATCATTTATTGCTTCAGAAACCCCATCAGTAAATAACAAAATAATATCACCCCTATCAAGAGTAATTGTTTTAGAATCGTATTTCTCTATTTCTGGTAAAAATCCCAATATTAATCCTCCTTCAGTTAATCTGATTATTTGCCCTGTTCTTTTATACAAAATTGGTGGGTTATGTCCAGCATTCAAATACTCAATAGTCCTATTCTTATCATCTAATATACAGCAGAAGAAAGTAACAAATTTATCCGAACTGGTATTTTCATACAGCAACTTATTTAATCTTTGCACAATTTCTGTTATGGATATTGACATTGGCGTGATAATTCTTAATACAGCTTGTACGCTTGCCATTATCAAAGAAGCAGGAACGCCTTTCCCCGAAACGTCGGCAATAGCAACGAAAATCCTACCATCTGGTAATGTTATGAAATCGAAATAATCGCCCCCGACATATCTTGATGGATACGTCGCTCCGAACATCTCGAAATTTTGGCATATCGGCACTGATTTGGGCAATAAATTCTTCTGGATGTCTAATGCTAATTCAACTTCGTTTTCGAGTAATTTCTTTTCGATTTCCTCTTTAAAAAGTCGTTCGTTTTCCAAAGCCATCATTGCTATACTCGCAATAGCTTCGATAAACTGTATGTTTTGCGATGTAAATTCACCGCCAGCTAATTTTTTGCCAACAATTAAAAGCCCTTTGATTTGATTTTGAATCATCATTGGAGCAATTATTTCCGCTCCTAATTTTTTAAATTCTAATAAAGTAATATCATCGCATTGAATATTAGTTATAAGTCTTGCTTGATAGAATAAATCCATACAACAGGTAACTTCAACAGTTTCATCTGAAGTTAATCTGTTGAAAATTGGATAAAATGTGTCATTTTCACGCAACAAAAAGACAGCAAATTTACTAATCATCAACTGCCCCATAAGATGATAAGATAACATTCTTAGAATTTCTTCTCGGGACATTAGATTACTGAAATCGTGCGATATTTCGAATAATGTTGTTAACAATTGACTTCTGGATTCAGCTATCTGTTTCTCCTCAACCAATGATTGATGATTTATCGCATTCTGAAGAGCATTTGCCGTTATCGAAGCAATAAGATTAATATATTGCTCTTCCTCATACGTTATTGCCGTATTATTGATTTTATTACCAAAACATAACACTGCAAGAGTGTTATTTTGGTAAATAATTGGTAAATAATGTATTATCCCAAATTCCAATAGGATATTTTCAATGTCATTAATTTTAATATTTTCAAATTGAGAATCAGTAAACCTTGAATTGTGTAGCAATTTACCCTTCGTTAGTATTATTGAAAAATGGTTTTCTTCTGAAGGAATAAGCACACAAGAACGAAGGATTTTCAATTTACCCATAATGCTAAGAAGGGCTGAATTTAATATGAATTCCTTGTTATACGTTTCTGTTAACTTAGCACTAAAGCTAATTAGAGATTCTAAATTGATGAGATGGGTTTGCTGTTCCATATATGAAATAATAAGCAATTACAAGGGTTGAATTGCATAAATATCCTGTCCCAAATTAAAGCGTTGTATAACTGCTCCAGTTGTCTGATTTGAAATTATCAATGAATATTCATTGCCATCATCTCTAATCAGCCAAATCTCTTTTTTATAATAATTATATAGCGTCCCGAAATATTTGAAGCGATTTACAAAAATGATTCTATCCTTTCTGCGTAAATCAATTCGAAAGAGCAATTCATTTGTTGTAACGAATGCCCAATTTGTTTCTGATATACTAAGTGCTGTTGGGATTTGTTCGATGGATTTATTTGCTTGATAACCGAGTTCGATACTATTTTCTATTTGCCTTGTTTCAACATTGATAAAAGTGGCAACCGCTGGGGATTTCTCAATGATTTGTTCGTCTTTGCCCTGACCAATAGAAACCACAACTGCTACTTTACCAGTAACATCAAAATCAAGGAATGCTGGTTTAGGCGATAATTTTATTTCCGCTTCCACTTCATTTGTGCGTGAATCAATAACTGAAATCGAGTTATTCCCATAATTAGCAACATAAATTTGATTGCCAGCACAAGCAATCGCAGTTGGATTTTTTCCGACTATTATTTGTTTGGCTTTTTTAAAGTAATATATATCTAAAATAGTAACCAATGAAGCATTTTTATGACAAACATAGGCAGTAGTTCCATTCGGCAAAAAGCATATATCCGTCGGTTCGAGATTCTCTGCTGAAAAATCAATCTCAAAAGCTAATTTAAAGTTTGATAAAGTAAAGATTAATATTCGGTATTCGGAAGGAATCAATAAATAGAGCATACTGCGGTAAATCTTGATTTTAGTTTGATTTGCTGTTAAAGTAAAATCATTATTGCCACTAATAATGTCTTGCGATATTAATTTGCCGCTGGGAAATTCAAGAAATTCAATTCTTGGATTTCCACTATCACGGGAAACAAGCATTTTCCAAGTTTCTTTCGTATTATCAATTAATTTCTCATCATCATTGCAAGCAGGTATTTGCAATGCTATTGCTAATGAAATAGTAACAGCAATGATTTTTATTAAATGGGATTTCATAAATAATTCTTTGAATTTATTATAATAAGAAAATTAACAATTTATTTTCAAATTTTTATTCTTTTAATTATCTCACCCAATATTTTCGATAATTTTTTATCAGCTTCTGCTGCAATTTCCAAAATATCCTCTAACTCGAGTTTAGTTAAATTATCTGGATAGCATTCATCAGTGATAACTGACAAGGCACATACTTTCATCCCGGAATGAACAGCAGTAATAACCTCAGGCACAGTACTCATTCCAACAACATCTGCACCAATGGCTCTTAAGAATCTGTATTCCGCTCTTGTTTCGAGTGATGGTCCAAGCATCGCAACATATACGCCTTTACGCAAAGGTATTTTCAAATCAATTCCAACTTCTTCGGCTAATTGAATTAATTCTTTCGAATATGGTTCGCTCATATCAGGAAATCTCGGACCGAGTTCGTCATAATTTTTACCGACCAAAGGATTGAAGCCCATCAAATTGATATGGTCATCAATTATCATTATATCTTTTTCCCGAAAATATGGGTTCATCGTTCCACTAACATTAGTAATAATAAGAACTTCGACACCCAGAGATTTGAAAACTCTGATTGGAAATGTTACCTGTTCAGGAGAAAAGCCTTCATATAAATGCAATCTCCCATACATCAAAATAATTTCTTCACCCTCATATTTGCCAAAAATTAAACTCCCATTATGAAATGGTAATGTAGATGGAACAAAATGAGGTATTTCCGAAAAACTCAGCGATTGACCGCTTAATTCATTTGCAAAATCGTTCAATCCGCTACCTAATATTAATGCAATTTTAGCATTTGTGCGAATTTTGCTCTGAATGTAATTTTTAGCCTCCTCGATTTTTTGAAGCAAATTAGAATTCGATAAGCTCATAATCAATTGAGCATATTATAACAAACTTAATAATAACGTTCTCCGAAAATTGCTGTGCCAATACGCAGATATGTAGCTCCTTCTTCAATTGCTATCATATAATCGTGAGTCATTCCCATCGAAAGCTCTTTGAGATTTAGTCCTAATTCCTGATTTACATCGTTCAGCAATTTAGAAAGTAAACGAAATTCACGGCGAATTATCTTTTCATCATCGGAAAATGTTCCTATTGTCATTAGCCCCAATATTTTTAAACGGGGAAAATCTTTTATTTCTCTCACTAATTCAACAGTAAAATCGGGTTCACAGCCATACTTTGATTGTTCGCCTGAAGTATTAACCTGCACCAATATATCAATAGTACGATTATTCTTTTCTGCCCATTTATTAATTTCGCCCGCTAATTTAACTGAATCAACCGTATGAATCATACTAATAAACGGGATGATAAATTTCACTTTATTAGTTTGTAAATGACCAATAAAATGCCATTCTGGTTTCAAGTCCGAATTCTTGAAATATTCATATTTCGATGTTAATTCCTGCACATAATTTTCGCCGAATCTGGAAATTCCAATTTCCAGTGCTGTTTTAATCAATTCTGGGTTATGTGTTTTGGATACTGCAATTACTTTAATTGTGTCTGGATTTCTACCATTAGCCAATGCAGTATTTGCAATATTTTCCTGAATTTGTTCCCAATTGCTTTTTATCATCTTATAATATTCATTAGCAAAATTCATATTCAGTTTCCAATATTCTCCATTATTATTTCATTACAGGAAATAATTGTTTATGTATTTGCAATCCATTGCTAAAATAGAGAATATAAAGGCCTGGAATAAAATCCGAAACGTCAATTTTAATCAAACTATCATCTAATAAGCTATCTCGATTAATCCTTATTTTTTCAGCTCCCCAAATGTCGAAAATTTTAATAACCCCTTTGAAACTCTCATGAGAATGAATAACCAATTCATTATCAACTGGAATTGGATAGATATGAAAATTCTCGACCGATGAATTTTCTGCCACTGATGTATATATATCTACTCCCAATATTTGTACAAGACTTCTTAGCTTATTTCCAGTGTTTATCCTTATATTTCGTATGTTTCCGAGCTTTTCGAAATAAAATTCTTGTGATGCACTATCAAGTCTAATCAATCTATACTCGGATTGATTGTTATCATCAACGAATTCCAATTCAATGTTCACACCTTTATATATGCCGTAATCTGTTGGTTGCACTTGATTAATCTTCACTCGCAAGTTATAGTAATTATCCATTGGAAATTGGTTAGCTATGATATTTATCATTGGAAATCCTTTACCATAAATCCATTGCTCGAAGAATTGATTGAGATCTTTTTTGCTTACCTCCTCGAACGTTTGTTTCATCAATTCTGTCGTTGCTGTGCTATATGCAAATCTCGTAAGATACTCTCGGACTGCTTCATAGAAAATCTCATCTCCCAACTCATATCTTAACATAGCAATAACCGCAGCACCCTTGAAATAAATAGTAGCTGGATAATTTGAAGATGGCGGTTTCCGTGGATAATCATATAACGGGAAAGCCCCCTCCATTTTGGAAATGCTATTGATGTATCTTAATATTATATTGTTCAGCGTTCTGAGATACCTATCGTAACCGAACATATATTCATACCAGACAGGTTCGCAATAAGTAGCAAAACCTTCGTTCAACCAAGCATCTCTGAAATCCCTGCAAGTAACAAGATTACCGAACCATTGATGCGATAATTCGTGTGCTGCTGTTGCATTCATACTATCTCTAATCGTATAGTAGTAATTAAGTGCATTAATATCGTATGAAATCATAGTCTGATGTTCCATCGAGCCAATCGGAGTCATTACATATCCAATTTTTTCAAAAGGATATGGACCAAATTTTGCTTCATAAGCTTTTAACATTTCTGGTAGCAACTTAAAAGTAGATTTTACTTTCTCTTCATAAGCTTTTTGAGTATAAATAATCATAGGAACTGACGGTTGTTTTGTTTGAAATTCGACAGGCACAAATTCGCTAACGGCAAATGTTAGTAGATATGTGGAAACTGGATAATTATGCTCCAAGATGAATATATCATAGTCATCGTTTTCGATATGATTTACTAACTCACCATTAGAGGCAACGAATAATCCTTTTTTGACCTTAAATTCACCACGAAAGAGAGCTTTATCGGAAGGATGGTCATAGCAAGGCATCCAATGCCTTGTTGCTGATACATAACTATTTGAAAATCCGACACCGATTGCAAATAATATTTCTCCATCGTTTGTTACTCCGCCCCAGGGATTTGAACCGCTTTCCTGGGTCATCCAACCACGATAATAAATCGTAATCTTATTGGTATCGCCAATAGTTGGGTCATCTTCTGTAAATTCATAATAAGAATTATCTTCTGCTGACTCTATAAGTGATAAAATTATTTTGTTGTTCTTATAAATAGCGGAATCAATTTCGAGTTCTTTCAAATCTAAATGCAAATATAATTTATTTTGCTCCTCAGCTTTTGTCCAGATAAAATATATATCACATTTACCAATTACATACCGTTCTTGCGGTGCTTTTGATAAATCAAGCTTCACATCATATTTTATAATATCGAAGGATTGTTCTTTAAACTCGGTTGGACTTGATATTTCTGATATTAGCTGTGTTAATAGAATAAATGATAATATTACACTTGCAATGAAAAAGTTTCTGAAAGATAATCTCATTTTTCTCATTTATTTTATTTGACGGATATTTCAAATATAATACTTTTGTTATTATGTAATAATATTTTAAATTAGCTATTGCAATAAAATATTAATTATACTTTAGATAATTAACAATTATTCAATCAAATCGTCATATTAGTTTTGTTTTGCGATAATAATCAAATTTTTAAATAAATAAACATTAAAGGATAGAAAATGCCAGCAGAATTAAATCACTTAAACAACGACATCGAACTAATCTTTTATTCGCTCAATGAAGCAAAAAAATCACCCGAAAGAGTAATCAAATTAGATTTGCACTTTAAAGACCTCGAAGAATTTCCAAAAGAAATACTACAATTCACTAATCTCCAAGAATTAATTCTCTGGAATAATCAAATTTCGATTATACCCGATGAAATTTCCAAACTGAGTAAGTTAAAGGTACTCGAATTGAGTGGTAATTTTATAAAAGAATTGCCTGAATCCATCGGTGAATTAAGAAATCTCGAAGTATTGGTTGTAAGCTGGAATGAATTGAAAAAAATTCCGGATACTATCGGAGACTTAATAAATCTAAAAAGATTGGCTTTAAGCAATAATCAGCTTAGAACTTTACCTGATAGTATCGGCAATTTACAAGCTCTCGAAGAAATGATTATCAATGAAAACGAACTTGCTGCTTTGCCCGATTCAATCGGTAATTTAAAAAACCTTATCAAACTAAGAGCATCTGGCAATAGACTATCATTTTTACCCGATAGTATTGCCAATTTATCCTCGCTCGAAAAACTTGAAATTCACGAAAATAATTTAATTAAATTGCCCGATAAAATAGGCAACATGAAAAAACTTGAAAAATTACGCCTTTATAAGAATCTTTTGGCAAGTTTACCAGATTCATTTACATCTATTAAAAATCTGAAAAAACTTTTACTATATGAGAATGAGTTGAACCAATTGCCCGAAAATTTTGGTGACCTTACTGCTTTAGAAGAGCTTGATTTGAGTTATAATGAATTGAGCAGTTTGATCGAGAGCTTCTTCCATTTGAAACAACTAAAAATGCTCTCAATAGCTAAAAACAAATTTGATGATTTAACAAAAACAAAAATTATCAATACATTCAAGACAATACAATTAGATGTATGATATGTCAAACTAATTAATGGTACCATCAATGGCAGAAAAATCAAAAGAAGAATTGCTCACAGCAGCAAAATGGGCTGAAAAACTTGGGATTTCACCCTCAAAATTCAAAAAAGCAATTGAAGAGCTTAATATTCAAGCTGATAGCGTAAAAGGTAAATGTAGTTATTACGGTTCAAAAACTGCTGAAAAAATAAAAAAATCAGTAAAAGAAAAAAGGGGCTGACTACAAAGTCAACCCCCAGTTTAGAATTAATTCTTCATATACTTATTTTGCAACACGTAAAATAGTTGTAAATATTTGGCTTCCTCTTTTTATCTTAACAATAAA
>JBBISM010000025.1:13954-18963 GCA_037441245.1 Ignavibacteria bacterium | reverse complement strand
TGGTGGTAAATTCGATAAAAGTAGCTATAAAGTTTCTGGAGGATTGCACGGTGTGGGGGTCTCTTGTGTGAATGCACTATCAGAACGAATGGAAGTGATTGTATATCGCGAAGGTAAGGTTTATAGACAAACTTACTCAGAAGGAATACCAACGAGCAGTGTGGAAGAAATCGGTGTTAATAACAAATCCGGTACAAAAGTAACATTCGTGCCCGATACGAAAATTTTTAAAACCACAAAGTTCAAATATACCAGGATTTCTGATAGATTAAGAGAATTAGCTTTTTTAAATCCTGAGGTAACAATCACTATATATGATGAAAGAGAAGATATCGGCGATAAATTTCATTATGAAGGCGGTTTGATTGATTTTGTCAAATACATTGATGAAGCTCAAACAGTATTAACAAATCCGATATACTTATCAGGAACTTCAAATGGTGATTCAGGTATTGAAACTCAAGTAGAAATATGCTTTCAATATAATGCTGGATTTACCGAAAATTTAATTTCCTATGTTAATAATATCAATACAATCGAAGGCGGAACTCATGTTTCTGGTTTCCGTTCTGCACTTACTCGTACTCTTAACACCTATGCTCTCAATAACAAATTAATTAAAGAACCTTTAATTGGCGATGATTTTCGCGAGGGTTTGACGGGGATTATCTCTATTAAAGTAGCTGAGCCGCAATTTGAAGGCCAGACCAAAACTAAATTAGGTAATGGCGAAGTAGAAGGAATTGTCAGAACAATTGTTAACGAAAAACTTGCTATTTATCTTGATGAAAATCCTAAAGAAGCCAAAAAAATTATTGATAAATCTATTTTAGCATCTGAAGCAAGAATTGCAGCACGCAAATCCAGGGAATTAGTGAGAAGGAAAAATGCTTTGGAAAATTCAACCCTACCAGGAAAACTTGCAGACTGCTCTTCAAGGAATTCTGATGAAACTGAATTATTTATTGTAGAGGGTGATTCGGCAGGCGGTTCGGCAAAGCAAGGACGGGATAGAAGATTCCAAGCAATCTTACCGATAAAGGGCAAAATTCTTAATGTTCAAAAAGCACGGTTAACGAAAATTCTTGAAAATGAAGAAATTAAAACAATATTTACCGCCATTGGTGGTGGCTTCAATGATGAATTTAATTCTGCAAAATCAAGGTATGGAAAGATTATCTTAATGGCAGATGCAGATGTGGATGGTTCTCATATCCGAACCTTGCTATTAACTCTATTCTTCATATATATGCGACAATTAATATTTGATGGTAAATTATATATAGCCCAACCACCCCTTTACAAACTAAAAAAGGGGAAGAATGAACATTATGCATATAATGATACCGAAAGAGACGAAATTATCTACCGTTTACGAAAAGATAAAAATCTGAATGCCACAAAAAAAACTGAATTCGAAGATGAATCCTCGCAAAGTAAAGATGGAATTGTATTATCAAGGTTTAAAGGATTGGGAGAGATGAATCCTGATCAGCTTTGGAATACTACTATGAATCCAGAAACGCGCACTTTATTACAAGTTACCATCGAGGATGCTACAAAAGCTGCAATAATATTCCAAACCCTTATGGGCGACAAAGTTGAACCGCGAAGAGAGTTTATAGAGAAAAATGCTCATTCCGTAAAGAATTTGGATATTTAAGTTTAATAATAGTTAAAATCTTAACTGTAATTTTAATGTTTCTTAACATACAATTAAGTTACCTCTTTTAGTTTAGAGATATACAAAATTCCAATTTTACATAATATTTGGAAAATCAAAAAGAAACATTCTAAATTACTAAAATTCACAAAGAGAGGAAACTATGGATTGGAACACTGATACCAGCTCAAAATTACCTTTACAGCACAGAATAAGCAACGGATTGATTGCTATTATTGATGACGAACCGGATATAGTTGAACTTATTACTTTACATCTGGAAAAAGCTGGGTATAAAGTAAAAGAATTCAACGACGCCGAATCTTTTTTCAAATTTTTAAAATTCGATATACCTGATTTAGTATTGCTTGATATTATGCTCCCCGATGCTGATGGCTTAGAAATTTGCAAATATTTGAAAAAAGAAGAAAAATACGCTGGTGTCTATATTATTATGTTGACTGCAAAAATTGATGAAATGGACAAAGTTATTGGTTTAGAGCTTGGTGCTGATGATTATATTACGAAACCATTTTCGCCTCGTGAATTAGTTGCACGAATAAAAGCTGTACTTAGACGTGAAAATAAAATCCAGAAAACTCAAATAATAAGAATTGCTGACTTATTGGATATTGACCTTTATAAATATGAAGTCAAAGTTGATGACACTAAAGTAGAATTAACTTCATCCGAATTCAAAATCTTGCGTTTATTGGCAGGACGTAAAGGATGGGTATTCTCAAGAGAACAAATTTTAGAGTATCTCGGGGCGAATGAAAAGGGGGTTCTCGATAGAACCGTTGATGTTCATATTAAGAATCTGCGTGAAAAATTAGGACCTGCTGGTAAATTTATAAAAAATATCAGAAGCATAGGTTATAAACTCGAAGAATAAATGAAAAGTATTTTTTCAAAGATTTTCATTGGTATTACACTAAGTACAATAATCCTTGTTGGAATTATTCTATCCTTCTCATTTCAAACTATACGCCAACACTACTTAGAAACTCTTTCGAAAGAATTAGAGCGATTAAACATTATCTTAGCAAATGAAATTATTGAGATTCTACAAAATGATAATATTGACTCTTTGAATCAAATGATTATTAAAAGGGCAAAAGAAATCAAAGTTAGGATTACAATTATTGATTCCTCGGGGAAAGTTATCGCCGATTCTCAACAAAATCCAAAGTTAATGGAAAATCATTTAAATAGACCCGAAGTAATTGATGCAATGAAATATGGTTTTGGTAAAAGCCAAAGATATAGCAATACCCTCAAAGAAGATATGCTATATGTTGCCAAACCAATTCTGATAGATGGAAATATTATTGGGCTATCAAGAGTTAGTTTTTTTGTCAGTCATATAAATGACCTTATTAGAGATTTAACTATCAAAATATTCAATATTGCTATAGGGGCTATATTAGTCAACTCTATTATTTTATGGTTATTTTCCAAAACGATTACTAAGCCCATTAAAAAATTAGTTGTCGCAACGAGAAGAATGGCTTATGGTGATTTCAATGCTAAAGTAAGTTTAAAAAATCAAGATGAATTGGGCGAACTAGCCCATAGTTTCAATTATATGATTGGTGAAATTAACAACTTGTTCTTGCAGGTCAACCGCCAAAAAGATGAACTAAATAGCATTATTACTTCAATTCAAGAAGGATTTCTGGTTACAAATTATATCGGCGAAATACTTTTTGTCAATGATGCGATTAAAAAGATTTTTAAAAAGAATATTGAAATCGGTAAAAATTATCATAAAGTATTTCAAAACAAAGAATTATTAAAACTTTTTAAAAAAGTATTGAAAAAACGCACAAGCATTAATGATGAAATTGACCTCGGGGATAAATACCTTCTTTGTAGTGCTAATTACGTCAAATTAAAAGATGAGATTATTTTCATTTTCTCAGATATAACAGAAATAAAGAATTTAGAGAGAATTAAAAGGGATATAGTATCTAATGTATCTCACGAATTAAGAACTCCGCTCACTACTATCAAGGGTTATATCGAGACAATTGATGATGAAACAAATGATGAAAACATTAAATATTACATTTCTATAATCAAAAGACATACCGATAGATTAATCAATATAGTTCAAGACCTTCTTGTTCTCTCCGAGCTTGAAGAATCAAATAAAAAGCTTGAACTTTCGCATTTCAATATTAAAGATATGCTCGATATTATATTCAAAATGTTTGAGCAAAAAATCAAAGAAAAGAATCTTGTCATTCGCTTTGAAATAGAAGAAAATATGCCCGAAGTAATTGCTGATTATTATAAATTAGAACAGGCACTTATTAATCTGATTGATAATTCGATAAAATATACCGAGAAGGGCTTAATTCTTGTCTCTGTCTCAATGCAGGATAATTCAACTATTGTACAAGTTAGAGATACAGGAATCGGAATACCCAAAGAAGATCAGGATAGAATTTTCGAGAGATTTTATACTGCCGATAAATCCCGCTCCAGAAAATTGGGCGGTACTGGACTGGGGCTTTCTATCGTAAAGCATATAATCAAGCTACATAATGGCGATATTTGGGTCAAAAGCAGTCCACACAAAGGAACAAAATTCACCATCACAATCCCCCAAAACAATCAAACCAAATCCGAAATGGAATAAAAAATTTTCATAAAAATGTAACTTTTTATGATGTTTATGTGTCTTAATGTTTGTAATCGGAAAAATATATAAAAACTTTTTGATTATTTGATTTTTTTTTAATTTATAAAGCGAGATATTTAACATTAAACCAACTATTATTTGAGAGAAGCACTATGAAAAAGATATATGTTGTTATTTTACTTTTAATTAATAATATTTCTATCGAAGCCTGGGTTCTATATTACTGGGAGAGGGTATATTATGAGCCAGCTACAACGAACAATATCTTTTGTGATTTACCTATAGGTATAAAATGCATTGATTCAAATGATTGTATAGTTGTATCGAGTTGTAATAGCACTTATATAAAAGTTTTAAAATCAATTGACCAGGGCTATACTTGGTCAGTATTATATGCCAATACCATAAATAAATTTGGACCTCACTATGCTATAGCTTATCCAGCCAAAAATTATATATATTGCGGTGGTGATTATGGCTCTATACTTAGATCCACCGATGGATTTAAAACTTATGATACAACGATGTTAGTATATTTTGCTTTAGTTCCGAGTAGTCCTATCGTAAGAAATCTTTTTATGGGAGATTCAATAAATGGAATTGCAAATACAGATGCCAGATTTTTTATAACAAATGATGGATGGAAATCATATAAATGGATACCTTCTCCCTGGCATTATTCATTGTGAGCTGCAT
>JBBISM010000025.1:473-13944 GCA_037441245.1 Ignavibacteria bacterium | reverse complement strand
AAATTTTCTGGTATTATTTGGGGATAAAAGACCATATCCCAATAATCCACTTGATAGCTTTAGAATTAGAGGTATAGCTCGCACAATTAATGGAGGTCAATCCTGGAATGAATTTATTCTCCCTGGTTGGGCTGGAGGCGATGCTATATCAAATTTGTATGCAATGTATTTTATTAATAGAAAATTAGGATTTGCTGTCGGATACAGAGGCAATGGGGTTGGCAATCAGCAATCTGATTTAATATATAAAACTACTGATGGCGGTTTTCATTGGGAAAAAATATTTGATAAAGAGCTGGAATACAAATTTGGTTTGCAGTGTATTTGCTTTCGGGATAGCCTTAATGGAGTAGCGGTCGGCGCCAGGGGTAAAGTCCTTGAAACAACTGATGGCGGGAATACCTGGATTCAGATAAATTTTCCATTTGCCAAAAATGCACCAGTATTAATCTGTGACTTTGCAGGTCAGTATGCCATTATTGGAACTTTTGCTTATGGTTTATGGCGTTTGTCAAGGGAAGAAGTTTCAGGTTTCGAACAGCAAGTTATTAATAACAATTCACCTATTATAATCTATCCCAATCCATTCTATGAAAGCGTTAATATCCGATTTAATGATATTATATTACAACCTATTGATATTGAGATTTATGATTCGATGGGGATATTGGTAGAAAAAATAGATATTGCGAATCCCGATGAGGAAATACAATTCACGCCTCAAAATTCAAGTTCAGGAGTTTATTTTTATCGAATAAAAATCGGTGATAAAACCTTTTCCGGTAATTTTGTAAAGCTGAAATAGGAGTAAGTTATGAGAAATAGAATATTTATATCAATTGCTTTGTTTTTAAGTTTTTCCTTATTTGTAAACAGTCAGCCGACTGATAGTACAATCAGGCAAGTTATATCCAAAATTGATACGACAAGAATTGAAAATATTATCAAGGATTTATCTGGTGAGAATCCGGTTATAATTGATGGAAGTGTTTCTGTTGAAGAAGAATTAATGACTCAATCCGATTTCATTTACCCCGATCCTGCGGGCGATTATATATTTAGCAAGCAATTCCTTGGCTATTCATATCAGATTTTCAATGCTCTCGGTATTAAAATGCAAGAAGGAATAGTTGATTCCGAAATAATTGATCTGAAGCAATTGCCAATCGGGATGTATTCAATAGTATTAATAAATAGTGGAATAACAATATTTAAGAAATTTATAAAGAATTAGATGATATAAGACCGCTCGCTTTAGGTCGTGCAGAAAAATAACACTCCATCATTTATTACCATCTGTTGTATGATGCTAAGGTGTGAAAAATATTTCAGCCTTCAAAGTCAATAAATTTTATTTTTTATCCTATGCTTTATAAATTGCATTTTATTCTCCTGAATATTTATATTTTATGATTCAAAATAATAAAAAAAGCCAGGAAGAGGATTTAAATGCAATCAAACTTGCTCTTGAGGATAATCAAAAGGGGTATGAATTTTTACAAAAAAAATATAGGAGAATAATCAATTCAATCATTAGAAAAATGGTAAAAAATCAAGACGATGTAGATGATTTAACGCAGGAAACATTTATAAAGGCTTTCACAGCCCTTTCAAAGTATAATCCACAATTCGCTTTTTCTTCTTGGATTTTTAGAATTGCATCGAATAATTGTATTGATTTTTTGAGAAAAAATCGTTTTCAAACGCTCTCTTTGTCTGGGGAGAATGAATCCACAGGCGATGATGGTGTTTTCGAGATTAAGGATACCACATATTTAGCAGACAACCCATTGCTTAAAAATGAGAAAAGATACATTATCGAGCAAGCTATCAATAATTTACCTGAAAATTATAGGATTATAATAAATTTAAGGCACGAAGAAGAACTGGATTATAACGAAATATCGGAGAGATTGAACATTCCCTTAGGAACTGTCAAAGCTCATCTATTCAGAGCAAGAAAACTATTGCTCATAGAATTGAAAAAGAATTTAGGAATATTGAGCTAACATTGATTTTTCATTCTTTTTCCCATACTTTTCGCCCTTTTATGTATGTAGCGAATACTTTTTCAGTGCTGTTGAGATAAATAATCTTCGACAGAATCTGCTCGATGGGTATTCCGTCATTCATTTCAAATTTTGGTTTGAGAATAATGAAATCTGCAGATTTATCTTTCTTCAAATTTCCCGTGAATGAATCAATTCCTAAAGCTTTTGCCCCGCCCAAAGTGGCAAGATAAATTGCATTGACAGGGGATAGAATACGGCGGTCTTTCTCCAATATTTTTACGATTATTGATACTTCAATGCTTGATTTTGCTTCATTCAATATCGAGAGGCTATATCCACCGGCTACGTCCGTTCCCAATCCGACTTTGATGTTTTTATCATAAAATTTAAAATATGGCATAAATCCACTTTGCAGGAAAATATTCGAAGTAGGGCAATGAATTATAGAGCAACCCGATTTAGCTAACTTTTCGAGCTCAATATCATTAAAGTAGATACAATGAGCAAAGAGGGTATTGCAATCAAGAAATCCTGCATCTTGATAAATTTCTAGATAGGAATCAAAAATCGGGTATAATTGTTTTACATACTTTAATTCATTTATATTTTCAGCGAAATGAGTTTGAACCAAAACATTATATTTTTTTGCTATTTCAGATGTTTTTTTCATTAATTCCATAGAACAAGAGCCAGCATAACGCGGAGATAGTATGTAATGCAATAATCCGTCAGATTTATTGTTCCACTTTTCAATTAATTTTAATGCATCCTCAATATTTAAATCAACACTGAATAATAAATCTTCTGCATTGCCGATGTCCATCATAGTTTTGCCAATAAATGCTCTTATGCCATATTTTTCTGCTAACCGGAAAGCATAATCAGTTGATTCAAAATGAGACGATGAGAATGCACAAATCGTAGTTGTGCCATAAGATAATGCTTCATTGAAGAATTTATCAATTATTTTGCTATAGTAACTTTTTTCTTTGAACTTCGATTCTAACGGGAATATATATTTTTCGAGCCACTCGAGCAATTCTTCAGAAGCTAATCCTATGGCATCGTATTGCGGAATATGAGTATGGCAGTCAATTAATCCCGGTAAAATGATTTTTTCCCTATAATCATCGTATATGAATTTCAAATATCTGTTGGGAATTTTTTGATATTCTCCCACAAATTCGATGATTCCATTTTCATTAAATACCAATGCACCATCGGGGAAAAAATCGCAATGGTCAAAATCTATAGGATTAATCATTTTTCCCCTGATTATATGATATTTTTCACTTTCCATTGTAATATCTCATCAAGACAATGTTAAAAATGAATATTTTAGTAATAGATGTAAATTAAGAATTTCATTAATCGTCTACAAGATTTATGTTTCACAAATCTCGAAAATATATTTGTTAAAGATAGGTAAACCCCGTACAATAGAAGGATTAGCCAGGTTTTGTGCTAAAATAGCTAACGAAAAAAAAGCGGAGAATATTTTAATACTTGATTTGACCAAAACATCGGTAGCTCCTGCTGAATTCTTTGTTATTTGCAGTTGCGAAACTACCAATCATATGCAATCATTGGCTTATGCCATTTTGGATAAATGTAATGAATTAAAATTAGAGAAACCGCGTATCGAAGGCAATGAATATAGCAGTTGGTTTTTACTCGATTTCTTTTATGTAATTGTTCATATTATGGTCAAAGGAGCACGTGAATACTATCAACTTGAAAAGTTATGGAGCGATTCAAAATTTATAAAGTATGAAAATGGAAAGTTCCATACAATAAAATTTTTGAAGTAAGAGCAAGACATTATTATGAAATATTATAGAGAATATTTAGAACCAATATTTATCAAATCATTAAAAAAACTTGATATATCTGATGTAGAAACACAATTCGAACAACCATCAAATCCTGCATTCGGAGATATATCAACTAATATTGCATTTAAATTAACGAAAGCATTAAAAAGCTCACCAAAGCAAATTGCAGAAAGTATTATTTCTAATTTAGAATACGATAAGGATTACATTAAAGAGGTAAAAATCGAAGGTGCAGGGTTTATAAATATTTATTTTGGGAAGTTATTTTTTATAAATGTTTTGGAAAAGCTATTAGCCAAAGCCGAAGATATTGGAAAATTCGAATTGGGTAAAGGGAAGCGAGTCAATGTTGAGTATGTAAGCGTCAATCCCACAGGCTTATTGCATCTTGGTCATGGGCGCAATGCTTGCATTGGCGATACTATTGCAAATTTATATGAATGGCTCGGATACGAAGTAACTCGTGAATATTATTTCAACAACGCAGGCAATCAAATAAATGTTCTTGCTAATTCAATTTATGCCCGTTATATTGAGATATATTTCGAGCCCCATTACCCTTTCCCCAATGATGGCTACTTCGGAGATTATATATATGATATTGCAGAAGATTTATATTCAAATTATGGTGATAGATTAAGAGAAAGAAATGATGAGAATCTAAATACAATAAAAAAGTTTGGAGAGAAATGGTGCTTCTATAAAATTGAAAAAACTCTCAAAAGATTAAAAATCCAACAGAATGTTTTTTTCAACGAAGATTCTTTATATACTGTTGGCAAAATACAGGAAATATTAGATATATTCAAGGAAAAAGGATTATCGTACGAAAAAGATGGTGCAATATGGCTCGCTTTGTCTAATCTCGGTCTCGATAGCGATAGAGTTATAGTCAAATCAACAGGTGAACCTACTTATAGATTGCCAGACATTGCTTATCACAAAGATAAATTCGATAGGGGCTATGATTTGATTATTGACATATTCGGTTCAGACCATATCGCTACTGTCCCTGATGTTCTTACAGCTTTGAAATCGCTTGGTTATGATACATCCAAAGTCAAAGTTTTGATACATCAATTTGTTACTTTATCAGAAAATGGTCAGCAAATTAAAATGTCAAAAAGAACGGGTAAAAGCTACACACTTGACGATTTATTAGATGAGGTAGGCGAAGATGTTGTAAGATTCTTCTTAATAATGAGAAGTATATCCACGCATCTTGAATTCGACTTAAACTTAGCAAGGGAACAAAGCGAAAAAAATCCAGTTTACTACTTGCAATATGCTCACGCCAGAATTTGCTCTATTTTCGAAAATGCCAAATCAGTTGACATAGACAATAGCCAGGCAAATTTGAATTTATTAGGTACTGAGTTTGAAATTAATCTGATTAAAGCTTTGCTTGGTTTCCAAGATGCTATACTTATGACTACTGAAAAATCTGAACCACATATTTTGATAGATTATTTGAAAACAGTTGCTCAGACTTTCCATATTTTTTATCATAATGATAGAATAATTAGTCAAGATACCGAACTAATGAAAGCCAGACTCAAACTGGCTGATGTAACTAAAAAGATTCTGCAAAATGGTTTAAAAATTATTGGAGTCTCTGCTCCAGAAAAAATGTAAATTGATTTTATAGAAGTCAATATGGGAAGTGAACCTAAAATAGCTCAATTAACCCCTTATGGATTAAATTTAGATGTTAAAAAGTACTGGTGGTGTTCTTGTGGGGAATCGAAAAATCAGCCCTTTTGCGATGGCACACATAAAAATTTATAATCATTTTAAATAGTTATCTGATTCAACACGTTCCCAATATTGGAAGAGGTCATCGGTTGGGATGTAATCAGACGCACTACCAAAATTAATTGATTGGGCGAATAAGAAGTATTTATGCAAAGCTTTTGCTAAAGCTCTGCCAAATTCTTTATTAGCTACATTGCTGTATTGAGTGCCATTAATGCATAATTGCTCAGGTGTTGTTTCTAATGTTACAGCCATTATTTTATCTTTGAAATTTATCCACCACCAGCTTTCTGGAAATTCTTTTTTATCAATTGTTGAAGTTGTTTTAGGATTAGTTCTACCAAGAACTGGGGTGCAGTATTCTTCGTTCAAGAATTTTAAAAATTTTGCTTGTTTTATCCAAAGGGATTTACCGCTTTCTTTGTATTTCTGCCAATCGAAGAAATTCGAAAAAATAAATGCATAGGGCTTTTGGTAATATTGAGGATTAAAGGAATGTATATTTATAGCACAGATGACATCGGGTTCGCTTTCGAGATATTTAGTAAAAAAGCGATGTAGAATATGTACTTCGTCGGGGCATCTATCCTGAATCTGATATGGGTCTAATTCAGAACGGAACCAGGATTCTTCTAAATTATATCCTCTGGCATTGTTTCTACTCAAGCCTAATTCAACGCCGTCAACATTTAATAACGGAACAATATTAAAAATTAGATTATCAAGAATATGCTGATTTTTAATATTGAGTAGAGACTCAATAAGTCCTTCAACCACAAAGGAACTCATTGTCTCTGATGGATGAGTGCGGGAATGAATTAATATTCGTTTCTTTTTATTTTCTGGAATATTTGTATTTGATATGCTTAACTCAATTATGGGCAAACCCAAAGGACTATAACCGATTGTGTCTATTTTTATCCATTTATCTCGTTCAAACTTTTTGAGGAACTTGTATAAATCTTCAAACTTATAAGGATAATGTCGAGCTAAATGAACCTTGCTGTGACTAAATTTTCGTGAAATTCGATACTTATAGCATAAACGATTATTACAACTGCTTTTGACCATTTTAGTTATTTCGTTATGTTTTAGAGGTATCCAACTTTCACCGTCATAAGAGAAAACAGGCGTTGAAAATCTTGCTCCTGAAAACCCTTCCCCGTGAATTATTATAGTTGCAGTATCTGCCGTATCTATTCCTGATATTATTGCATACCACCAAGAGCGAAAGGTAGTTGCAATTGTTGTGTCATTATTGTCATCATTGATTATTATTTCCCATTGATTATTTCCCTTTTCGATTAAATCACCGCTTAATGATGAATTTTTTGAAAAAGCAGATGATAGAATTAATAGTATGAAGATTATTACAAGGGTTTTGAGCATCTTTAAGCACTTAGATAATTACCGATAACATTAGTAAAAAGCAATAAACTAATTAACAATAGCAATATGTACACAAATTTAGAGAAATTTTCCGTTTTCAGTCTTTTATTTATAATCGAGCCTAATATTATACTAACAATAACAGCAGGCGACGAATAAATAAAGAGCATAATTACATCTTTCGTTATTAGTTCTGCAGAAAAATGCGAAAATACTATTATTAAATTGGTCGGTAAAAATATCCCTTGCAATTTAGCTCTAAATTCTGTGGGTTCCCAATTGCGTAATGTACCATAAATGATTATAGGTGGTCCGTTTACATTATATGCACTACCGAGCATTCCCGAGATAAAACCAAAAATTGGAGCGTAGGTTTCATTTTTTAGAGTCACATTATAATTGACAAATAATTTAACAACCGAGAATAACAATAAAATGATAGCAAGCATTAATTTGATTAAATTTTCATCAGTGTATTTGAGATAAAGCACTCCAAGGATAATTCCAATTGCTATTGATATTAACAATCTAAAGTATCCTTTGATAATAGAACTTTTCCAATCTTTAATCAAGATAGAAATAGCAATTATAACAGCGATTAGAGCAACAAGTGGAGTTACAGTTTTTATAGGTAATAACATTGCTAAAAGAGGCATTGCAATTAACGCATCTCCAAATCCAAAAATAGAGCGAATTAGAGAAGATATTGTAATGATAATAATAACTAATAAAGAAATTTCTTCGAACATTATTGGAATAAAATTTAACAATTTACAAAATTCCTACTTTTTTATGATTTGTAAAATAAATTGGCTAATTTTGAATAATTAATAGCGTTTTTTTAACCCTCAATAATGGAGTAATTATGTCTCGTGCACACAATTTTAGCGCAGGTCCTGCAGTTCTACCAGTCGAGGTATTGCAAGAAACATCGCAAGCAGTTCTTGATTATAATAATCTCGGAATGTCAATAATGGAAATGAGCCATAGGTCAGCGGAATATGATGCTGTATTCGTTGAAGCTCAAAATGATGGCTTAGAAATTTTGGGGTTGTCTCCTGATGAATTTTCGGTTCTTTTTATAGGTGGTGGTGCAAGTTTACAATTTGCAATGGTTCCAATGAATTTTTTATTAAACAAAGCAGATTATTTAATAACAGGCTATTGGGCAAAAAAAGCAATGAAAGAAGGGCAAGTAATTGGCTCTGTCCTGATTGCTGGTAGTTCAGAGGATAGAAATTTCAATTATATCCCCAGGAATTTGAATTTTACTCCCGATGCAGATTATGTACACATTACAACAAACAATACAATTTATGGAACTCGCTGGAAAGACATACCAGATACTGGCAATGTACATTTAATTGCGGATATGTCTTCTGATTTTATGAGTAGAAAATTGGACTATTCTAAGTTTAGTCTTATTTATGCAGGTGCACAAAAAAATATTGGACCTGCTGGAGTTACAATGGTTGTCATTAAAAAATCTTTTCTTGAAAAGCAAAAAGAAAATGTTCCAACTATGCTCAATTACAAAATCCATATTGACGCAAATTCAATGTACAATACCCCTCCTTGCGTCAATGTTTATGTTGTTGGTCGGGTATTCAAATGGATTAAAAGAAATGGTGGTCTCGAGGGAATAGAAGACATAAATATGAGAAAAGCAAGTTTATTATATGATTATATTGATGCAAACTCAGATTATTACATCGGTACCGTTCCAAATCCTGATGACCGTTCAATAATGAATGTAACTTGGAATTTGAGAAACTCTGAACTTGAGGCACTATTTATAAGATTAGCACGGGAAAGATATAATATGACCAATCTCAAAGGGCATCGAAGTATTGGCGGTATCCGTGCATCTATTTACAATGCCTGCCCAATTTCAACTGTCGAAGCTTTAATAAAATTTATGCAAGAATTTAGAAATGAATATCCGTAGCCCTCAAATTTATTTCCTGTTTAAAAGCTCCCGATTGATTTATCGGGAGTTTTTTTTATATTGTAACTTATTGAATTCTGCAATTATGTTAACTATGCTTTTTTCTCGATTAATAATATTATTGATTTTTTTATTCATCCCGAACTTAATCTATTCACAAGTCAAAAAACCACAACCAATAATTCTTCATAATGCTGATTCTCTCGTCGGTACAGTTGAGGAATACGGTGCTACAAGAACCTATTTCGGAAATGTAAAACTCGAGCAAGGAGATGTGAAATTATCTTGCGATGTTGCTCGGCATTATATTGATTTGAACAAAGTAGAGCTAAGAGGGAATGTTATTATTCTTCAAGATGATATGACACTGACATCTTCTGAAATCAATTATAACGGAAATCTTCAATTGGCAGAATCAGACAAGGGTATTGTCATTAGTGATAATCGTTCGGTCTTAATAGCTCCACGAGGTATATATTCAGTTAAGAGCTTAATCGCTGAATTTATGGGGGATGTTACAATTGAAGATGACTCTGCTACAATATATGCTGATAGGATTGTATATAATCGCCGTACAAAAAATAGCTTTGCTTATGGTTCTGTTTATATTATTGGGAAATTCACAAATGTTGTTCTCACTGCAGAAACTGTCGAGTATTACCCATCAAAAAAATACACCATTGCTTATGGCAAGCCTGTTCTTTTTGATGTTGATTCGATAATCAAAAATTCAACTATTACGCTTGATTCCCCCGATGAGTTTGATGAAATTATTAAAATAGATACAGTCGAAATTAAATTTGACACACTTTCCATAGCTTGCGATACAATGGAATCTATTAGAGGTGATGGCACGGAGAAATATTATTTCAAAGAAAATGTCGAAATCGCTCGTGGAAATGTATTTGCTAAATCCCCATTTGCTTTTTACGATAAAATGGGAGATTCAATAGTATTGAATCGTTCTCCAATAATTTGGTTTGAAGAAACGCAACTATTTTCCGATTCAACTGTTATTTATCTTAGTGAAAGAAAATTGAAATCAATAATTGCTTATGGAAACGCATTTGCCGGCAGCATAAGCGATACTATGTACAACAATAGAATTGACCAATTGTTAGGAAATAAAATACAATTATTTTTTTCATCTGATTCCCTCAGATTAATTACCAGCACTGGCGATGCGAAAAGCCTGTATTTTCTTATTGATAAAGACGGTCCGGAAGGTGTTTCTCGTTCGAGTGCTGATTCTATCTCTATAGAAATTGAAGATAACAAACCTATTTTTATTAAATGGCACAACAAAGTTGATGGTGAGTTTTTTCCCGAAAGATTAATTGCTGACAAACCAGAACAGTATTATTTAACAGACTTTCGGAGAGAAAATGATAAACCAATAAAAAAGGAATTATTACCAAGGAAAAGTTTTAACTAATTTTTTTATCATAATAAACTAAAAAATTTGATTTTGTGGATATTTACATTTATATTAAAAATTATGAGATATAAATTTTTAATTTTATTATTATTTATTATTAATCTTTTTGCTTTTGGGCAACAAGATTTACCAAATGAGAAAAGGTCTTCATTTGAGGGGAGGCACTTTTATATCGGTTTTATGCAAAATGAAATTGGTATTGATGCCCTAACTGGTTTAGAATTAACAATATACATATCCTGCCGAGATTATGCTAATATAGAAGTATTCATTCCCAATCGTGCCCAGCCCTATAATTTTTATATTGCCAAAGATTCTGTTTTAACAATATCAGTGCCAGAACAAGTTGAAGTGCGACGTTCTGAAGAACCACTGAAATCACTCGTTGAGATTAAGAGCGATGAACCGATAACGGTTTATTCATTCAATAGCCAAGAAATGTCGAGCGATAGTTATTCTGCTATACCTGTTTCACTCTGGGGCAAGGAATATGTTGTAATTTCGATGCCGAATGACCAATATGAAATTCCTGATGGAACTTATGATTTATCGCGTGAGGATTCATTATTTTATTTATCCCCGCGCTCGAGCCAATTTATGATTATATCAGCTTATGATTCGACTGAAATTGAATTTGCTCCAAAAGCACTCACAATGCGGGGCAAGCAAATCGGTCAATTATATAGAATAATATTGAACAAAGGCGAATGCTATCTTGTCAAATCATTAAATACTCAAAGAGGTACAGGCGATTTAACAGGGACGATTGTTAGAAGTAATAAACCCATAGGGTTATTAAGTGGACACGTGAGAACCTCAATTCCAGTAGGATTGCCCTATCCTTATGATAGCAAAGATCATTTAGTTGAAATGCTTCTACCAACTGAAGCGTGGGGTAGAAATTTTATTACAGTGCCATTCGGCGTTAATCTTGAAGGAGATTTATTTAGAATAACGTCTATATACGACAATACAATAGTCAATTTTGAAACCCAATATGAACAGCGAGTTATTAATTTAAGTACTCCAGGAAGTTTAGCCGAATTAAGAAGCGTGAATGACCCAGCGGTATGGAGAGCAAATAAACCGATACAAATATCTCAATTTATGATGCATACAGGTTCAGCATTTGATAATCCCAATTTTGACCCCTGTATGGTGATTATACCTCCTTTAGAGCAGTTTGTTTCAAGGATTATTTTTCAAACCCCCGGTAATTCCCCACGTAATCCAGATCAATACGTAGCTCATTATGCTCTTGTTATTGTGCATAAGAATGCTTTGCAAACAATAAAATTAGATGGAAAATTGCTGAGAAATACAACTCAGATTGCTAATAATAGAATTTATGGAACTGATTTCCATTGGGCAAGACTTGAAGTTAATTTAGGCAAACACGAAATCATCGCTGATAGTGGCTCATTTGCTGGAATTCTGTATGCAAGAGGAAGAGCAGATTCATATGGTATGATATTAGGTTCGTCTTTAACTAATCCTTTCAAGAAGGATTCTTTACCTCCAAAACTCTTAGTAACTGAAGAGTGTGGAGATATCCGGGGTACTATCTATGAGCAAATAGATGCGAATAGCTCAGGAATTGATTTTGTACAAGTTATCAAAGACAGCACAACTAATTATACTTGGGAAATTAGCAAAATAACAGATACTTCAACAGTAGTTACATTTAAGGCAACGGTGATTGACCCATTCAAAGATGGAAAATTCGTCATCGAATTCCGTGATAAAAATGGTAACGGCAGACGATATACGCATATATACAAAGCTATCAAGATTGATTACCCTTCAAGCCTATATATAGCTGATACAGATGTCAATTCTGAGAATTGCGTTGATGTTGTGTTACGTAATAATGGTCAGGATACTATAATAATTGAATCAATAGGCAATTCAGATAAAAGATTGAAGATAACTACCAAGGACAAATTCCCAATTAAAATAGCTCCTGGTGGAAGATTGAATTTATCTGTTTGTTTCAAACCTGAAGGAAATAGCGAACCATTGCTAGACACTGTTGAAATTAATATCGGTTGTGATAGATTTGTTCGCCTTCCTGTTAATGGAAAAGTAATCGCTGCCGGGCTGTGGACAAATAATTTAGATTTCGGAAAAGTTAAAGTGGGAGAGACAAAATGCGATACAATTTTAATTGTTAATACTGGCAATATTCCACTGCTTATTGACAAATTAATTATGGAAGAACAATATAAGGTTTTTGTAGTTGACACTTTTTATAAACTGCCTCATAACTTGAAACCTGGCGACACATTAAAATTAATAGCTTGTTTTTCGCCCGATTCAACAATTGTTTATATTACGAAAGCAAATGCAAAAAATAATCAAAATATCCAAAATGTAATCGAAATCAAAGGTAGAGGAATAGCTTCATTGGTCAATTCTGTTGTAATAGATTGGGGAAAACGCAGAATAGGTACGACAAATGATACATCTGTTGTTATCAATAATGAAGGCGAAGCACAAGCAAATATTACTTATGTTCGGCTTGATTTGAGTTCGCATTATGAAAATGATCCAGGAAGAAATAAATTAATAGATTGGAACGTTTCCATTCCACCTGAAGATACCGTTCATTTTGATGTTTCTTTTGTTCCGCTCGATACTCTCGTTTATCAAAATACTGGTGTTTATTATGTTGATTGCGTTAAACACCCATATATTAATATAACTTTATTGGGACAGGGATCTATCCCGATAATACAAACTGATACAATCCATTTAGGAACTCATATTGTTGGTCAACGAGTTGACTCAGTTGTTTCGTTGATAAAATCTCGTGGAAATGAAGAATTAACCATAGATAGTATTTATATTCTCAATGGAAATACCGAGCAATTTCTTTTAGATTTATCTTCTCTAAAAAGTATCAAAGTTGATTATAATGCTGATTTATATTCTACCGTAAGCTATTTGCCAAAGAGTGTTGGCAATCACCAAATTCGACTTGCTGTTATCAATGATGCTGAGCCAAATTATAATCGTAGAATTGATACTGTTGTAATCCTTGCCAATGCAGTTCCAGCAGATACACCTGATTGCGAACTTTATGTCATAGCAC
>JBBISM010000025.1:0-463 GCA_037441245.1 Ignavibacteria bacterium | reverse complement strand
ATCAGTCTATACGTGCAATACAGCGAGGTATGTATTCCAATTGAAGAATACGGGCAATGTACCTTTAACTATACAAACAGTTGAATTTTCATCATCGGAACTCACTCTATTGCCCGAAAGCTATACATTACCGATAACATTCAATCCTGATGAAACCCTTAATTTTTATGTGGATATTCTCAGTAAAATTGCTCGTGAAGCCAAATTGAAGTTTGTTTCGATAATTAACGATTCAATTTACCGAGAAATTGAAGTTACTATAGTAATACAATCTCTACCCCAATCTATTAAGGTTATACCGCAGATATATGCATTACCAGGCGAACATCTTTATTTAGAATTAGAAGGCTATATAATAAAAGGTTCAGAGTTTCAACATCGAATTACTTTCGAAATTGAAATTCCGATGCAAAACTTCATTTTAACTGATGAATCTGGATTCCTTGAATTATATACTGATGAA
>JBBISM010000024.1:6130-19084 GCA_037441245.1 Ignavibacteria bacterium | reverse complement strand
AATACTCATTTGCTTACCAGGCAATGCGTCGAGAGTAAATCTAGCTGCAACTTCGGCAATACGAGTTGAACCCTTGATAATAACAATAAAATTAATGACAAGCAAGATAATAAAAATAATGAGTCCGACAACATAATTGCCTTTTATTACGAAGGTACCAAATGCATATATTATCTCGCCTGCTTGAGCTTCGCCCAATATAAGTCGAGTAGATGCAACATTTAGCCCGAGGCGATATAAGGTAACTATTAGTAATATCGTTGGAAAAGCTGAGAATTCAAGCGGACTGACTAAATAAACAGCAATCAGTAATATAAGAACAGCAATTGCAATGCTTGTTGCCAATAATATATCGAGGGCAAAAGGTGGAAGGGGTATTATAAGCAGAGCAAGTATTAGTAGTACACCGCCAGCTAATGCTATGTCTGGGTTATTTGTGAAAATGGGTAATACTCTTTGCCGAAGGTTTGATAATGCCCCAGTTTCGCCATAAGTTATATTTGTATCCTTAGCCATTTATTTGTTAATCAAAAGTATTGTAAGGAGTTAACCTTTCCTAATATTTATTATATTCTTATTTCTGAGTTTATAAACATACGCAAGAATTTGAGCAACTGCTTTGAAGAGCTTTTCAGGAATTTCTTTCCCGATATCAACAGCATAGTAAAGCGTTCGTGCTAATGGTGGCTCTTCAACAACTGGAATGTTGTTTTCTTCAGCTATAGATTTTATTTGTTCAGCTAAATAATCAACGCCTTTTGCAGTAACAATAGGTGCAGAGTTTTTTGGCGGTTTATATTCGAGGGCTACTGCATAATGAGTTGGATTTGTAACTACTACATCAGCTTGCGAAACTTTTTTTAGCATAAATTTTCGCATTTTTTGTCGCATCAATTGCTTAAGACGGGCTTTTATTTTGGGGTCGCCTTCGGCTTGCTTGTATTCTTCTTTAACCTCCTGCTTGGTCATTTTCATATCTTCTTTAAATCGGTATTTTTGGAAAAAATGGTCAATGACGGCAATAAATATATAAAAACCTGCGACTTTATACAGAAGCTCGAAGCTTACGGATACCATAAATCCTGCAATTTCATTAAATGGCATTTCCATTAATTTCACTGCTTCTTCGGTTCTATTGCTTAAAACCCAATAAACTACTAATCCAAGAAGGAATACTTTCACAAGACTTTTTGCGAGTTCAAATAAGGAGCGACTTGAAAAGAATATTCTTTTCACTCCCTTGAGAGGATTGAAGATTTGTTTGAACATTAATCCTTCGGTAAATTTTTTTGTCGCTATTTTCAATCCAACTTGACTTACCTCGCTAATGAAAGCGATAACAAAAACACTAACTAATATCGGCAGAAGGGAAGTTGCCAAAAAGAAAATTAATTTATTATATATCTGGATTGATTCGCTTGTAGTAATATCAAATAAAGTCAAATTATGGAAAAAATATTGCATAAAATTACGATGATTGTTAATCAGATTAGTGCCAAATATATATATAGCCAAACCACCAAAAAGCAGAATTGAAGCAGTAGTAATATCAACGCTTTTTGAGACTTGTCCCCTCATTCTACCTTCATGCAACCTTTTGTGGGTTGCTGGTTCGGTCTTTTCTTGTCCATCTGGAGTTTCTGGCATAATCTTAATGAACTTTTGTTAAACACGTGCTGGATTTAAACTTAAAATAATTTTCATTGTCTCTTGCTGAAAGAGATTAAGTCCATACTTAGCTATCATTACCATTAATGGTATCGAAGCTAACATAATAAGAAGCCCAACAGAAATTTTGAGCGTGAAACTCAAAATAAAAATATTTGTCTGAGGGGCAATTTTTGCTAATAAAGCAAGTGCTATATTTGTTAAAAATATCGAAACAAGCACTGGCGCAGCCATCTTTACTGCTATTATTGAAACAGAAGTTACCAGCTGGATTAATAAATTGATAGTGCTTTCTGTAATGACAAAATTATTAATTGGAACTGCTCTGACACTTGCATAAAGACTCTCAATTACGAAATGATGCCCATTTAGAAATAAAAACAGCATTAGCACTATTGATGATTTAAGTTCACCGACTATACTCGGTGTTGTGGATTCAATATCGAAAAGTGAGGATGTATGATAACCCATCTCGAAATCAATCATACCACCAGCATATCGAGCGGAATGGAAAATTAAATCTAAGGTATATCCAATAATTGCCCCTGTAAGAAATTCTTTAATAGAGAGGAAAGCTAAATTCCATAGATGAAAATCTACATCTGGCATTTCGTCTCCAAAAGCAGAAGTCAGCATCATCGAGAGAATGGCAGTAAAAAAGATTTTAACTGGAATCGGTATTGCTGGAGAACGCAGAACAGGGGATGCAACAACAATACCACTTATTCTTATGAAAAATAGTAGTCCTATGATAAATTTTTCGCTGAGTTCGTTTATTACAAGATTATCAAGCATAATTTCATCGCAGTTATTGCAATCCCGGTATCATATTTATTAGTTCAATTGTAAATTTCTTAATATTAGCAATCATAAATGGAAGCATTAATACTGTTACTGTGAAAACCGCTATAATTTTCGGAACAAAAGTCAGGGTTTGTTCTGATATTGAGGTTGCTGCCTGAAAAATTGAAATCATTAGACCAACAACAAGGGAGGTAAGCAAGAGCGGTCCGCAGATTATTAATACATAGTAAAATGCTTCTCTAACTATTGAAACAACCATCTGTTCTGTCATTTATGCCATCCTTTCTAATCTAAATAATTATACTTTTCATTAAAGAATCAATGACTAAATACCACCCATCAACAAGAATAAATAATAAGATTTTGATGGGTAAAGAAATTAGTTGCGGAGGTAATAAAAACATACCGAGAGACATTAAAATGCTAGCGATTATAATATCAAGCACTAAAAATGGGATAAAAATTAGGAATCCAATTTGGAATGCTTTTCGTAATTCACTCAAAGAAAACGCTGGAATGATTGTCCAAGTCGAAACTTCGTCAATACTTTTTGGCTTTTCTCCTGTACTGAGTTTTATGAATAATCCGAGGTCTTCTTCACGAGTATGCTTGAGCATAAAAGCTCTGAAAGGTTTAACCATATTATCAATTGCATCTTGTTGAGTGATTTCTTCTCTGATATATGGCTGTAGCCCCATTTCATTGGCTTCATTCAATACAGGTTGCATAACAAAGAATGTTAAAAATAGAGCTAATCCTGTCAAAAGCTGATTGGGCGGTTGAGTGGCTGTTCCTAAGGCGACTTTGAGAAAGTGGAAAACTACAATTATTCGAGTAAAACAAGTCATCATTACCAAAATTGATGGAGCAAGAGTGAGGACAGTCATCAAAGCGATAATTTGCAAAGTTATTACAAAATCGCTTGGATTATTGCTTTGATCCACTTGGACTGAAAATCGAGGCAATTGGATTTGTTGTTGCTGTGCGTTTAAATCAGTTCCAGCAAAAACAATAAACAAAATAACAATTATTATGAAATTTATGCTTTTTATTTTGATGACCTCCTTGTCTGAGAAAATCCGTTTTATTCAATACAATAGATGTGCCAAAGCCGAAGGAAATATAATCGCATTAAATTCAAAAGGTTTAAACTGATTATATATTAATTGACAGATAATAATTGTGGATAATATCATACAATTGGTTAATTATGTATGATTCGTAGCAAAATAACTCTCGATTTTATTATTAGATTATATCGTTATTTTTTTTACATTTCTTGAATTAGCAAAGCCGAACAAAATTGAAAAATTTATCAGTATCAATTTGTAATGAATGGAATGTTGAAATCAATATTAATTCTTTCTTTCAATAAATTCAAGTAGGTCAGACGTTACAAGAAGTGATTGGTGGAAATTTTCATTCAATTTAAACCATTTGTAGTTGAGCAATCCAATATCCCTAGCCCAATATTGTTCACAAAGGTATTTATTAACTTTGCAAGTTAAATTTTCTATGCTAATTATATTTCGAACTACTGTATCCATAACAAATAATCTATGGTTTATGTAGTATCCATCGAGTTTTAAATATTTATCCCAGCTTAATTCAATTTCTTGTACATTTGTTCTTTCGCACATTGCTGAAGCTAATTCTCCATTGCTTTTCTTAAAGACTCTTATTCCATAACTAATGCAGGATCCACATCTAGATTTGCTAGTTTGTGAATAATTATCGAAGGAGTTGTTATATTTTGGATAAGGTTGATAATCCTCAAATAAATCAGAATTAGGTGCAAAAGAAAAATATTCAAAATATTTTGGATTATCATAATAAACTAATGCTCTTGTGCAACTGAAAATTACAATATCTTTGGGGCAGATACTATGGTACTCAGTGAAGGTTGGTAAAAGCATCATATATGGTTTAACAACATCGTCATATGACAATTGCATATAATCAATTTTTAATATTTTAACTGTGTCGAATCCTGTAAATATTACATTTTCAAGACTATCATAATATTGGACTTTGTATACCCAAATATTACCAACATTGAGTGATTTTGGTCTGATTTCAGGTAAACGAACTGTGTCAAGGGATTGTTGTGATGATTTGGGGTTAACTATTAAAGTGCCATCATCTGTGCAAGATGGTAGAAATAGAGTAATAATAAGAAAGCATAAAAAGAATAATTTGACTTTATTCATAACAAACTCAGGATTTTTCATATTAACACAAGTTATATATTGTATTAACAAATAACAAGTCAAAAGGTTGCAAATTTAATAACGAGAGCCGAGACTTAATGAAAGAAATATACCGCCAAAATTGTGAATAGGGTAATTCCTTATACTCTCTAAGCCATCTCCACCGAAAGGAATGTAATAATATCTAATATTGACGCTCAGAACTGACGATGCAATGCTACTCAAATCAGCACCTGCACCGATTGAAGCTCCGAATCTTGTGTAAAACTGTGCATATCCGAAAGCATTGAAAAATAAGGGGTAGCTAAAATAAATGTAGGACCAATTCCAATATTTATAAACGGTTTGAAACTTTCGACAAGCTCGTCGGAAAAAACATATTGCTGTAAGCCCAATACAAGCGGAAACATATAAAGGCGATTAACTTTGTTCGGAACAAATTCTTCAATTCTTCCTGTATATTGATTATAATAGCGCACCTCAAATTCATCAGTGTTTCGAGCGCCCGAGATATAAAAACTCGAGAACATAAGTAAATCTTTTGTAAAAAACTTTTGCCAGAAAAATCCAACTCCAAAGCCATTATTAGAGAAAATTAAGTCAAATCCCCAACCCTGTGTTGTTCCGTCTGGAGTTATTAAAGTTTTAATGAGTGGTCGAGGTGAATTGAAAATAAAAATAGTATCGGGATTGAATGTATCTTTTTCTGGTGGGGATTCACCTTTTTGACCAAAACCAGAACTTATAGCAATTAATAGTAGAATTATAATATAAGAAATTGATTTCATTTTAAATCGTCAAATTAATATGATATAATAAGAAACGAATTAGCGATTATCGAAATTGTATATTAGCCGAAACTTTTGTAATTTGCAATTAAATTTTGTGTTTATTATTGTTCAGTTAGATTGGTAATAAACTGTCATTTGCTCGAATCTTTTAGAATGAGAATAGAACAATTAATTGAAATATTAAAATCAGAATTCCCAGAGGAAACAGCTATTGAAGATGACAAAATAGGTTTACAAATATATACTGGAACCGGAAATATAGATAAAATCTTAATCTCAATGGAGTTGAATTCACAAGTTGCCGAAGAAGCTGTAACCCAAAAATGCCAATGTATCATATCTTTTCATCCCTTAATCTATAGACCACTCGACAATATCTCAATCAATAGTAGAATTGGTAGCATCTTAACTCAATTAATCAAAGCAGATATATCAATTTTCATTGTACATACCAATTTTGATGCATATCATAAAGGTACAAATTTTGTTTTTGCACAAAAATTAGAATTGACACCAATAAATGTATTATATCCAAGTGATAAATTCGAGGGATCTGGCATTGGATTAATTGCTAAAACAGAAGATGCCCTGAGTCAACAAGAATTACTATCGAAAATATCTGCTATTTGCCATTCTCCATTGCGATATTGTAATGGTTCGAAGAATCAAGGAATTAAGAATATAGGCATAATTTGTGGAAGCGGTAGCTCTTTGCTAAAAGATGAATTTGTTATCGAATGCGATGCATTCATCACAGCTGATATTAGCTATCATACATTCCATAGATTTGATGGCAAAATGATGCTTATTGATCCAGGTCATTACGAAATGGAACAATTTGTTCCCGAAGCTATGCTCGAAAGCTTAAAAAGTAATTACTCGGACGAACTTCCAGAGATAATTTTATCAAAGGTATATACCAACCCAGTACATTATTTTCCAAATACAGAAGAATATCGAAATAAGCAAATAAATTATAGGTTATTAAATAAATGGGAATAGCGTTATGTTTCACCAATTGCAGTATCTTGCAGCTCTATCCTTCATTGACAAAAGACTGGATGAGCTCGAAGAGGATTATGGGGACTTACCCGTAAGTGTCAAAAAACTCGAAAACAAAGCCCAGTCTCTTAAAGCATTAGTCCAAGAAACCTCCTCAATTTTATCTGAAGTCAAACAATTTTGCTCAACATCCAAAACCACACTCGTAGAATTAAAGAACAAAGAAGAAAAATTATCCAAACAGCAATTCCTTGTGAGAAATAATAAGGAATTCGATGCTATAACAAAAGAAATTTCCTATTTGCGTGAAGAACACGCTCGATTAGCCGACCAATTGCGTCAAGAAGCAGTAAAAGAAGAAAACTTGATTAAGATTTTGGAGTCACAGAAAATTGAGCTAAAAGAGGCAGAAGATGAACTAGAGGAAAAAGTTGAAGAAATGGAATTTGTTGCAAGCGATCAAAATGATGAATTAATTCAATTAAAAAAGAAACGGGATACATTAGTTTCATTTTTGAACAAAAATTCTTTGATGCAATACGACAGAATTCGCAATTTTTATAAAGATGCAGTAGTCAAGGTAGTGCGTAATAGTTGTTCGGGGTGCTTCAGTTCAATACCACCTCAAAAGATTGTAGAAATTCGAAATAACCTCGACCATTTGTTCTTCTGTGAAAGTTGTGGTAGAATACTCTTCCCTGAAGATATGAGTCTAACGGAAAAGGAACTTATTGCGGTAAAAATTTAATTATGGGATTTGCTATGGCGATAGCGACAATTCCGAAGTACTAAAAAAATAAGTTTGTAGACATTTTAACAATAAACAAAATGATGATAACAGACTTGAATAAAATTTACTGTGGGGACTGCAACGAAATTTTAAAGGACATCCCTTCAAATTCAGTTGACTTAGTAGTTACAAGTCCTCCTTATTTTCAACAACGGGAATATGCGGGTGTAAATGGTATTGGTAACGAGAAAAATCTTGATGAATATATTGAGAATATAATGAAAATCTTTCGAGAATGTGTAAGGATTACAAAAAAAACTGGCTCAATCGTATTCAACCTTGGGGACAAATATGTTGACGGCAATTTACTTTTAGTTCCTTACAGATTTGCTATTGAAGTTCAGAAAGAAAAATTAGCAAAACTTATTAACGAATTGACTTGGGTAAAAGTAAATCCCGCTCCAAAGCAAGACCCCCGCAAATTAGTTTCCGCAACTGAACCGTTTTTCATTTTTGCTAAATCAAACGAATATTATTTCAACAAGGACGCTTTTATGGAATACCGTGACAAATTTTTCAATGGTAGTAAAAAGACAGCGGGGAATGACATCGGTAAAAAATATTTTGAACTTGTTGAAAAATCCAATCTTTCAAAAGAACAAAAGGAAAAAGCCAGAAAAGAATTGTATGAAGCAATCAAGGAAGTGAAAGAAGGAAAATTAGAAAGTTTCAGAATGAAAATTAAGGGTATCCACGCTTTGCCTTACGGTGGACAAGCAGGAGGACGCTTAACACAAATTGAAACAAAAGGTTTTACCATAATTAAAATTTACGGTAACTCCATTCGCAAAGATGTAATTGAATCAACGGTTGAGACAATTAAGGGAAATATCCACCCTGCTGTTTATCCGGAATTTATTGTCCAGGAATTGATTAAACTTTTATCAAAAGAAGATGACATTGTGCTTGATCCTTTCTTAGGATCTGGGACAACGGCTGTTGTTGCTAAACGACTCAAAAGAAATTACATTGGAATTGAAATTTGCGATGAATATATAAAATATGCAGAAAAGCGGCTTGCTGATATTCCATATACACTTGAATTATTTTTATGAAACCCGAAGAAGTATTAGAAAACTCTCTTATACGAGCAATTCAACTTATTGATGCCAAAAAAGAGAATGAATTTCCTAAAATTATCTGTTCTAATGTTGATGTTCTTATAAACAAAATTGATAAGAATAAATCTTTGGTTTCCGCTTTGGTTACTTCCCTTGAAAAAAAATTACTGAACCCAAACAAGATATTCGTTTGCACAGAACAGATTTTAAAGGTGGCTACTCTGCAAGGAGTTTAGACACAGCAGTAACAACACCGTTTTTTAAAAAATATTTTCCAAAATACGCAAACAAAGAATCTTCATTTCTCACTCTTGCAACAAGAGAAAAAATCAAATGGACAAAAACAGCGGGAAAGAATTTAAAAATCCGAGATAAAGAAGTAAAGAAAAGTTTTTTAGAAATCTTTGACGCAGTTGAAAACAAAAAAGTGAATCCCAATGAGTGCTTGATTTACATTTTCATCAAATTGCATTTACTTTCTCTCCAACATAAAATGGTCTTTGACGGAACGCTTGAATCAGCAAACTTTTTAGACATCATCAATATCAATAGCGTTCTTATAATGTTAGAGAGACATTTTGAAATGAAATTGAGTTCACGACTTCCTGTAATTGCAATTTATTCCGTTTATCAACAACTATTCAAGGAAGTAAAAAGATACGAGAAGAAAATACTGAGACCGCTCAATGTTCACACTTCCTCTGACAAGCACGGATATGGTGATATTGAAATTTGGAATACGGACGAAACCCCTTTTGAAATGGTTGAAATCAAACATAAAATTCCCATTGACAGAAATTTAATTTTTGACATCGTTAAAAAATCAGAAGGAACAAGCATTGAACGATATTACATCTTGACGACAGCAAAGGAAAATTTTACTTCATCAGAAGAAGAAGATTACATCAACAAATTCATACTGAAAATAAAAAAGGACAGCGGACTGGAAATTATCGCCAATGGAATTTATTACAGTTTAAAATATTACTTGCGTTTCATTGAGAACTACAAACAGTTTATTCGGGCTTACACCGAAAATTTAATTGCAGACGCAAAAAATTCAACGGAAGTAAAAGAGTATCACATTACAGAATGGCAAAATATTTTGAAAGAACATAACCTTGAATGACAAAAAATAAGAATATCAACTAACAACAAATTCCCGTAATTAGCGGGAGAGTGGTAAAATGAAAGTTTGAGCTTACTTTTTATTTTTTTCGCTATACGACAATTACATGTAAGTAAAACGCCATCTGCAGCAATTTGCAAACGATCAATAAAGGGATTTTTTTAACCTATAATTTCTGTATGATTGCAATATTAGTATAGTTTTTCATTTTTATTACTAGACTTCATTTGTCCAAATAGCCATTACAACACAAATTTATGATTTCATAATAAGGGAATCTAATTTTGAATTAATTTAATTATATAAACGTCAATTGTTTATGGATTGGGAAGAAGGGTAATCGCGTCTGGCTAATGCTAGATGAGGAAAGTCCGGACACCGTAGAACAATGCGCTTCGTAACGCGAAGGCGGCGAGCCATTTTGGCGAAGCCGGCGGAAAGTGCAACAGAAAGTAAACCGCCCAACTGCTCCTATTCGAGCGGTGGCAAGGGTGAAACGGTGGGGTAAGAGCCCACCAGCATTAGAGGTAACTCTAATAGCTCGGTAAACCCCGCATGGTGCAAGGTCAAATAGGAATGTGTATGCGTTTAATAAGGCGCTTTCAATCTGTTCGATTGAATGATTTATTAATCAACACATTCGGGTAGACCGCTTGAGGGTTTTGGTGACAAAATCTCTAGATTAATGATTACCAACAGGATTCAACCTGTTACAGAATTCGGCTTATATTCTTCCCAATTCATTTTTATTTTGGAGTTTTATTTTTTTTCATTAAGTTTTCGGTTATAAATTATTAAATTAGACTTAATTGAAAGGATTATAAGTGAAGTTACCCGAAGATAAATTTGTTCGCGAGTTACTACCCGAGTTTGTTGATTCTTGGATTTCAGATATAGAAAATCAGTTTGAAGATTTAGTGAAGAACGAAAATTTTGATGATTTGTATCGGATGGCTCATACTATCAAAGGTTCTTGTTTTCAATTTGGTCTCGATGAGATTGCTGAGTTGGGAATCGAATTGATGGGATTGGCAAAAAATAAAGACCTTCAACATGCCATTAAGTTAAAAGACAAGATAATCTCTATGTTTTATGAAGCAAAAGAGTATCTACAAAATAATAAATAGTATAGTTTGTATGATTAAACATAAAAGAGATATGAAATTACATTTTAAAGCAATTTTGATTGTTTCAATTCAATTATTATTTGCTTTCAATCTCTCGTCGCAAATCAGAATAGCTTTTTTCCCATTTCAGAACAAAGACGGAGATATGAAGTTCCAAAGTTGGTGCTATGATTTACAAGATTCTTTATATTTAGCATTTCTTGAGCTTGATCCCGAGGGTAAATATTATGAGATTATCCCCCCAGACTCAGTGGAATTATTATTAACAGAGATGAATATGGATCCTGCAAATCCACAATATGAAACAGATATGTGGACTGCAGCGAAGAAATTGAATGCAAAAAAGGTAATTACGGGTAACTTTAATTATCAAGCTGAAAGATATTTAATCAATGCATATATTTACGATGTACGGACAAAACTATCCCATCCCCAATTTCAAGCACGTAACATTTTTAAGAGCGAGGAGAGAATTTATGAGTCTATTCCAGAAATAGTAGATGCACTCATACCATTCTTTAAGAAAAATAATTGAGAATAAGATTTTAAAGATTTAATTTCCCATTTTTGATTAGATAAAGAGTGGCTCAAATCATAATCAAACTTATTTTTTCCTTTGAAAATGCAATGAATCGCCCCATTCGTTTATCGCTATTGGCCGATTTGTTGATTTTATGCGGTTTATAATGCAATCATAACAGTCAGAAGCAAATTCATCTATACAAGGTTTACCATTATACAGTTGATAATGACTTCGCACGTAAGTTGGGGTTAATAATGGCATAATTATATTAGCTCCGAATAATAGCCCCATTTCTCTTCCCATTGGATAGAGGGCTTGAAGTGCAGTTGTGGAAGCAATATTGACATCTTTTAAATATAAACGGGCTGATGCAATCATTAATAAAGATAATTTGTAAATATTTCTTTTCTTTTGCTCGTATTCTTTTGAAAATTGACTATAAATTGTATCCGTATGAACAATAAATGGTCCCATTCCAATCATATCTGCATCAATTGATTTGAAAAATTCGATATCATTGGCTAAATCTGTTAAATCTTGCCCAGGAATGCCAATCATAACGCCCGTACCTAATTGGAATCCTGCTTCTTTTACCAAGTATAAGCATTCGAGTCTTTTTTCGAATGTTTGCTCAGGCGGGTGTAATTGTTTATATAGCTCTGGGTTTGAAGTTTCTATTCTTAATAAGTATCTGTGTGCTCCTGCATCAAATAGTTTTTTATAATCTTTTAATGTCTGTTCGCCGACGCATAGAGTTATTCCCAAGCCATTGGGTAGAGATGGAGATATTGTCCTTTTCTTTATTTTTTCGATAATTGAAGCAACTTGGTCTATAAAACGTTCGTCATTTCTCTCGCCAGATTGAAGCACAATCGAGCCATATCCATTTTCGGCTGCCCATAAAGCAGAGTCAAGTATCTCCTCTTCATTTAATGTATATCTTTTGATATTCAGATTACTTTTGCTGATACCACAATAATAGCAATCATTAACGCAAATATTTGAAAATTCGATTAATCCGCGAAGAAAAACCTTTTCTCCTACATTTTTTCCCATTACTTCATAGGCTTTTGCTCGAACTTGTTCTATTGATGTTTCATCCTGTAAACTTAGAATATATCGAATATCTTCGATAGTGTGATTTTCTTTATTGAGTATATTATAAAATTTATTCATAAATCTATATAGTAATCAATTTTCAAGTATGAAATATAAGCAATCAATAGCGACGAAATAAATCAAAGCAATTGTATTTTTCCACTAAAATCTCGATTTTTAGCCGTTATAGAACTTATATGAACATTACATTAATTATAAGTATCTTTAATAGAGAGGATGAAGATGTGCTATATATGGTAGATTTATTCTAAATCCTTCGCACAAGGGAGACTAAATGTAACTGATGTTCCTCTTCCTTCATTACTTAAAATGCCGAAATTTCCGTCGTGTAGTTCAATTAGTCTTTTTGCAATAACTAAACCAAGACCAACACCTTGTTGCTCATAAATCGAGCGTTCGAATTGAACATAGGCACCGATTTGATTAATCTGTTCTTGTGACATACCTCTGCCATAATCAGCGATAGAAGCATAGAAGAAATTATTAGCTTTCCACATACGAATTTTAACTGGTGTGCCAGAAACAGAGAAGGATAATGCATTATCCACAATTTCAGTAACTAATTTATGATAATTATCGGATGAAGTCTCAATTGTAAGATTTTCAATATTGTCTCCAAAAATCAAATCATTTTTTCTTCTGTATTTCTCTGCAAGATTTTCAGCAATATCAGTCAAGACTGCTCCCGGTTCATAGGTTCGGAAGTTTCTCAATCTTTTTCGTTGTTCTT
>JBBISM010000024.1:0-6082 GCA_037441245.1 Ignavibacteria bacterium | reverse complement strand
AATAATCTCTCGCTTGAAGAAATGATATCGCCAGCAATTTCTTTAGCGTCCACAGCTTTCAAATCATCAGCATTGCTTTGAAGAAATTTAGCCGAACCGACCACTTGATTCAAAACTGTTCGGAACTCGTGTGGGAGGGCATAAGTAATATTTTTTCCAACCTGCTCAACTTTTTTTAGAACTTGTTTTTCGATTAATTTGTGCTTATTCCATTGAGCATTAATTGCGGCAATTAATTCATCTCTCGAATATGGCTTGATTAGAAAATCATCAGCACCCCGCTCCATACCAGCACGCATATTTGACTTCTCTGTAAAAGCGGTAAGGAATATAAAGGGTATAGTTGATGTATCTGGTGTATTCCGTATTTTCTCTAAAACTCCATAACCATCAATGCCTGGCATTGAAATATCGCAAAGAACTAAGTCAGGTTTATGAATAAAAGCCAAATCAAGTCCTGAATTGCCATCACCAGCGGTAAATACTTCATAACCCTCGAATTTGAGTAAGGTTGATGTGCTTTCTAAAATAAAATCAGCATCATCAATTATGAGTATTTTTTTTGTTGATTGTTTATTTTGTGAGTGAAATTCCAAGTTGCTGATAATCCCAAATAATAATAATTCAAAAATAATAAAAATGAAAAATAATTAATAAATAAATTTATTTTAAATTAAGAAAATTGTAAATTATTAAGTTATTAACTATACAAATTCGTTCCTTTTGAAAAGTTCTTGAAAATGTGTTAATAAACATGTTAAAACATTTAGAAAATTTGCATTCAAATTAAATATCGTCACTTTTACTTTAATCTAAAGAGAGAATAATGGCAAAGAGAAATTTATCGAAAAGAAATGGAGACAAAATCACTAGCGAAATTGAAAAATCCAATGAGTATTTAGGGTTGATTGGAAGTAAAGTTCCTCCATATTCAGAAGAAGCAGAAATGTCTGTCCTTGGTGCAATGCTACTGGATAAACATTCCATTGACAAAGCTCAACAATTACTAAAACCCGAAAGTTTTTATATTCTAAAACATAGAATAATATTCGAAGCTATTCACGAGCTATATGTTCCAAATATAGGCGTAGATATTGTTACTCTCTCGGAAAAACTTCGCAATCTTGGGGAATTAGAGTCAATCGGTGGGACTTTGTATTTAGTTGAGCTAATGACCAAAACACCAACAACAGCTAACATTGAGCATCATTCAAATATAGTGCAGGAAAAATATCTCAAGAGACAAATGATACAAGTAGCTGGAACAATTTTAAATAATTGCTATGACCAAACAAGCGATGCACTCGAAGAAATAGATAGAGCAGAAGCTGAAATAATAAAAATCGCCGAACAAAGAATTAGAAAAAGTTATTTATCATTGAATACATTAGCTCATGAGGCTTATAGTTTGATTGAGCAGTTAAAAGAAAAAAGTGAGCCAGGATTGACGGGGGTGCCGAGCGGTTATTATGAATTAGATAAACATACTGGTGGTTTTCAAAAATCTGACTTGATAATATTCGCTGGACGTCCTTCAATGGGAAAAACTGCATTAGCACTATCAATTGCACGTAATGTCGCCAAAGAATATAAAATTCCAGTTGCATTTTTCTCTATTGAGATGTCTGCTATTCAGCTTGTCATCAGATTGATAAGTGCTGAAGCAAAAATTGACCAACAAAAAATAAGAACTGGCAGGATTAGCAATAAAGATACTGATTTAATATTGAAAGCACTTGGTAAACTCGCTGGTGTACCCTTAATTATTGATGATAGCCCGATGCTAACATTGATGGAACTAAAAGCAAAGTGCAGGAGAATGCAAGTTGAACATAATATTGAGCTTGTAATAATTGACTATTTACAATTAATGCATCCCCCCAAAGCTGAAAGTCGAGAAAGGGAGATTTCAATAATTTCGAGGTCGCTGAAACAATTGGCTAAAGAGTTGAAAATACCTATCATTGCTCTTGCTCAGCTGAATCGCTCGGTTGAATCAAGGTCGGATAAAAGGCCATATCTTTCTGATTTGAGAGAATCGGGTAGCATTGAGCAAGATGCTGACGTTGTGCTTTTTGTGCATCGTCCAGATTATTATGGAATACAAACTTATGATGATAATTCAAAAACAGAAGGTACAGCAGAAATTATTATTGGCAAACAAAGGAACGGACCTACCGGTACAGCTAAATTAGCTTATCTCAAAGATTACGCTCGATTTGAAAACTTGTCATACTATGAACCTCCGGAAAATGAGGACATTGATAATGAACCGGGTTTTTAGAACGTTTATACTGCATCTTGTTAATCTCTAATAATTAACATTTCAATATGTATTACTCATCTATAAAAATCAGATTAAAAAGAAGGTATTTAATTTATAAATCTGATTAAATTTTTATAAATTTATAATTAGATAATGCAACAAAATGTGTAATTAAATTAAGGAGTGAATAATGTCTGGTCATAGTAGATGGGCAAATATTAAACATAAGAAGAGCAGACAAGATGCCAAACGTGGCAAAATATTTACAAGAATCGCAAAAGAAATCACAATATCTGCTCGAGAAGGTGGTGGAGATCCAGCAGCAAATCCCAGATTACGGTTAGCTATATTGAATGCTCGTTCGGTGAATATGCCCTCGGAGAATATACAAAGAGCAGTAAAAAAAGGAACTGGCGAAATCGAAGGAGTTAATTACGAAGAAGTTGTTTACGAGGGTTTTGCCCCTTTTGGTGTAGCTGTTATACTGGAAGCTGTTACTGACAATAAAAATAGAACAATTGCCGAAATTCGCTCACAAGTCAGCAAATTAGGTGGTAATCTCGGTGAGGCAAATTCTGTTGCTTGGAATTTTGAACGCAAAGGCGTCATTACTATAAAAACTAACAATATTACCGAAGAAGCAAAGTTAGAATATATCCTCGAGGCAAATGCTGATGATATGGAATACGACAGTGATACAACCAGAATTATTTGCCCTATGGAAAACTTCAATATTTGTAACAAATATATTGAAGAGAAAAACTTCGAGGTTACAGAAAGCAAATTAGAATATTTACCAAAAACAACCGTGAAGATAGATAATATCAATGACGCCAAAAAAGTTATAAAATTTATTGAAATGTTCGAAGAGCACGATGATGTACAAAATGTTTATACTAATTTCGAAATTGATGATGAATTAATGGAAACAATAGAATCAGAAAATTAATCTTGAAAAACCCCAAAATACAGGTAATAACTTGAAGATATTAGGCATAGACCCTGGTTCGCTTATTTGTGGTTATGGGATAGTTGATAGTTCAGGTAAGTGCTTGTCTATCGTTGAATATGGTGTTGTCAAAGTCAGCATTAAGCATAGCTCGCTTGAAATGAGATTGAAAGAGATTTTTGAAAGATTAACTCAAGTTATATCCAGAAATAAACCCGACACAGCAGCATTAGAAAGCATATTCTATGCTAAAAATGCCAAATCTCTAATTAAATTATCGCATGCAAGAGCTTCTGCTCTGCTTGCTGTAACGATGTCAGATATTCCTATATTTGAATATAGCCCAAGAGAAGTCAAGCAATCAGTAACAGGTCGTGGCAATGCTTCGAAAGAACAAGTGCAATATATGGTTAAAAAGATTTTAGCTATTGAAGAAACTCCCGAATTTTATGACTCAACAGATGCTTTGGGTGTTGCAATTTGCCATAGCTTCAGAAACAAATATAAAAATAATGCAATAAATAGCTGGGAAAACTATATAAAAATGAATCCTCAAAGAATAATAAAACAGTAAATTTATGATAGTTTATTTAGATGGGAAACTAGCCCTAAAAACCTCGACTGAGGCGATTATTGAATGCAATGGAATCGGTTATAATGTGTCCATCTCAGTAAATACCTCAATGTCTTTACCAGATATTGGGGAAAAAATAAAATTATTTACTTTACTAATTTTTAAAGATGATAGTTTACAGCTATATGGTTTTGCAAACGATGAGGAAAGAGAAATTTTTAAAATGTTGATAACAATTTCTGGCATTGGACCTAAGACAGCAATGGCAGTTTTATCTTCTCTAACAGTTATAGATTTACAAACAATTATTCTGACTGGAGATAGTGCTCAATTATCTAAGTTACCAAATATTGGGAAAAAAACAGCTGAAAGGTTAGTACTTGAATTAAAAGATAAAATTGATAAAGTTTCTATAAGAGATGAATCTATTGATACAACAATTCAACTTATTAAGCAAGAGGCAATTTCTGCCCTCGTTGCTCTAGGGTTCAACCGGGCATTAGCAGATAAGTCAGTCAAAATCGCTCTCAAAGATTTTGCTGATGGGAAATTAACCGCCGAAGACTTAATAAAGAAATCTTTGAAATATGTGATGGGCTAAAAATGTTTCTTGTAATTCCTGAAATTGAGCTTGAAGGAGGTAAATGTAAATTTTGCATACAAGGTGAATTAAATACAGCAGAAATTTATAAAGAATTCAGCCAACAACCACACAAGTTAGCTCAACTATGGCGAAGAGAAAATGCAAAATCCATATATATCAAAGATTCAGATTCTTTCAACGAGATATATATAAATCAAAATGAATTAATAGAAATTGCAAATTCTGTTGATATTCCAGTGCAGTTACATTACAAATTCAGAAGTAAAGATGAATGTGATTATTATCTGGTTAATAATATATATCGGTTAGTTCTTGATTTTAATCAAAATAATTCTTTTGAATTGAGCCAATATATTTTAGATAAATTTTATCATTCGAAAATATCTTTATATTACCAAATTATCTCAGATGAACTCTTAGAACTGAATCAGGATTTGCTAAAATTTATAAGTATTGGAATTAAACGATTGATAATAGATGATATTAACATCGGTTCTTATAAAAACATTTTGAATACAATATCAAATTTTGCTATGAATAATGAAGTTAAAATCACAATTTATCATAGCGTTGACAAATCAGAGGATTTATGGAAATTACAGGAATATCGAGCTAGAAATATAGATTCAGTCATAATAAACAAACCACTATACGAGAATGCTTTCCCTTGTCAACGAATCTGGAGGTTAATCGAAGCAGAATTAGAGAATTGATAGTTTATAACTTTTAGATTACTTTTTTAATAATAATTGAAAAATTCGTAATTTTAAAGATTGTATTATTTGTAACGGATTTGCAGATGATTCACATTTCGATTGATGGCGTAATACTCGAAGCTAATGATGGGCAAACCATAATTCAAGCGGCTTATGAAAACGGTATTCAAGTACCACATTTTTGCTGGCATCCAGAGCTATCAGTATCTGGTAATTGTAGGATGTGTTTAGTTGAAGTTGGATTCTCTAGAAAACTCCCAAATGGCGATTTCGAGAGAGATAAAGAAGGTACCCCAATTATAAATTACTTCCCAAAATTGCAGATTGCTTGTGCTACATTTGTAAGCGAGGGAATGCATGTACGGATGAATACTCCTAAAGTTATTGAAGCTCAAGAAGCGGTAATGGAGTTTTTACTGATTAATCATCCATTAGATTGTCCGATATGCGATGAAGCAGGGCAATGCAAGCTACAAGAGTATGCTTTTTTACATTCTAAAGGGGAAAGCCGCTTTATTGAAATGAAAAATCATAAGGATAAGAGACTTCCCTGGGGACCAAACGTTTTGTTCGATGCAGAGCGGTGTATTTCTTGTTCAAGATGCATCAGATTTGCCAAAGAAATTGCCCACCAAGATGTATTATCTTTTGTCCAACGTGGCGACCACGTAACAATTGAACTTTTCGAAGGAACACGATTCGAAAATCCATATTCAATGAATGTTATAGATATTTGCCCAGTCGGAGCATTGACAAGTCCTGATTTTCGATTTAAATCGAGAGTATGGGATATGAGCTTCAACGATTCGATTTGTCCTGGATGCAGTAAGGGATGCAATATAAAAATTGGAGTGAGAAATAATGAGATATTGAGATTAGAACCAAGAACAAATCTTTACGTTAATAAATATTGGATGTGCGATTGGGGAAGACTTACTCAATATCCCTACGTCAATAATGATAGAATTACTGA
>JBBISM010000023.1:15800-19213 GCA_037441245.1 Ignavibacteria bacterium | reverse complement strand
TTATTATTTATTTGCTATTAAAGAATTTCGTTATTAATATTTTATTCGTTAATTTAAGGGTAGATAATAGAAAGCTTTTCCTTGTTGATTAGTTTTTTCAATACATATATAATAATTCTTCAGTAACTCTATAAAATATTATTAAAATGGAAACACAAACCCAATCCAGGATAATATCGAGAAAATTAGTATTGTTATTGATGACAACAATAACATTAATTATTGCTATCATTTCTTTTTTCTATTACCAGAGCGAAAGCAAACGAATAAAAAATAATATTTATAATAATTTACGGACGTTAAACACATTAAAAATCAATCAATTAATTGAGTGGCGACAGGATTTACTCACTGACGCAAAAATGATACAATCAAATGATGCAATAATTGATGATTTCTATCAGCATCTTAATAATCCCAATGATAAATCAATTCACAAAAGAGTTAAAGATTATTTGTCATCAATTCTTATTAATCGGAATTATTTTGATATATATATGGTTGATTCTAATTTTGATATTATTATTAACCTAAATGGAAACGAGAAGTTAGGTAAGCATGCAAGAAATTTATTACAGAAAGTTGGTGAAACGGGAGAACCGATTTTATCCGATATACATACTGCAGAAACATATCAAAAAGTACATCTCGACCTTGCAATTCCGTTGATATATAATAATTTTGTCATTGGTTATGTTATGATGAGGGTTAATCCTGATTACTTTTTATTTCCACATTTACAACTTATGCCTATACCAAGCAAGTCGTTAGAAACAATAATATTTCGTATTCAGAATGATTCAGTTATTTACTTAAATCGTCTCAGGTTCTCTGAAGCAGAGCCTTTAACATTTAGAGTTCCTCTGAGTAGAAGTGAATTACCAACAGTTCAACTTGCATTAGGCGATACAGGTATTTCATTAGCAACTGATTATCGGGACGTTAAAGTGCTTGCTGCTAAGAATAAAATTCCAGATACAAATTGGTTCATTGTTAATAAAATTGATGAAGAAGAAGTCTTTGAGGAATGGATATTTGAAAGTTCATTGATATTAGTTGTTAGTATATTTTTGATTTTATTGAGCAATCTTTTGATAGCTTTTTTATATAGAAACCGTCAAAGGAGTATTTTACAGCAATTGCTCTTACAGGAAATACAATTAAAGCAATCCCAACAGGAATTCAAAACAATTCTCTATAGTATTGGTGATGCTGTAATTGTAACCGATAAAAACGGCAAGGTCCAAACAATGAACAAGATAGCCGAGCAATTATGTGGTATGGTTGAGAAGGAAGCTATTAATCAAGATATAAGTGAAGTTTTCGATATAGTTAATGAATTATCCTATCAGAAAGTTGAAAACCCAGTAAGCCGAGTGCTTAGAGACGGGATTGTTGTTGGTCTTGCCAATCATACTTTATTGAGGTCGAAGAATGGAAAGGAAATTCCAATTGCTGATAGTGGCGCACCTATTTTCGATAAAAAAAGTAACATTTCTGGTGTTATTTTAGTTTTTAGGGATCAGACAGAGGAACGCGGATATCTTAAGAAAATAGAGGAAAACGAAGCTCGATTGAGTAGTATATTCCGAGCTGCTCCGGTCGGATTGTTGATTGTGAAGGATAGAATTATTCTTGAAGTAAACGATACTATATGTAATATGCTCGGATATGTACAAGATGAATTTGTTGGTCATAATACGTTATTCCTCTATCCAAATAAATCGGAATATGAATACATAGGAAGCCAGTATGCTCAGATGGACAAATCTCCTATTGGAACCGCTGAAACTAAATGGAAAAAGAAAAACGGTGAAATTCTTGATATAATGTTATTTGCTACTCCTCTTGAGTTGTATGAATCCAAAGATTCTGTTGTTGCGTTTGCTGTTGATATTACTGAGCGTAAACGTAATGAATCATTGATAAACGAGCAACACAGGAAATTGACAACGCTAATAAACAATTTACCTGGCTTTGTTTATCGTTGCAAAAACGATAGGGATTGGACTATGGAATTCATCAGTAGCGGTGTTGAAAAGATAACTGGTTATTCCGCTGATGAATTTATTGATAATCATGTTCGGAGTTTCAATGCCATAATTCATCCTGATGACCAAGATTTTGTCTGGAATAAATGGCAATGGGTACTTTCTAAAGCGGATTACTTCACCGAGGAATATAGAATAATAAACTCCTCGGGAGAAATTCGATGGGTTTGGGAGCGTGGATGCGGTATATTCACAGATGATAAACTCATCGCTCTTGAAGGTTATATTACCGACATAACGGTAATGAAAAAAGCTGAGCTTATAATAGAAGTGCAATATGAAATATCAAACATATTCAAGGAATATAATGATTTAAAAATTGTTTTTAAGGAAGTATCACTTATCTTGAATAAAGTCTTAGATGCTACTAATTTTTATATTGCTAAATATGATTCAAAAGAAGATAAATTTAAGTCTATTTATGAAATTGATAAAGATAATATACAAGAATGGGATGCAAAAGGTTCATTGAGTAACAAAGTAAAAAATGAAAATAGGACAATTTGGGCAACTCAGGAACAGATTCTAAATTTTGTGGAAAAGGGGGAGGTTAGTTTAATAGGTTCTCTGCCTGAAGTTTGGTTGGGTGTTCCATTGAGTTGGAATAACAGCAAAGGTGTTATGGTTGTTCAAAGTTATACTAATCCATCGGCTTATGACAAATATTCTGTTGAGTTAATGGAAACTGTTGCCTTACAACTCGGGAATTTAATCGAGAAATATCAAGTACAACACGAATATTTTAAATTATCGTCAGTTGTTATACAAGGTCCAAATGGAGTAATACTAACAAATATAAGTGGGGAAATAGAATTCATCAATCCAATGCTAGAGAAAATCACTGGTATAAAAGGTGATGGGGCAAAAGGTAAAATGATTTACGAGATATTTTCTGATGAAAATAATAATTACATAAAATCTCAGTTTGAGGAACTTGCAAAATTCACTAAGATTGCGGATGCTTCTCTCCCAAAAGTTAAATTTGAATTACTTGAAATCAAATCAACTGCCGAAAAGCTATGGCTTGATACAACGATAACAACAATTATCAATAATGATGGAGAGATTTCAAATTATGCTATTATTATCAGAGATATTACCAAGCGTAAACAATTGGAAAATGAATTAATCAAGCTTAATCAAGAGCTTGAATTAAGAGTTGAAGAAAGAACAATCCAGCTAACCAAAACTCTCGATGAATTAAGAATTGAGAATGAAGAACACTTCAAAACACAGAAAGAACTCGAGAAAACTACTCAAAGTCTTGAAATAGCCTTAGCTAAAGAAAAAGAATTGGGACTGATGAAAACCCGCTTTATTTCTATGATTTCACACGAATATAGAACGCCACTGACTGTAATT
>JBBISM010000023.1:14992-15770 GCA_037441245.1 Ignavibacteria bacterium | reverse complement strand
AAATATCTTAAAGATGGAACCATTGAACAAACCTTTTCTCAATTGGAAAAAATAAAGAACTCTATTAATATTATGACTAGTCTAATTGATGATGTTATGATGGTTGGTAAAAGCGAGGAAGGTTTAATTGAGGTAACAGTAAAATCAATAAATATGAATGATTTTATCAAAGAAGTCATAGAAGATATCAAAGTTTTCGATAATAATAATCATCCTATTGAGTTTGATACCGATATACAACAGATACAAAGCTTTTAAGACAAATATTAATCAATTTGCTAACTAATGCTTGCAAATATTCTCCGAAAAATGCTCCTATAGGACTCAAAATCGAAGAAATTGACGATATTCACCTCAATATATATGTTATTGATGGTGGTATCGGAATTAGCGAGGAAGAACAAAATAATCTTTTTCAACCATTTTATCGCAAGAAAGATTATATAGGTTCGATTCCAGGCTCTGGATTGGGGTTAACGATTGTTAAAAGATGCATAGATGCTCTTGGGGGAGAAATATCATTAAAGAGCAAAGTCAATGAAGGCACTACATTTATTATAAAATTAAAAAACCTGACTTGAGCTTATTTCTTTGGTGCTTGCGATAGTGCTTTTGCTGATTCAATTACTGCATCAATGAAGCGTTTATATTTTTCTGCTACCTGTCCGCTGAGCTTTCCTCTTTGTAGAAAAGTAAGCATATCTTGAGCAGTCTGAACTGTGAATTCCACGCGTATTACATCGTTGGTTTGCATTGAGCTATCCTGAACCCTTTTGAT
>JBBISM010000023.1:0-14968 GCA_037441245.1 Ignavibacteria bacterium | reverse complement strand
TTAACATTTAGAAATGAATCTATTTCATTTCCTGATATTTCAATATTATTTAATATTTGTAAAGCAATGACAACGTCCTCGACAACAAAACTTGGTTTGATTATCTGTTGCAATATCTGCTGTTGATTGACTATTGGCTGTTGCGAAAGCGAGGTATTTAAAGATACAGCAAATATTAGAGCGAATAGAAATAGATTCTTCATATCTCATTCGAATAATTTGTTTAACTCAAATCCTATACTAAATCTATGTAATGCTGCTCCTGAGCCGTAAAAAGCAAGAGCATAATCAATATTTATATCCTTAGTTTTGACTCCTACACCTCCAGCAAATCCACTGAATTTTTTATTCGATTCGATAGAGGTTAGCTTACGAATATGATTATCATAACCCAGCCGAACCATAAGATGATTGCCGAAATAAATCTCGCCTCCTAAGGTGAAGGATTCGAACTTTTCAAAGAAATTGTCTTTTTGGTCGGCAAGATGATGAAAAGCGAAATTAATTAATAAGGGTAAACCTCTTAATCTATGATTGATTCCAGCTTTTACGTCTAAGGGTAGATTTTCGCTTATGCTACCAAGCGATGACAAAGGCATTCCAGTATGAAGTATTGCTAATCCAATATTTGATCTATCATCGGGTAATTGGTATATTAATCCAACATCAAGAGCAAGAGCAAGTGAGTTAGCGTCATCAAGTCCAATATAGATAAACTTGAGAGTTGCTCCGTAATAGAAGTTAGAATCGAGTTCGTTTGAATAGCTTATACCTATTGATAGGTCATTTGCTGAAAAGGTGCCCAATTGGTTGGCAAACCTATCTGTACGCTTAAAACTTCCATAGTTCAAATAATTGATTGAGCCGCCAAAAACACCTTTATCAGTGCGATGAATGTAAGTTATTTGTCCTGAATTAATATCTAAAATATGTTTCAAAAAAGTAGTATTGAATGTTTTAGAATGAACTGTATAAATTGTAGCAGGATTAAAGAAAACACCCGTTGGGTCATCTGTGATACTTACGAAACTTCCAGCCAATCCAGCAGAACGTGCACTCGCTTGAAGCCGTAGGAAATTATAGGGTGAATAAGCTGAAAATACTGTGAAATTGATAATGAATATTAATGTTATTATAAATATGAATTTGATTTTCATCATTATGACTTAGATTTTGATTCAATTATCTTTTTGAATGCCTCATAAAACATTTCTGGTGGTTTTATTGGCAATCTACTCTGGTTATCTACAAATGTATGTAACGTATAACCTAATGCAATTGTTGTATTGTTACGATAGATTTTATAATCGAATTGAATAATTGGGGAATATCTCAATTTCAGTGTGGTTTCGATATTTAGTAAATCGTCATAATAAGCAGGGCTTTTAAATTCTGCTTTTGTTTCAATAAGGGGTAAAAGAAATCCTGCTTTTTCAAATTCTGTATATGGCATTTCGAAATGCCGCATTAATTCTGTTCTACCAACTTCGAAATAAGTAAAATACTTGCCATTATTGACGATAGCCATTTTATCAGTATCAGCGTATTTAACTCGCACTGTTGTTATAAATTTTATATCCTGCTCAATAAATCTCATTTTTGCTTAACTTTTTCGAATGATTCAATTGGTATTTTCCTTTCGCTTATCAAAATGCAAAGTTCAATAAGTCTTTGAAAATCGTCGAGGGAATAAAATTCGACATTTATATATCCGCTTTGCTCGGATTTTGTAACAATCTTGACATTAGTGCCAAAAATTTGTCTTAAATTATCTTCAATATCTTCTTTTATAGAATTTAGAGCATTTGCTTCGTTAGGTTTGGTATAATTTTTATTTATTTCCCTGCTTTTGCCATCTTTTGAAAGTATAATTTTACCATTTTCAATGTCTCTGACGAGATTCTCTGTGGTTCTAACACTTAAATTTTGTTCGATTATTTTCTTCCAAACGACTTCAATCAATCCCGATGAAGCTAATGAAAGGATTGCACGGGCATGCCCCATTGAGATTTCTTTTTTTCTGATTGATTCTTTGATTGAATCGGGAAGTTTAAGCAGTCTGAGGAAATTTGTAACAGTTGACCTATCTTTTCCAACTTTGGCAGCGACTTGCTCTTGGGTTAACTTGCATTCGTCAATTAACCGTTGATAACCGTAAGCTGTTTCGATAGGATTAAGATCTTCTCGCTGTAAATTCTCGATAAGGGCAATTTCGAGCATTTCGATGCCATGGTCTATATCGAGAATATAAGCAGGAATTTCTTTGATACCAGCCATAATTGCCGCTTTAAGTCTTCTTTCGCCTGCTATAAGCTCGTAGCCGTTTATCTCTCTGCGGACTGTGATGGGTTGTATTATTCCGTGTTGCAGTATGGAATTCTTCAGATCATCTAATGCTTGTGGGTCAAAATCCTGTCGGGGTTGATAGGGGTTCTTGTGTATCTGAGATATATCTATAAATGAGAAACTGCTATCGGTTATTCCCTTGTCCGATATTACCTTGAAACCTTTATCAGGGGAAAATTCAATATCAGGTATTAAAGCCCCTAAACCCTTTCCTAAACCTGTTTGTTTTTTTATCTTTTTCGACATCGGATTTCAGTTATTAAATCAAATTTCAATTTAAAAATTTTATTTTTATAATCCTAATTACTTGTTGTTATTGATAATTTCTTTGGCTAATTCAAGATAATTTACAGCTCCCGTGCAGAACGCATCGTGGAGAATTACTGGTCTGCCATAGCTCGGTGCTTCGCTTAACCTTACATTTCTTGAGATTATTGTTCGAAATACTTTATTATTGAAATGTTTGTGGACTTCTTCAACAACTTGATTTGATAATCTCAGACGGGAATCGTACATAGTAAGTAAGACACCTTCAATATCTAATTCAGTATTCAGGTGATAACGAACGATAGAAATTGTATTCAGTAATTGTCCTAATCCTTCGAGTGCATAATATTCACATTGCACGGGAATAAGCACAGAATCAGCTGATGTGAGTGCGTTTAATGTTAATAATCCAAGTGATGGGGGACAATCAATTATAATATAATCATATTCATTTCTAATCGGTTCAAGAGCTTTTCGAAGCACATATTCTCGCTTTTTTATATTAACCATTTCAATTTCAGCACCTACCAAGTTGATATGGGAGGGAAGTAATGATAAATGTGGAATTCCAGTTTTTATTATTGCCTTGTGTATATCTAAGTTATTTACTAATACTTCGTAAATTGTATTATCGAGACTGCGGGAATCTACTCCTAAGCCATTGGTTGTATTCGATTGTGGGTCAATATCAATTAGTAATACATTATGCTCAGCGACTGCTATGGATGCGGATAAATTTATCGAGGTTGTAGTTTTGCCCACACCTCCTTTTTGATTTGCTATTGTAATTACTTTGCCCATAGTTTTATTATTTATATCTTCAAATCGTCATATCTTAAAAAATAAAAGACAAATGCTGTTAATACCAAAGAATGTTTGATGCGACCATCTAATATTAGTTTTTTCACGTCTTTAAGCGGAATTTCAATAACTTTTATATCTTCATTAATGTCAAGTTTTTGTTCTTTAAGCTTTTCGCAAGCGAACCAAACAAATGAATAGCAAGTATTATTGAGAAAAGCAGGATTTGGGAAATTTTCCCCGAGTAGAATTGCTCCAGATTCAACGCCAATAAATCCAGTTTCTTCGGTGCATTCCCTTTCGGCTGCTTGTTGTGGAGTTTCGTAATCATCAATTAATCCGCCAGGCACTTCAATTGTTATATCATCTATTCCGTGCCTGTATTGTTCAATAAAGACGACATTGCCATCTTTGGTTATTGGAATGATATTTACCCAACGGGGTGAATTCAAAACAACGAAATTAGATTCTTTTTTTAATGTTGGGTGATAACGTTGATGCCAACTAACTGTAAATATCTTTAAGTTTTCCTCTTCTTTTATATGCTTTGTTATCCATTTTTGTATCATAATCTTATGCTTTAATGAAAAACCCCTCGTTTGCCACAATTTCTATGTCTCAAGGGGTTTTCTTATTATTTTTTTAAGCAAATTACCTTCTTACATCTTTTTTATTTTCAAAATTAATTAAAAAATATATTTATTTTACTATTTGAATTGGTTTTGTTATAATCTCTTTATTGGTTTTTAAAACAACGAAATACATTCCAGAACTAAGCGATGAAATATCAAAACTAATATTATGTATTCCAGTTGTAAATTCTTGATTTAACATTTCAAGAACTTGCCTTCCGAAAATGTCAGAAATAGTAATATTGAAGTGAGTTGTTTCTGTTAAATCTAATGATATATTGAGTAAATTATCGAGAGGGTTTGGATAAATTATTAATAATTTGGGGCTTGGGTATGGATTAAATAATCGAGTTGATTGCTCTTGCCGGCATAAACCATCGAGAGAGAATTGCCCACCACTCAAGTTGAAGCTGATTTTACCGTTTTTAACGTTCGCACTATCAAGACTAATCTTTGTAGATTCATCAGTTCCGAGCATTGCTCTGAATTTGAATGATGCAATAGGCGTTTTGGTTGTTGCATTTTCTATTATGGGTAAGTTGTCGAACTTAATAGAACGTATTTTTAAAATTGGGTCGAAAGTTCCTTTGGGTGTGTTTTCCCAAGGTTCAAATAAGCTCGCATTATAAGTAATATGTGCTGAGATGGATTGATGAACATCTATGGATAAATTACGACTATTTGATAAATAAAACCTAAGCTCGAAAACCTCACCTGGTTTGGCTTCCAATTTTTCATCAATTGATAGTTCTGTAGATGCTTCGGAAATACAGAATCTGCCATCTTCGAAAATGAAGTTAACATTTTGCCTATCATTAAAAGTATTATTGCGGTTGAAAGCTAACTCAGTGCAATTGGAATCAATTGATTGTTTCACTCTGAAGTTCAAATTAGCGATAATTTCATTTGAATTTGTCTTTGATGTTGGCAAACTAAGTAAAATCCATTTTCCAGTAATATTATCGGGGGCATTTCCTTGAGGGAATGGAGGTATGCCTTCTAAAATATTCGGATTGAATGTAATTTCCGTACTTATTGTATTTGTCTGTGATTCGGCAAATTGAATTTTATCAATCAATTCGATAGGAATTATTATATTATTCCCTATTACAGCATTGTAGTTCCTTCCAATTTTTAGCTTTGCTATTGCTTTGCCAGGGTTTCCAATAAGTTGAAGAGATTTGTCATCTGTAAAGTTGCAAGGCAAAGCCAAAATCTTCAGATATGTCTGTATAACCTCGCTACTTGTTGGGTTATATTCAATTGTAACATCAATTGAGCTATTAGGTGGTATCGTGGTTCCTTTATAGTTACCGATTACTTTAAATTGGGCATCGAGGGGAATTAAATCATCTATAGTAATTACTCTGTTAGAAGTATTCTTGATTGCGATGGTTCCTTGAGTTGGGATAAGAATTGTTGATGAGAGTGTCAATGAAGATTGTTCGATTTTTGGATTCTCGACTATCCCTGTTAAAGTAATGGTCTTTTCATATTTGCATTTTTGGTCAATGATTGTCAATGTTGCATTGAATTGCCCTTCTGTCGCACTTTGTAAATCCACTTCGAGTTCGTATGTTCCATTGCTATTAATTGTAATATCGGCTGAATTTGTTGAAAATGGGGAACTTGATGGATTGATTTGTGCATTGATAATAGCATTGATTGATCCATTGTTTGATATAGTTATTTTTCTTTTTGCTAACTCATCAGTGCAAATTGTACCGAAATCAATGGAATTGATATTTGTAGATATATCAATTGTATCCATTTTCCCACTAAGATTGATAGTATGAGTTGGATTATTATCTGCATTACTGATTATGGTTAGTACGGCTGAATAAGGACCGGATGATTTTGGATAAAATCGCATTTGCAATAAATATTCACTTCCGGCTGGAATTGTTAATGGAGCAGGATTTCCACCAATAAATGAGAAAATATTATCGTCTGGATTGATGCTCAGGCTTGTAATTTCAAGCTCGGAGCCACCGTTGTTTTCGATTTTTATTTGTTTGTCTGTGTATTGATTTTCGCAATCAGCAGTTTCGAATACAATTGAGTTTGGTGCTTGAATTTTTGGATTGCCGATACCAGTTCCAGTAATTGTTGCCTGGAAGTTATCGCCGGCAGGGAAGTGGTCGCCTGAGGCATTGATTATGACGTTTGCTGTTCTGGTTCCGACTTCGGCTGGGGTAAATTCAAATTCTATGTTTATACACTCACCGGGATTGATTTTTCTTCCAATATTTGCACCGGATATAATTTTGAATTCTGAAGCGTTTGCTCCTGTTATCGTGCTGGATTTTATTTGTATGGGGTCGCAAGACCAGTTGCAAAATACAGCAGTTTTAGTTTCTCGTTTTTGTTTGCCTTTCTCTTCGCCTCCCATTGAAATATTCTTAAGGAAAATGAATCCAGCAGAAAGATTTAAATCATTGCCAGAGCAAGATGTACCTTCTAATTTTGCTTGCGTTTTATGGCAAAGTGAATCCGTTGGAGTATATCTGATGGTAATATTGACGGTTTCATTTTTATTTATAGGGTTTTTCATTGGTAGAGAAGGACTGATAATTTTCCAGCGTGGGTCGCTCGTAAATGCTGTTAAGAGGGCAGAATTGTTTATTGCTTTTATTGTTATGGTTGTATCTTTGTATCCAGGTGGTTTTGTCGGGTCAACATTTAGAAAGAAGATGTTCCTCGGATGATTTTGCACTTCCCAAGCAGGTTTTACCGAATCTGGTATTTTATATTTAAATTTATCGGATACATTACCTGATTGAGCTAACCAAGTTAGTTCAACTTCACCACTTTCACAAGCAGCAAGCCATTTGATTTTGCAAGGAGGTGGATAATTCAATGCGTCGGCACGTCTAAGTATTTCGAGATAAATTCCCTCAATATCCGAAGCGGATATATTACGGAATAGTTGGCCACCAGTTGTATTGGCAATACCCTCAAGATTTGAGAGTGATGCTGGATCCGGTTCATCTCCTAAAGCTATAGCATAAATTGTAACATTGAATTCGGGCTTTAAGGCAGAATCTATAACATTATTTTTCCTGAAAGGGCCGCTTGTTTGGGGGTCGTGTCCACCATCGGTTAAGAAGATAATTATTGGTTTGTATTTAGCTTGCTTTGCTAAAGTTAATGCACCTGGAGTTCCCCACCTATCAATAAGAAATGCGGCGTTATAATCTGTACCGCCGACAAATCTGATTTTTTCAATTGAATCTTTCAAGTCTTTCTTATTGCTAGAGAATGGGTGCATTATTTGAGTTGATGGATTGCCAAAACTGAAAACCATAACTGCACATTCTGATCGCCCATCGGGTAATTTATCAACAAGGGCTTTTGCAGCATTTTTTGTAGGGGTAACTAAGTTATAGTTAACCATTGATTGTGAGCGGTCAATCAATAATATCAATGAAAATGCGGAAATGTTTTCTGGGCACTCAATGCCTAATATTTCTCTTATAGCATCTGGATCTTTAATCTGGTATTTAGACTTGTCTGTTATTCGTGTGTCTTTGTTGTCTTTATCGAATGCCTTGAATTCAGCTGTTATTGTGGGATACTGGTGTGTGTTGATGACATCCAATATTCTAATAGATTGAGCAAAGCAGAAAAATGCTGGGAATACAAAAACGATTATGAAAATTTTAATAAAATTTTTCATTTCTTCTCCGTTTTATTTTTTTTACTATTATACAATATTAACCAATCAAAAGGCATAAAGTTACTGAATAGGTGTAATTATATCTATTTGCACAGTACGACAATAGAATCTCCCTTCTGGAACATCATTATCATAGAGTAAAACGCTTTCTCCCAATCCTTTTGCATATCTGATATCAACTCCTAATGATTTTGCAGTGGCTTCTGCTCTTCTTTGCGATAGCCGAAGGTTATAATCTTCATCTCCAACTCTATCGGTATAACCTCTAATTGTTACTGTCGAGTATTTTGTAATCCTGTTTTTAGCGAATTGTGCAATTAAAAGATTGTCTTTGCTCAATTCATGCAGTCCAAAACCAAATAGAATCAAGCTAAATTTGTCAATTTCCTTGTCTTCGATTAACTCCATCATTTTCTTCTCGATGGTTAATTGTTCTACAGGTAAGTGCTTGATTGATGATTGCCAAACTTTATTATCTTTATCAACTACTTGAAGCTTATAGTTTAATGGTTCAGTAAATCGTGGTATATATTTTTGTTCTTCTTCGAGTTTCACGTCCCAATCAATTATTGAAGGTGGTAATCCAGAACCAGAAAACCTTCTTAATTCTTTGTCGCTTTGAAACGTTAATAAGTCCCAACTTTCGATGCCAATATCTGTATTAATTCTCATTTTAAATCTAACATTTGGGGGATTGGATTCCCTGATTGTATCGCCAATGACAAGAGGTTCGAAAATCTGTGGTATATTTGCAATTATCTCGACTCTGCGGTTTTCCTCTATACCATCCTGAATATTAGGATTTGAAGGAACTTCAGGTAAATTTCTACTTTGAATATCAATTCTTTCAGGTTGAATTTCCCAAACATTGACAAGATAATTTTTAACAGCTTCGGCTCTTCGCTTTGATAAATCTAAATTATTTAATTCTTTACCCTCGTTGGAATTGCAGCCAATCAATGTTAATCTTCCTTGAGGGAATGATTCCATTCTTTTGCCTACTACATTCAGTATTTGATAATACACATCAAGTGTCTTGAGATTATATAATTGTCTAACGCTGAATTCTCTCCGTTCTTTGTCATTCATTTTGTAATATCTTGTTGGTATATCAGTTGAATTATCATCGAAGAAGATATAATTCAAAAGGGGGTGCATTCTATTCGATAGAAATTCCTCTACTTTCAAAATCGGGACATCTGTTTCATTGCCGTCTTCATCCACTCCAACAGCTATTATATTTGCATCAAGGACTGGTACAGTTGGCGGTGGTGGTAATGGTGGTAAGGGCGGTGTCTTAGGTGGTATTACTGGTTGTGGTGGAGGAATGATTTTTCTCGGTGCATACTTAATAGCAAATCCCCCACGTAATGTTGTAATAGTCCAGCTTTGATTTTGTGTTATTGATATCAAACCGAAATTTATGAAAAATTCGGGCGAAAAAAATAAAGTATTTGAATTATTAATCGGAAAATCATAACTCAGGCCCGCCGATAAAGCTCCTTCTATGGTAGAAGCATTGGGGATATCCCCTGTAAATTCATTTCTTGTTCGCTGGCCATTCTCAAAAGTTCCAAAGGAAGGGCTTATTATTTCTTCTTTTTGTTCGAACTTCTTGTTTAGTAGAAAACCTAAACGAAATCCTCCGTAAATTCTGAATTGTTCATTTAATCGAAAAGATATTAGAGGTTCTAAACTAATTGTTGATAAATCCCCAATTATAGTATGTTCGAATTCTCCATCAACTCCTTCGCCGTTTGGACCAGCGACTCTGATGTTTTCGATTTTACTCAATGTTCCATTTAGAAGATGTAAGCCAGCACGAGTTGTAAATTCGATATTGTCGGTGATTGGGAACGAAGTGAGCAATCCAAATGAAAGATTCAATCCACTGCCAGTTCGATACCCAGGGCAGCAAGATGGTATTGTTTCGAGCCCTTTAAAGTCAACTAAATGAAGATTCAATCCTCCGTTAAGGAAAATACCATAATTTTGGCGAGCATCCCAGGGACTATCAGCATATTCTTGTGTTTGGGCTAAGTTGGTTGTTAATATAATAAGCAATAGTAACCACAAGTTCTTCATTAACTCACTCCTTGTTTATTCTCTTTTGATTTTTATTTTCAATTTTGAGTATTATCTATTTAATATTAGTTTGACTCGAATTTATGATTTCATTCAAAAACTTTTTTTAATAAAAGCAATTTCAATTTAAGAATTTAATATTTTTTGAGCATTTTTTATACTTTTTTTTCCAGAAATAAAAGGACATTCATATATAAAAAATCGGTATGGTAGATGGTCATCTTTAGATATGCCTATTCTACCACTATTTGCGATAAAATATTGATTATCCAATTCAGTATTTAGCAAATACAAATTATCACTTAAAAGCGAGTTTTTGTTGTAAGTATAATCCAGCGAAAAAGCTTTTGCAAGATTTCCAGGTCCACGGCATAGATTGTATATATCAGTAGTTCTTCTTCTCCTTTGCATTATGTTAATGCCAGAAATGGGTATTAAGGAACGAAGAAGCACGGCACAACCAATCCCAGCAGGTTCGGTAACGATATTGGCACAATAATGAATACCGAAGATTTTATAAATATATAAAACGCCACCTTCATAGAACATAGCGTCATTTTTTCTGCTAATGCCTCTGTATGAGTGGCTGGCACGGTCATTTGAATCGAGGTAAGCTTCCGTTTCAGAAATAATCCCAGCAAGAACGGTGTTGTTTTCAATTTTGACAAAGATTTTTCCAATGAGTGAATGAGCGACTTCGAGTGTTGGATTCAAAAAAAATTCTTTATTAACTTTGTCGGAAGATGAAATTAATGCCTCGACTGTTAGTTCTAAATTCAACCATTGTTTGATAAGCTTTTTCATAATTGCGGTAATATATTTATTATTTTTAAGATGTAGCTTACAGCCATAGCAATTGTTATAGCGAGTTTTATAAATGTACCAGCAAGTAAACCTAATAGCGAACCGAAACCGATTTTTATCGCTTCTTCGAATTTTTTACCACCAATCACTTCCCCGACTATAGCTCCGATGAATGGTCCTAAGATGATACCAACGATAGGAAAAACGAAAAATCCAACTATCAATCCAATGATAGCACCAACGTTTCCATATTTTGTGCCACCAGTGAATTTAGTGCCGATTACTGGAATAATATAATCAACAACGGTAACAATAATTGTCAATATGCCAAATATCAATAGTGTTTCAATTGAAAAAGGTTTAAAAGAAGTAAACTGTAGTAGAATTAGTCCCATAAATGAAAGTGGTGGTCCAGGCAATATCGGGAAAATACATCCAATAATTCCGAGTAAAATTAAAATAAACGATATGATTATCAGTGCTATATCCATTTAACTGACTAATGTTTTAAATACATCAATTGAGTTTGTCGGAAGTGAGCATTGGAAATTTTTACAAACAAAGACCGTTGGTTTTCCATCAAGAATATTCATCTCACGGGAATAAGGAGTTATTTTGTGTAAATCGTTTTTGTTATTGCTTTGCTTGAATAAAGTTGTCTTGTCGGGAAGAAATTGCTCATTCAAATATTGTCTGATTTCGTTTATGTTTTCAATCTCGTCGGCGACAATCACAATCTCATAAGAATGATTCAAAGCAAAATTCATTGCAGAAATAAAATGTGTATAAACGTTAGGATAATCAGCAAATTTAGAAATGAATGCCTTTATTTGCTTGTATATTAGGTCCTGAAATTTTGTATCAGAAGTGATTTTCCACAATTTGATTAAATTTAACAAAGCATAGGAATTTCCAGATGGAATCGCCCCGTCGTATATTTCTTTTTTCCGCAGAATAAGTTTTTCTGAATTTTTTGATGTGAAATAGAATCCCCCATTAATTTCATCCCAGAAATCTTCAATCATAATATCCATAAGCTCCAGTGCGTATTTAAGGTAATTAATCTCAAATGTTGCTTCATAAAGGGATAATAATCCATTTATGAAGAAGGCATAATCATCAAGCATAGCATCAATAGCAGATTCGCCATCACGATAGCGATGAAGCAATCGTCCATCAGTTTTTCTCATATTTGCTAAAATGAAATCGGTTGATTTTTTAGAAACCTAAATCAATTTTGGTTTGTCAAATGTAAAACCAGCAAGGGCTAATGCAGATATTGCCAATCCATTCCAATCTGTTAGAACTTTATCGTCTTTATATGGTTTTATTCTATTATTTCTTGCTTGAAGTAATGTATTGATACATCTGTTAATTATACTATTGAGTGTTTCTTCATTTATACCGAGAGCTTTCGAATGCTCGCTATGACTGAATTGCATAAAAAGAATATTAGCATTATTATCAAATTGATGTTCAAAATGGAAATTGCCTTTGTCCAACACACTGAAATAACGGCGGAAGGTATCAGCATCTTCCTTGAGTACTTGCTTAATCTCATCGTCGCTCCATAGGTAATATTTACCCTCAATTCCTTCGCTATCGGCATCTTCAGCAGAATAAAAACCTCCTTCTTCAGAAGTTAGCTCTCTGAGAATATAAGAGGTGGTTTCGAGAGCGGTCTTTTTAAAAAGCTCATTTTTTGTAGCTAAATAGGCTTCAGTATAAGAAGTAATGAGTAATGATTGGTCATAAAGCATTTTTTCAAAATGAGGAACTATCCATTTGTTATCGGTTGAATAACGATGAAATCCGAAACCAATATGATCGTAAATACCGCCATATCGCATAGCAGTTAGCGTTTTTTCGACCATTTCTAAGGCATTTTTCTCATTCATTATTTTCCAATATCGTAAAAGAAATTGAAGATTATGTGGAGTAGGAAATTTTGGTGCATTGCGAAAACCACCGTATCTATAATCAAATGATGAAGACAATTGTTTATATGCTTCTCTAAATATTTGCTCAGGGCTAATATCAAAATCATCAGATTTTTCAGAAATCAATAAACGTGTCGTAATGCTTTCGGCGGATTGTAAAATATCTTCACGTCTGGTTTTCCATAATTCATCAATCTTTGTAATTAACTCATACATACCAATCCTACCAAATTGAGAATATTTTGGGAAGTAAGTTCCAGCAAAAAAGGGTTTTTGCTCTGGTGTCATAATAATTGTAAGAGGCCAACCACCGCTTCCAGTCAATATCTGGCAAACTTCCATATAAATTGAATCTATGTCTGGACGTTCTTCTCTATCTAATTTTATGTTGACGAAAGCTTTGTTCATCATCTCAGCAATAACTTCATCTTCGAATGATTCTATCTCCATAACGTGGCACCAATGACAAGTCGAATAGCCAATTGATAAGAAAATTGGTATATCGAGTTGACGGGCTAATTCGAATGCTTCGTCGCACCAAGGATACCAATCTACAGGATTATTAGAATGCTGCAACAAGTACGGACTTTTTTCATATATCAGATTATTTGGCATATTAATTGATGAAACTACTGTGCTGAAAAAAAGTTAAAATATTATAAATTATATTAAAAAAACATCTGTAATTTAAATCAATTTTTTTGAAAATTTTGCTTTATTATTCGTAAATTTAAGTGTCGGAAGTGTTCGTTAAAAACTTCTTCATAATAAAACTCCAATAAAAAAGTCGAACATAACCGGGGAAAAGGCGAGTAAAATCGTCTTTTTCTTTTTTATAGTCTCTAAAAAGATTCGATTTGCTCTGAGATAGTTTTGATTAATACATCAACATTTCTTTTACTTACATTTGTTTGACCAAAAACCGCTCTCAAAGTATATTTGCCATTCAAAGTTGTATGCGAGATAAAAGCTTTGCCTGATTGATTAATTTTCGTTTCTAATTCTTTATTAATTGCATTTATTTCAATTTCAGTTAGATTATTCTTGAAAAATCTGAAACAAACTAAATTCAGATTGACAGGAGCGAGTATTTCGAATGAATTATGATTTCTAATCCACTCAGCAAAATAATTAGCAAGCTCGATATGGTGTTGCAATTTTTTTCGAATTTCTTCAATCCCATAGGAACGTAGGACGAACCATAACTTCAAAGCTCTGAATCTTCTACCAAGCTGTATACCCCAATCTCTATAATTATTTACACGCGCGTCATAATCGGTTTGCAAATATGATGGCGTAATTTCGAATGTTTGAATTAAAGCATTTTTATCTTTGACGAAATAACAAGAACAATCGAAATTTGTGAATAACCATTTATGTGGATTGAATACGAATGTATCGCAAAGCTCTATTCCTGGGTTGGATTTCCTGAAATCTTCAAGCAAAAGAGCTGTTCCAGCATAAGCTGCGTCAATATGATGCCATAAGCCAAATTTTTGACATATCAATCCAATCTCTTCAATTGGGTCAATGGCTAATGAACCAGTTGTTCCTAATGCTGAAACAATGCATAATGGCTTATATCCATTTTGAATATCATTTTGTATAGCACTTTCGAGCGAATCTATTCGCATAGAATAGTTCTCATCAACATCAATTTTGATGAGATTAATTTTACCGATGCCAGCAATTTTCACAGCTTTTTCGATAGAAGAATGTGCTTCTTCCGAACAATATACTCTTAACCTATTCTCATTAAAACCATTATTATTTATAACGAAATTGTTTAGCTTTTCTCTTGCTGTCAATATAGAGACCAATGTAGCAGTAGAAGCTGTATCTTGAATCACACCTTCGAAATAAGATGGAAGTCCGATACATTTTTTAAACCAGTCCATCATAGCTTGCTCAAGTTCAGTTGCAGAAGGCGATGTTTCCCATATCATACATTGAGCACCAATCGCTGCTGTCAGTATCTCACCTAAAATTGATGGGTAGCTATTATTAGCTGGGAAATATGCGAAAAACGATGGATGTTGCCAGTGAGTTATTCCAGGAAGTATTATTTTGTTGAAATCACTAAGAATTTCCTTAAAATCTTCTGGTGACCAGGGAGGCAGTTCAGGGATTGAGTTGTAGATTTGCCTGGGTAATATGTTCGATTTGACTGGAAGATTTTCAATATTTTCAAAGTATTCGGCAATCCAATCTATTAGCTGATAGCCATAATTTTTAAACTCGTTTATGTCCATAATTTGTACCCTTTTATTTTTGTAGATTTAGTTTAAACACGAGTTAAAATTATGAAAATAATATAAACAAAACATTGAATTATCAAATCAGATTTTGTGAGTTTATAAATTGGGAATTATATTAATTATATTATAAATGAAAAGACGCCCCATCGGAGCGTC
>JBBISM010000022.1:0-19573 GCA_037441245.1 Ignavibacteria bacterium | reverse complement strand
AAAATTGAGAGGAATTTGGAAATTATAATGAAAATTGGTATTTTTCAGATGTTTCTTATTATAAAATCAAATGATTTTGATTCTAATATTTACATTACTAATCAATAATGTCAATAATTCACAACATTCGAAGGAAGAAGTAATTATTGATTGTAATATGACTTTTGAGGAAGCTATTCGAGGAACTAAAGCCCCAAAAGAAGTTATTGATAATCTGATACTGATAAATGTTAGATATTATTCAACCGATAATAAATTGCATCAAGGTCAATTAGTAATACACAAAGATTTGGAACAGGATATTTTAGAAATTTTTGATATTATTTTGAATACACGATTCCCTATAGCGAAAGCGATTCCGATAATAAAATACAATTGGTCCGATGATGCTTCAATGCAAGACAATAACACATCTGCCTTTTGTTACCGAAATATCGCGGGAACAAACAGATTATCGAACCATTCTTTCGGAAAAGCAATTGATATCAATCCCTATTTTAATCCAGTAGTTTATCCAGATGGGAAAGTTTCGCCCAAAGGAGCAATCTATGATACAGCAAAAGCTGGAACACTAACTGAGTCTAATCCAGTTGTTCAAGCTTTTAAGGAAAGGGGTTGGCGATGGGGTAAATACTTCTCGAAATATGCTGATTATCATCATTTTGATAAACCATAAAAATGGAATAAATTGATTATATTCTACTAAAATATATGGATTCACTATGAAGAAAGCTAATCTAATAACAAAAATCCGTTACAAATTTGATAATTTAATGTCAAAGGGTTCATTTGCACCTATCATCTTACTAGCATTCTCTTGTATAATCTTAGTTCTAATCTTAGCTTCAGTTCTATTTCTTGGGAATTTACTACCCAAAAACTTAAATATCCTCGGTTTTAGCGATGAAAACTATAATTTCATCAATGCCCTTTGGGTAACAATTTTGAGGATGCTTGATGGTGGGGTGATCTCAGAAGATCCCCTCGAAATAGGATTTTTAACAGTAATGTTTATTTCTACAATAAGCGGTATTGTAATAATGAGTATGCTCATCGGTATTATCAATAGCGGAGTTACCCAAAAAATCACAAATCTAAGAAAAGGGAAATCATTCGTTGTTGAGAAAAATCATACCGTTATTTTAGGTTGGTCATTTCAAGTCTTTCCTATTGTTTACGAACTTGTCACCGCTAACGAAAATCAGAAAAATCAATGCATCGCAATATTAGCAGAAAAAGACAAAGTCGAAATGGAGGACGAGATAAAATCAAAAGTAGGCGATACAAAAACCACCCGAATAGTATGCCGTACAGGAAATCCGATTGACCTTCACGACCTCGAAATAATTAATCTGCACCAAGCTCGCTCAATAATCATAATCGCACCAGATATCAAAGACCCCGACTCAATTGTAATAAAAACGATTTTAGCAATTACAAATAATCCCCACCGTCAGCCATTGCCTCATAAATATCATATTGTCGCTGAAATTCGTGACCCCCGAAATGTTCCTATCGCACAAATTGCTGGCAAAGACGAAGTTCAATTAGTCATTTTCGATTATCTTGTCTCAAGAATCACTGCCCAAACCTGCCGACAACCAGGATTATCAGTCGTTTTTACAGAACTATTAGATTTCAGTGGCGATGAAATCTATTTTCAGGAAGAACCCCGATTAGTCAACAAGACATTCGTCGAAGCAATATTCGCTTATGAAACTTCTTCACTTATTGGATTAAGGAAAAGCAACGGAGAAATAATCCTCAAACCACCGATGAATACAATCATCGAAAAAGGTGATATGATAATCGCAGTTGCCGAAGATGACGATACGCTAATAGTATCGGGCTTAAAAGAATTCAATATTGACCATTCGGCTATACGCCAAGCACCAAAATATATACAACAAAAACCCGAAGCCACATTGATAATCGGTTGGAATCGCAGAACTCCTATCATTATCAAAGAATTAGATAAATACGTTTGGCCAGGTTCAACTATTACTGTTGTTGCTGAACAACCAGAAGTTGAAAATGAACTCTTTTCGGAATGTTCAGATGTTATTAATCATAAGCTCAATTTTAAACTTGGCGACCCAACTAATCGAGGAGTTCTTGATAATGTCAAAGTTACTAATTATGAACATGTCATTGTTTTAAGTCAAACAGAACTTATTGATGTTCAATCTACTGATGCAAGAACATTGAGCACACTACTCCACCTTCGCGATATTGCCGATTCTACTGGGCATAAATTTTCCATTCTTAGCGAAATGCTCGACGATAGAAATAGAGAATTGGCAGAAATAACCCACGCAGACGATTTCATCGTCAGTGTCAGACTCGATAGTTTGATGCTTTCGCAAATTTCTCAAAATAAAGAATTAAGGATTGTTTTCGAAATTTTATTCTCGGCGGGCAATCCAGCAATATACATAAAACCAGCAGAATATTATGTCGAACTTGGAAGACCAGTAAATTTCTACACAGTACTCGAATCCGCTCGTCAACAAAATCAAATTGCTATCGGCTATAAATCAGCAAAAACGAGAAAGCGATTTGAAGGCGATCGGCTTTTAGCTTATGGTGTGATTGTCAACCCACCAAAGTCTCATCAGTTATTTTTCAACGAAGGAGATAAAATTATTGTATTAGCAGATGAGGAGCACATTAAGAATAATCAAGCTATATCGAAATAGAACTCCTTTTTTGTTTTCCTACGCATAAATTCCTCCTGCAGAACTTTATGCGAGTGTTTAGTAAGATTGGGGTCTCGATTAATAATGCTGAATGCTTCATTCCTTGCTAACGAGAGCAATTCAATATCTGCAACAATATCGGCATATTTAAATTCAGGCATTCCAGATTGCTTTGTCCCAAGAATATCACCTGGTCCACGTAGCTTTAAGTCAATTTCTGCAATTATGAATCCATCGCTTGTTTCCTCCATTGACTTGAGTCGTATCATCGCTAAACTTCTCTCTTTTTCGATGTCTACATCTTTTTTATATCTGTAACGGTAGTGGTCCTTTGTTATCAAAATACAGTAGGATTGCTCCGAACCTCTTCCAATTCTCCCCCTGAGTTGATGCAATTGTGATAATCCGAATCGTTCTGCATTTTCGATTACCATAACAGTAGCATTAGCAACGTCAATTCCTACTTCTACAACGGTTGTAGCTACCAAAATATCATACTTATGCTCGAGAAATTCTTTCATAATGCTCTCTTTATCTTCCCATCGCAATTGTCCGTGCAAAAGACCACAACGGAAATCATTGAATATTTCTTTTCTCAAATGCTCATAATATTCTACAGCGGACTTTAAATCTAATTTTTCTGATTTTTCGACCAAAGGATAAACTATATATGCTTGACGCCCTTTTCGTAGCTCGTTTTTAACAAATTCAAATACATCATTCAAATTGCTCTCAAACACAATTTTTGTTTTAATTGGCTTTCTATTCTTGGGCATCTCCTTGATTATTGAAATATCGAGATCACCATAATATGACATTGTCAATGTACGCGGTATTGGAGTCGCTGACATTACAAGAATGTGTGGTGAATAATCCGTTTCGGCAAGTGATTGGCTGGCAAGTTTTTTTAATTGTGCTCGTTGAGCAACTCCAAATTTATGCTGTTCATCAATAATAATTAACCCCAAATTATTATATTTTACTCTCTCTTCGAAAAGGGCATGAGTGCCTACAATTATATGTGTTCTACCGTTGACAATATCATCAAGAATTAAACTCTTCTGTGAATTGTTTACGCTTCCAGTCAATAATACAGAATTAACCCCCATATCATCTAAATAATTGATGATACTTTTAAAATGCTGTTCAGCCAATATTTCAGTCGGTGCCATAATCACTGTTTGATAGCTATTATCAATAGCAATAAGCATTACAAAAATCGCCACAATAGTCTTACCCGAACCTACATCTCCCTGAAGCAATCTATTCATTGGCTTTCCACTCTTCAAATCATCTACTATTTCGCGAATCACTTTTTTCTGGTCAAATGTTAAATCGAAAGGTAAAGAAGCAAATAATTTGTGCAATAGCTCACTCCTTTTATCCATTTTTAATCCCCGCTCGATTGTTTTCGATTGCTGATACTTTACTGCGAGTGATAATTGATAGTATAAAAACTCCTCAAATTTGATTCTTCTCTGACTTCTTAGCAAAAGTTCTTTATTTTCAGGGAAATGAAGATTGGAAATTGCCATTTTTAAATTGGGGAAATTATATTTTTTTAAAATATCTTCTGGTAAAGTTTCATCAAAATTAATATCGCTATTAACATATTTTTCGACCAATTCTCTCATCAAGTATTGGGTTATTCCCGAATTTGTCATTCGTTCAGTTATTTGATATCTTGGCAGTATCTCGCCTTGACGATATTTTTCTTCATCTTCAACATCAATAATCTCTACAACAGGATGGTTAAAGCTCAAAATATTGAATTTATCTAACTCAGGTTTTCCACTTAGAGCTATTGTTTGCCCCGCTTTAAATATTGACTTGAAATAATCTGCTCTATTCCAGAACAAAACCTGTGCAGATTCATTGCTGTTATCATATATCATCAATTTGAGAAATCGTTTATTCTTGCCATAGGCGATTAAATTGATGCTTTTTATTTTAGCTATTATAGTACTTTCACTAATAATTTTAACATTTTCAATTTTCTCCGTTATGAATTCTCTTTCGGAATTAATTAATTTGATTTTTAATGAACGCAAGGAATCCGATGCAGTTCTATCAATATACGATTTTGGGAAGTACCAAATCAAATCATTCGGTTGGATAATTCCTGCTTCTGCAAGTGCTTTTGCTCTTTTCGGACCGACACCTTTGACATAAGTCAACGGGAAATCAGATTTATCTGCAGATTTTGACATTATTGAGAATGAAATTTGTATATAGCAAATATAGTTGAAATAAAATAATTTTTTAATATAAAAAAAACCCGTCCTTAATGAAGCGGGTTTTTTTACAATATCATTATGAATTTTTCAGGACTTAGGAATCTCAAAAGCTATTATCCTGAAAGTGTCTTTATATTTAACTTGCAAAAGCAAACCTTCGCCGGCTTGTTTGGAATTAATTATCTTTCTTAAATCCTCCGGCGTATTGATATCTTTCCTATCAGCTTTAACTATAATACCATTTGGAACTAATCCTCTTTCTGATGCAATACTAAATCTTTCGACTCGAGTAATTATTACCCCTTTTTTCACATCGAATTCTTTGAGTTGATTCGATTTTGCTGGCTCAACAGAAAACCCTAAATGCTCGAAATTCACAACACTAACATCTGATTCGGGAGGAGTATCCCCTTTCGAATGTGAACGTTCTGCGATAGTTTCTGATGCATCTCTTGCTTTCAACTTCAGATTTTTAAAAATTTTCTTGTTATCTCTCCAAATAGTTAACTTAATGTCATCGCCTGTTTTTCGGAAAACGATCATACTCTGCAATTCATTTGCAGTCCTAACGGGCTTGCCATCAAGTGCGAGAATTACATCACCAATTTCAATGCCCGCATCTTCGGCAGGACTACCTTTTAAAACTTCCTGAACTAAAACCCCTTCGATTTTATCCAAACCAAGGCTTTTAGCTTCAGTTGCATCAACAGATTTAATACTCACACCAATATAACCACGGTCAATTTTTCCATCTTCAATCAAATCAGTAACAACTGCATAAACCAAATCTACGGGAATTGCAAAACCATAGCCGATGTATGTCCCCGTGCGAGTTGCAATAGCAGTATTAATTCCGACCAAACTGCCTTCTAAATTAAACAGACCGCCCCCGCTATTACCGGGGTTTATTGGCGCATCTGTTTGTATGAAGTTTTCAACGGAGTACCTATCTCTATTCATTAAATTCAATTGTCCACGACCAATAGCACTTATAATTCCTGAAGTAATTGTTGAATGCAATCCCAACGGATTGCCAACAGCAAAAACGATTTCGCCTACCTTAACTTTTTCCATATCTCCGAAATGCGCTGGATTCAAGTCTTTGGCTTCAATCTTAATTACCGCAAGATCTGTCAATGGGTCGCGTCCAATTAATTTAGCACCTTTGAATACTCTTTTATCATGGAGAGTAACAGTGATACCATCTTTAACGGCATTCTCAACAACATGATTATTAGTAACAATATAACCATCGCTTGTAATTACAACACCCGAACCACTTGCTTCAGAGCGTCTCCGAGGTTCCTCTTCGAAATCTGGACCTCCGAAAAATCTAAAAAACTCACGAAATTGCTCTCTAAATGGGCTAATGTTAGCGGTTGTTTCATATTCTACAGAAATGCTTACCACTGAGGGATTAACTGCCTCGCTCACGGCAACAAAAGCATCGCTTAGTGCTTTGACTGATGGGCTAAGTGCTACTGGGGGTTGAGTTGAGCCCACTTTTATATCTGAATCAGCAAAAAGAGACTTAATTGAGCTTGAATCAAAATTCGTCAATAATAACATTCCTATAAATATTCCAAGCCCAATCAAACCAACAGCTGTTATAATATTTCTTTTCATTATTGCTCCTTAATTTTTACTGAGAAAAGTATATTAATAAACGAAATTTTCATTCAATTCTTGTTAATTATTTCTTTTTTTTTTTGAGACTAATTTTCCAAAATTATGCTAAAATAATTGTTTTATTTCAAATTTATCTTTATTTTTGTAGTTCTTTAAATTATCATTAAATTTTTTTTACTCAAGTTTCATAAATTAGAGGAAAAATGAATTATACAGGTCCAAAAGTAAAAATTTCGAGAAAGTTAAATTTATTACTATCTCCGAAAGCTAAAAAAGTATCACAAAAGAAACCATATCCACCTGGACAACACGGAAATTCACGTCGAAGAGTGAAACTTTCCGATTTCGGAAGACAATTACTTGAAAAACAGAGACTAAGATTACAATATAATATATCCGAGCGCCAGATGGTCAATTATTATAAAAAAGCCAGCAAGCACCTTGGTAATACAGCTGATATGCTTGTTCAACTATTAGAAACCCGTCTTGATGCCATAGTCTATAAAGCGGGATTAGCTTCGACTATCTGGGCTGCAAGACAATACATCTCCCACGGACATATTTTAGTTAATGGAAAACGAGTTGATATACCTTCCTACCAACTTAAAGTTAATGACACAGTATCAGTGAAAGAAAAAAGTAGGAAAGTAGAGTATATTCAAGATGCTATAAGATCCTCTGCCCCACCCTCCTATATCGAAGTTTCTAAAGCGAACTTTTCTGCAAAATTATTATATATTCCTACTCGCGAAGAAATTATTACACAATGCGAAGTACCTTTAGTCGTCGAATTTTATTCAAGATAGTTCTCATTTCTCTTCTCCTTCATACCCTAACCTTTCGCAGAAATGCGAAAGGTTTTTTTTTATAACAATTATAACGTATTTTCGCAAAATTTCTAAAATAGAATTTAGGATTATTCGATAATATAACGTGATAGAAAAAATTCATCTTATGTTGAATATAGTTAAAATAATGAAGTATAGAGCCGATATTAACGAAAGTAAGGAAACAATTAAATCTAATAAACAAATAGAGGAGTAACAACTATGTTTTGGACACCTGAATTAGCCCAACATCTCGAAGATGCTCCCTGGCCAGCTACTAAAGAAGAGTTGCTCGATTATGCTAATCGTACAGGATGCCCGCAACAGGTCATTGACAATATAAACGAACTCGAAGATACAGACGAGTACATCGAATCCATCGAAGACCTTTGGCCTGAATACGAAGACGTTATGGGCGAAGAATACTTTTACAACGATGATGAAGAAGAACAATATTATTAATCCTCTGTTCCATATCTTCGCCGATGATATATTGAGCTTTGCAAAAAATAAACTATATTTGCATAGCTTAATGAACAATTTTTTTTTGAATGAATTCAAAAACTAAAAAAGGAAAGTATTTTTGTTATTTTTTCATATTATTGTTTTTGATTATTCAGAGCAAATCTTACTCTTATATACATTCGGGATTAATACCTTCAAAAGCAAATAACCGCCTTTACGAAATTGGAAAAATTGAATTCATTGGTAATCAGAATTTCTCAAACAGCGAATTGCTATCTGTTATAGCTTCTCGCCCGACCGAAAGAACTTGGCAACATCAGATATTTCAATACCTCAGCGATGAGATAAGCAGAAACCGTTCAGCTCCCAAATCCTTAAAACAAAATCTGAAAAAAACAGTCGGAAATTATTATAACGAAATTCGATTTTTTGATGAAAATAGAATTACTGCAGATACTTTATCACTTTGGCACTTTTATAATATGAAGGGATTCCACGAAATCGAAGTGAAATTCCAATTTCGACCTGATTCAAATGATGGATTTAATGTTTTAACTTTTTTTGTCACTGAAAATCCACGTTACAAAATTTCTGATTTAATATATCTTGGATTGGATTCCTTACCTATCGAAATCATAAGACAAATTGAAAAAACTAAAACTGTCAAGACAGACACTTATTTCAATGAAGAAGCAATTATAGATGAAATAAGAAAAATTGTTCGTTTGCTTTTAGATAATGGTTATTACAACGCAAGATACGAAGACCCTCCTTTGGTATTAAAAGATACAAGTACGAAAATAGACAGTATTATCGTACAATTTTATCCTGGCAACAGATTTAAAATTTCATCAATTTCTTTTAATGATAGTACACTCGGTCAAAACATTGTTTCATATAATACAAAGAGACAACAACTCGAATTTTCTGTTGGTGATTGGTATTCTCGCTCAAAAATACAAGGCTCTGAGGAAAATATGCGTTTTCTCGGTACTTTTGATATAGTCAATATTGATACAATCAACTCCGTTCTATCTACAGATACAACATTAGTAGTTAATATATTCACTCAATATAAAAAATTGCAAGAATGGAATTTAGGATGGTTTATCAACCAGACTACTTTCGGTAACTTTGTAAATTTTGGTATTGAAGGTACTTACATCAACAGAAATCTACTCGGTAAAGCTCAAGTATTCAATCCATACGCTCGTTTATTAATTAAAGATATAACAAATTGGATTACTAATCCATTCAAAAATATTATCGAATTCGAAGGACAATTGGGAATCTCTTTTGGTCAGCCTCTCTTATGGATATGGGAAAATAGCCGAATTGGGCTTTTTTGGAATCCATTATATTCGTATAGATATATAAGCGGAAATCTTCCGTTAATAACTTTTTCCTTTCCAGTCAAATTTCCTGTGAAATTACCTGGCATAACCTATTTTAATAATATGTCAGTTGATTTCATTTTCGAATGGCAAAAACCGCTAAATTATGAAGAGACAAGAAACGAGGCTCTCCGCAATGCAATAACACACAGCGATTCGCTTAAAGTAATCGAATCAATTTTACTTTTAGATGCTTTGGATAAATTTTATAACGAAAATCCCTTCTATTACCCAGCTGCTAATATAATTGGAGTTGGAATTTTTGCCGACCACAGGGATAATTTCTTCTCTCCTACCCGTGGCGATTATGCAGCGATTTCATTAGACTGGGGATTACCTATTGGCATTGCTCGTTACCTGAGATTTCAGTTCGCTTACAATAGATTCCACAGCTTAAATAGATATACTGTCTTAGCTCTTAAATCACGCCTGGGTATGATTTATCAATGGGATCCTCAGCATTCATACATACCTTTCGAAAGATTGTTCTTTAGTGGAGGCGCCAATAGCATTAGAGGTTGGCAATCACGCAAGCTAAGGTACTCAACAATGACTCAAGATACAGTAACGTCTATGATTTTTAATGAATTTGTTGAAAATTTTTTAGGGAGTAAAGGTATTTTCGAAGCATCGGTCGAGATAAGATATAGATTCCAACGCACTCACACGCTCGGCGAATTCTGGGACGAGCATATTGCAAATATGGGTATGGCCGTTTTTCTTGATTTCGGGAATGCTTTCCATTGGATTGCCGATAACTATACTGAAGTTAAAATTTCGGATTATATCACCAAACTAGCGTTTGCCGCTGGTCTGGGATTCAGATATGAAACTCCGATTGGTCCTTTAAGAGTTGACTTTGGATGGCCCATTTACGACCCAAGTGCTCCGGAAAATAACTGGCTTTGGCAAAAAGAAAAATTTATGACTAAATTTGCTTTTCACGTTGCCTTAGGAAATGCATTTTGATAACATAAATAAAGGTGTAATATGAAAAATAATCCATTCAGCGCAATGCCGCTTTTATTGGCATTTCTGCACGTTTTTGTTCCTCTCAAAGCTCAGGAGGTAACCATTCAAAAGGACACATCCTTCAGTTTTAAACTTGGATTCTTCGACTTTTCAATGATTTTCGATGACGATACACTCGCTTATGAGAAGAAAGTTCCTGCTATTACTATTGCAGGGGGATTTACCAAACTTTTCTATCATTCCGACGTTTTTGAAGGGCAATTAGCAGACTTGAATTCCTACGAGATAATTCTATCCAGTATGGCAATTTCCAGAACTCCACAAAATGCCGATGTGATTAAATACTCTCATAATGGACTATTTCTTAAAACCGCCCTTTCTTCCTGGCAATCATTAAAAGATGCAACAAAAGGTATCAGAACAGATACTTGGACATTTGGTTTATCCAGCGGAAAAGGATTTGGATATAAACTTGGGAAATATTCTTATTTGATTTTTCATCAAACCAGCGGGATTAATTGGAATAAAATAACATTTTTGGATACAGCAGATAATGATAAAGATAAAGATGCCATTGATGTTTTTGGCAGTGCTATTAGATTCGGCGAATACTTCGACGGGGGTATTAAATATCGCTTCCTGAAAAATCTATCACTAAATATTGACTACGAACGCTCACTTATCTACCCCCGACATCTATTTTGGAAATGGACCTGGAGCAAAATTATCGAAAGCACCGGTTCTCTATTAATTGACTTTTTTATCAATGAGATACACGAATCAACCCCATCTGCAACACCAATAGTATATTTCATTTTGAAAAATGCCTATTCTTATGGTTTTTATGAACTTTACAATTCGCGTATGAATTGGCCTTCAGAAACAGTGCCACCCTTGATGTTCAATACTTTCAAAATAGGTATAAGTATGTATTTTTAAAATTTTGTAAATAATGATTCATAAGATTTTTTGTTTAATAATCATATCAAGTATATATCTTTTCGCACAAAATGTACCTGAAGATGAGCGAAGCTTTTTGAAACTTTTTTTGAGAATATTCGAAACCGAAATAGAAGCTGAACCTACACCTACATTAAGTTTGTTGAGTGGTATATCCTATATAAATTTCCCAGATATATATTATACTGAAAAATTTGCCCGTTCTTATTCAGCAGAAATTTTATATGGATTCCAACGATTCGAAAAAATTATTGACGAAGAAAACATTATAAGACACGCCCGAGAATTCATTTCATTAACAAACATCTCATCTCATCTTAAGCCGAAATCTATTGATGCTGATGGAAACACAACTGATTTATGGCGTGGCGCTTTTGGATTGTCCGATGGATATGGTTATCAAGTCAATAAAGCTAATCTTTTTCTGCGCCATACTTCTGCTATTACAATAAATAGACTTGATATAGAACTTCCTGCTTCAAATCCATTCAATCAGGAAATAAACGATAAATTCGATGAGCAATACCGTCTCGGTTCATATTTCCAGAGTAGTTTCACATATCAAATATACGAAATAATCTATTTTGATTTAGGATTCGAGCAATCAATCATCTTTTCTGATATGAATATTACCAAGTGGCTTGGCAGTTGGTTATGTGATAATTTAAGTCAACGTTGGATTGATATTGTTGAACCTTTTATTTTTGACCTCAATCATCAGCGTTTCCCGATTATAATCTTTGCTGTTAAAACGATTATCTCGCTCATTAGCTTTGAATTAAAACAAGCCAATATGTATTTCCCTTTCTCATCAGAGAAACCGTTGAATTATTACTCATTAAGAATTGGATTCAGTCTAATTTTTTAGTTATTATATCGCTCAAGAAATTCGAGCACCACAGGGTCATCTGATTGATTTAGTTTTTCTGGAGTACCTGTAAATTGTACTCTGCCTTCATTCAACATACTTACAGTATCGGCTACCCTCCAAACAGAAAACAAATCGTGTGTAATTACAATAGAAGTAACCTTAATTTTCTGTGTCAAACCTGCAATTAATTCGTCAATCTGTTGCGATGTAACTGGGTCAAGTCCTGTTGTTGGCTCGTCATAAATAATATATTCAGGATGCCCCACCAAAGCTCGAGCAACTCCAACTCTTTTCCGCATACCACCTGATAAATCGGAAGGTTTCTTATTCTTCAATATTTCCCATTCTTTCATTAACTCATTATTCTCTAAACCATTTTCATCTGGCAGCATTGCTACCGCTTTCAATACTCGTAATGCTTCTGATTCCAATAATTTAATATCTTTGATACCATGTTCATACAACCCAATAACAACATTTTCAAATACATTATAAGAATCGAACAGTGCTGAACCCTGAAATACAAAACCGATATTTTTCCTGAATTCAAACAATTCTTTTTTATCCATCTTCAAAATGCTTCTACCATCTGCGAGTATATCTCCTTCATCAGGCTCAAGCAATCCAACAATATGTTTAATTAAAACGCTTTTCCCACAACCTGATTTGCCTATAATACACATCGTTGTGCCTGTCGGTATTACTAAATTAACGCCATCGAGTACCTTTTTCGGACCGAATGATTTATGCAAATCAATTATTTCAATCATTATTATTTCAAGTCATTTAGCAATCTTCAAAAATACAAATTTATTAGAAGCTGATGAGCAATTAGAATTTTAAAAACAAAAAAACCCGTCCATTATTAAATCTGACGGGTATTAAAAAACTAAATAAACCAATAAATATCATCAAGTTAAATCTAATTCACTAATTCAAATTCGCCTGAATCATTAAATAAGTCCATAATGCTGGGTCGGCTTTCCCGTTATTGAGTGTAGTCCTGAATTTTTCTTCCATCAAGGCATCAGCCAGAAATACACTACCTCCCCAAACGAGATTTAACCCCTTAGCAACTGCATAATTCAAAGTAATATCAATCTCTTGCCCAAAATTTTTATTGCCTGTTTCACTTTTCTTATGAGACATAAAGTAATGGTAATGAATCGAGCCAGAGAACTTTGAATCCACTGGTTTATATCCTAACATTAAATATATATCCATCAAACCCAGATTATTTGTATTTAACGGAATATTTATGAAATAATCCATATATCCATAAAACTTATGATTTGTACCATAATCCTGACTGAATGTGTTGAATTTGTCAATAGTATCTGAGGGGTCGGTACCTGATAAAATGTCAATTCCTGCACCGAAATTTACAGGTTTAATATCGTAATCGGCTGATAAAGAAAGCATATAAGCGAATATATCTTTTGCACCGCTTTTGCCTGATTGAAGCATAAATTCCGTCAATGTTGTAAGTTTATCAAAATGTAGCTTTGAATTCAGCCCTAAATTAATCCTTTCAAGCAATTTATTATCTTTATCATCTCTTTTATCATTTATTTCATAAAACGCGAAAAGCGATATTTTATCCTTCTCATTGATATTTCTTTCAAGCCATAATCCGTATATTGAAAATGACTTATTGGATTGAGTGGGCTGATATCTATCCGGGCTTGCAAATGGTATATACTGTTGTTCATTGGCTATTGTAAGTCCAAATACATCAATATTAGCAAAACCTTTATATGACAATCTTGCACCATCGAATGACCTACCAACATAATGCCAGCCCAATGGTCCGAAAATTCGCTCTGTGCCGTATAACATTTCGAATCTTCCTGCTTGTAACGAAAATGGCAGACCAAACGGCAAGTTAAATTTCACATACGCTTGATGGATATCCACATTTGCCAATGATGTTATCGTATTGCCTTCCTCTCCAAAAACTCTTGAGTCTTGAAACTGAACAAAGAATCCAGCATCATTACTTATCCATTTCTCAATGCTTGCTCTGGTTCTCATACTAGTATAAATTCGGAAAGGGGTCTTATGATTAAAATCCCGACCATCTACATCGCTTCGCAATTGAAATTGTCCATTAAATTTCCAATCGCTTATAGGTTCCTCTGCTCTAACAAACACAATTAAAAATAAAAAGCATATTAAAACTAGATTTATTGTTTTCATAATCAACCTTTAGTTAAGTGAATCGTAAGAATTAAATTTTAATATTCATAGAGAGAACCTTGTCGCTCTTTGGCTTTTTTATCCCATTCGGGCAAAACTATCTTTACAAATTCGTCTTTGTCTTTTCTCAATTTGTCCATATCCAGACCGATGTATGCTTGAGCTTTTTCCTTTGAGGAAATATCTGGTATTTCTATGGGAAGTTTTACACCGATTTTGGTTAATACCAGAGCAATTCTTGCTCTTGCCTGCTCAGCTTTTTCAATAGCAGTTCCTAATACCCTCAACGCCTCTACTGGCGAATGGAAACCAACCCCATTAGCAGCAGCCACCCAGTCCCATCGCCATTGAGCGTGCCTAATCAATTTAAGTGCTTCTTTCATATCATTCTCAATTGCTCCATTATCCCAAGCAACTTTAGCTTCAATATGAGCTTTAGCCAAAGATTTTTCAACTATTCTTCGTAATTCAAGAATCTTATCCTGCCTCGAATATACATCTTCCAACAATTGAGTTTCGCTCTGGCGATGGCATACCTGACAAGAGTTTGCAATATTACTTAAAGGGCTACTTATGTGATGGTCTGTAAATTTTCGCCCCCCTTCGACTTTGTACGGCATATGACAATCGGCGCATGATACCCCTCGATTAGCATGGACGCCTGTTAGAAAAAGCTCATAATCAGGATGCTGTGCCTTAATCATAGGGGCTTTGCTCAATTTATGTTTCCAATCGGAAAACTCAATGCTATCAAAATAAGCTTCCATCGAATCGGCGCTGAATCCCTTGTCCCAAGGAAATGTTAGATAATTACCCGGCTGTTTAAAATAATATTCCACATGACATTGTGCACAAACGAGGGAGCGCATCTCCTGATGAGTAACATCTTTCATTTTCTTACCCTGTCTCTCCAAAGCTTCGATAAGGGCAGGTCTTGTTATTCGTAAATTCATAGTCTTCGGGTCGTGACAATCCTGGCACCCTATTGGATTGACGCACTCAGCTCCGAAATCTTTCCACTTTCCTGAATAAAATGCTTCTACCCCCATCGCATCCATCAATCTGGGCACATCAGTTGTCTTGCAACTCCAGCAAGTAGCAGGCATCGGACTATCTTCGACGCCTCCTGTTCTAAGTGACAATCTAACATCTTTTACTGCATAGGCGTGCCCACGCCCCTGCCTGTAATCTTTAGCAAAACCGTGTCCAGCCCATAAAATCACTAATTCAGGATACTCCTCAAGATAATCAATCATCGCCGAGCCTCCGTGTGCACTGCGGAATAGAGTATCGAGCGTCCTCATATAGCTTTCGTATTCTTTTGGGTAATTCTCGCCCCAAATTTCATTTCTTGGCTCCCATTCGGGTATATCTCTTACGGGCTGCAATCTGGCAATCGTTTCGACTCTACGTTCAACTATACTTGTCGTCAATAAGACAATTAGAATGACTATTAAAACTGTAGCAAAGAATAATAGCCAATTGGCAAGATTCGTTCTTCTGGGTTTTGTTTCGTTCATAATTTAGCTCCTTTCTATAAATTTTCATCAGCAAATAATGCTCTAATCCATTGTGGAATTACAGGATTTAATCCAGGGACTATTGCATTGGGCGTTGAAGCAAGGCTATGAGTTCGTCCGTGCGGGGTTTCACGATGACAATCCCAGCAAAGCTTGCCTTCGCCGTGTTTATAATTTTCATAAGTAACATTAGCAATAGAAACCGGGTTGACTAATTCAAGATGACATCGAAGACAATTTTCTTGAATAACGGATTTGCCAGCTTCTTTAATTTGAATAACTTGTGGCTCCAGCTTTAAAGTGAAAACACTTGCGTGCCTGAATCCGTCCTGAGCTTTAAATATATATTTCCTGATAATATTATTTTGTGGCACATGACAATCATTGCAAGTTGCCCACTTTCGATGACTGCTATGCTCCCAAGTTGCATATTGCAATGTCATAACATGGCAATTAATACACGCTCTAGGTTCATCGGATAAATAAGATACAGCATTAGAAATATGTAAAATAGAAATTATTAATCCGATAATCAAACCCATTAATAGTATCACGGGGCGTTGCCAATTTTTTGGTGGAATTAGAATTTCAATTAAAAGTCTCATATAAACCCTATATTGGTATTATAAAGAATTTATTTTGGATATTGTCAAATCTCGTAAATCAGCTAATGTTTCAGAACTCAATATCTTATAAGTTTTTTCTCGTAAATCTCTCCATTTTTGATGAACTGGGCAGGGTTGTTCGAAATTGCAGCCCTTGAATCCCAATACACATTTATGAAATATTTCGAGCCCATCAATGGCAATAACAATATCAACTAATCTGATTTCAGATGGGTCGGTGGCAAGATAAAATCCTCCAAATTTCCCTTTTTTCGAACCTACTATGCCAATCTTAGTTAAGGTTTGCAATATCTTAGAAACAAATTCTTTGGGTGCATTAAGTTTACTTGCAATCTGACCCGCACTAAACAATTCATCTTTCCCCTTTGGAGATAAAAACAACACCGCCTGCAATGCTAATTCGCATTTTTTTGAAAAAATTACAGTCATTTTACTTCACTTTTATAATGATTCGATTTTACTCCAATCCTAAATTTTCAAGTTTTATAGCTTCTACCACAACAAAATTAAAAATATTTTTTTGAAAATCAGAATAAAAAATCTTATTTTTGTATCAGAATGTTTTGTCTGATTATAAAAAATCTAACGATGATTAGAACAATTATTAAAATAGATGAAGAAAAATGCAACGGTTGCGCCCTTTGCATTCCTGAATGCAAAGAAGGAGCGATACAAATCATCAATGAAAAAGCGAAGCTCATAAACGATATGTTCTGTGATGGTCTCGGTGCTTGCATTGGCCATTGCCCCGAGGGAGCAATTACATTCGAACAAAGAGAAGCCGAACCATATAACGAAAAACTCGTTATTGATAGAATAGCAAACGAGCCAGAAGTTCTTAAAGCCCATCTTATTCATCTCATCGAACATAAGGAAATAAATCTTTACAACGAAGCAGTTCAATACCTCGAAACATTGAATATAACCAATCCGCTTGCTTACAATAGCAAAATTGAAACTACTGAGAAAATTTCACCACAATCAATACAATCATTTAGTGGATGCCCGGGCAGTCGCCCCGCTTTATTTAATGAACCAAGCAATGAATCTGTCGAAAAAAGCGAGCTTCGAATCAGCCCACAACTAAGGCAATGGCCCATTCAATTGCATCTTGTTCCCCCATCAGCACCATATTTTCAAAACAGAGAAATGATCATTATGTCAACTTGCGGACCTGTCGCTTATGCTAATATTCAGAATGATTACATCAAAGACCGCTCTATTGTTCTCGCTTGCCCTAAGCTCGATTATACCGAACCTTATCGGGATAAACTTGCTTCTATATTTTTTAATAATAATATAAACAATGTTATAGTGCTGATAATGGAAGTCCCCTGTTGCAAAGGATTAACAAAATTTGCTGTTGATGCTGCCGAAATTGCCGGAAAATCAAATATTTCAATCGAAGAGCATACTATTACTTTAGATGGTAAATTAAAATTCAAACAAAAAGTCTATGGTAAATGAAACTGAATAATGCGAGGCGGATTCACACTTTCAAGCTAAAATACTCTGCTTTGATTGCCTGATACTCCGAAACACCAGCAGATTGCTTATACCGACCGAGCATTGTACCGACAGGATTCATCTTGTCGGTATTTTTTTCTCTTGCTTCCTGTATAGCTTGTGCTTCTTTTAAGCTCGCTGCCTGTGCTACCGCTAAATCCTGTGCAGATGGGTCTGCTGGAGCCAATGCCGCTCTCCTGACCTGTTGCATCTTCCTCGCAGTAGCTTCGGGGTCATCAGGCACTTCCGAAGTATCAATTTGCACCTCTCCGCTTATAGCATACTGCTTACCGTCCGGACCCGTTGTATATTTGAAATTTGCTCCTCCTCTCACTAACTGCCCGCCAGCAGCAAGATGTGCCGATTCGTGGGCTCGCACCTTTGCATCTATCCGCTTTAACTCCTCGACTCTTTTCTTGTCGCTTTCGCTCTGGTCCGAATTATTGCTCCCGGTAAGCTTATTTTTTTCCTCGATTTTATCACCCGCCCTATCAATACTACGAGTTTCAAAAAGCACTTGTGTGTTCCCGCTATCGCTTATTCCACCGATTAACATCGCAATTGATTATCATTAATTATACAGTCATTTATATTTTCGGCAAAAAAATGCTTCACCTTTATAACTTCATAGCAGATAATAATGTTAGAACAGATATTCCTGACTGTTATAATTAGCAAAGCAATGGTAGAACAGACGTCCCCGTCTGTTCAAAATGGTCAAACAAGGATGTCTGACCTACCAAGATTGGTTTTTTACAACATTCGGCATTGTGTGATGACCGTAGGGAACAGGCATGCCTATTCCCTACAACCATACATCTATGCATTTAAATAAAATAAAAGAAACTACAATTCGTATTGCTGAAAGTGATTTGCAAAGGTTTGTATGAAAATTGATGCCAAAATCAAATATTGGATTGATATTGCAGAATATGATTTAGTAACTGCAGAGGCAATGTATGCAACAAAACGTTATCTCTATGTAGGTTTTATGTGTCATCAAATAATTGAAAAAGCATTAAAGGCATACTTTGTAAAAAGTAAAAATCTAGATCCACCACATACTCATAATTTAAGATTTCTTGCTGATAATACTGGTCTGATAAATGAAATTGATGAAGAAACTTTATTGTTTATCATAGGTTTGCAACCACTAAATATTGAAGGACGTTATCCAACTTACAAGGAATCTTTGCTTGAGGTTCTTACTGATGAAAAATGCAAAAGTTTTATCGAAAAAACTAAGGAGTTGTATGAATGGATCAAGTTGAAGTTATAAAAAAACTACATATATTTAAGAACGAGCTTTCAAAACATATTAACTTGAAAAAAATGTACTTGTTTGGTTCGTATTCTCAAAATCGGCAAACATCTAATAGCGATATAGATGTAGCGATAATAGTAGATAAAATTCAAGGTGATTATTTGAATTATCTCACTTTGATATGGAAGTTAGGAGGAGATTTAGATTCAAGAATAGAACCGATAGTATTTGAAGAGAACCAACCTGATTACAGTGGATTTTACGAAACAATTAAAAATACAGGCATAGAGATTAATTGATAATAAGACCACGGTTAATTATGAGCAATTCTATTGGCAGCCATACCGCGATGTTTGTGAAGATGTAGATATTACAATGCTTTAATAGTAGAACAAGCATCCCTG
>JBBISM010000021.1:16099-19903 GCA_037441245.1 Ignavibacteria bacterium | reverse complement strand
TAGAATATAATAAGTATTCAACACCGTTTGGAGTGGTATTACTGAAAAGGACAATGCCTTTATTTTCATCAATACTAACTAAATTGAATTCATCTGGCGAAGAATAGGGTTGGCAATTTAAAATATCAATAAGATTTTCAAGAGAAATAGGAAGAAGTAGTAATTCTTGAAAAGATAATTTATTCGGATTTCCTTCATAAATGACATCTTCAAACATATTATAAAGAGCAAAGTAATCATCTATTGCATATAACCTAGCTATTGGCAAACCAAATTGAGCCGTCAAAATCATTGATATGGAGTCATAGCCAGAAAGTCTGATTTCTGCATTTGCTTGATTATTCAAATTCTCTAGCGATATATTCATCGTCATCTTGATGTATAGTTTATTATTTTGGATTTTATTTGGCAATTTAGTTATAAACTCTTTTTGCCCTGTTTTTATTGCAGTGCTACAGGATAGAAGTATTATTAGAAAATTCGCAATAATAATCAAAGAAATCTTATTCATATATTTCAAGCTTAATTGGAATAAAAATAACAAATATAATCATTACTTTCACGTCATCAATTCTGTTTTTGTGAACAATTTATAGTGCTCAAAATTCATATGATATATGTAACAAAAAGATTAACTTTCTCATCTTCTCATAGACTTCACAATCCCAATTTTAGTGATGAATGGAATAAGGAAACATTCGATAAATGCAATAATCCTAACGGTCACGGTCATAACTATGTTCTAGAAGTTACAATTGCTGGCGAGCCAAACCCTGATACAGGATATGTAATTGACTTAAAAGCTTTAAAAAAAATCATTGAAAAAACAATAATTGATCTAGTTGACCATAAACATTTAAATTCTGATGTAGAATTTATGCAAAATATCATACCCTCGGTTGAAAATATCGCAATTGCTTTCTGGAATGAGTTAAAAGGCAATATACCCAATGGAAAACTTAATAAAATTAAAATCTGGGAAACTGAAAATAGCTATGTTGAATACTATGGTCAATAGATTTTTTGAGGAAATATTAGGAATTAAATATGAATTCAAAAATTTTGCAATCTGAAATAGTTAACCTTGGCATAAAAGATATTCAAAATCTATCAGATGAAGATTTAGCAGATGAATTGAAAAGAAACACGACGAAATTGTTCCCCGAATATAATTCTTTGGGATATAAGTTATTTGATGCAAATAGCAATATTCCTTTGAACGAAGAACAACGCAATGAGATGATACAAATTTTGGAGCAAAAATTCATAGAGGTTCTTGAAGTACTAAGAATCTCCAGACTTGATCCGAACTCAACTAATACCCCTTTACGCATCGCTCGTATGTTAGTCAATGAATTACTTATTGGCAGATATTCAAAAGGACCTAAAATCACAGTATTTCCGAATCGGAAGAAAGTTGATGAGCTAATAATTTCCAAAGGTATAGAGGTAATGTCTTTATGCTCTCATCATTGGCAACCTATCAGCGGGCATTGTGCTATTGGTTATATTCCCGGTGATTATGTAATTGGTTTATCAAAACTCTCCAGAATTGTTGAATGGTTTGCACGTAGAGGTCAAATTCAAGAAGAATTAGGGGAGCAAATTGCTGATTATATCGAATCTCTTATCAAACCAAAAGCTCTTGGAGTTGTTATAAAAGCGAAGCATTACTGTATGATAGCTCGTGGAGTGAAAGGCTCGGAAAGTGATTCTTTGATGATTACATCTGTTATGAGAGGCTTATTACTTCAAGAGCAAGACCTACGAAATGAATTTTTAAAGCTAATTGAAGATTGACAACATTAAAATTACTATGCCAGACTTCGAATTTGAAAAGCAATATTCATCTAAATATAAGATAATTGCTGGAGTAGATGAAGCTGGTAGAGGTGCTTTAGCTGGTCCTGTCTTTGCATCAGCAGTTATTATAAACAATTTACATACAGATATTATTATTGACGATTCCAAAAAACTAACTCCTGAAACAAGATTATTATCCTATTATAAGATAATAAAAGCTTATCCTACATCTATAGCACAGGTGGACAACAACCAAATTGATAATATCAATATATTGAATGCAACCATTGAGGCAATGCATACAGCCATAAAATATTTCAATCCAGTTCCTCATTATTTACTTATTGATGGTAATTTTTTCCGAGACTGTGGTATCCCCTATAAAACTATTATTAAAGGGGATAGTAAGTCTATTTCGATTGCTGCAGCATCAATTGTAGCAAAAGTTTCTCGAGACAAATATATGCGCGATATTGCACATAATTTATATCCTCAATATGGTTTTGATAAGCATAAAGGCTATGCTACTTCTGAACACATTAAAAATATACTCGAATTTGGAATAACACCATTTCATAGAAAAAGCTTTTTAAAAAAAATTCTAAAAGAGCCACAATTGTTTTAAAAATATTTCATTATTTTAAACTACCTGTGCCCGTAAGAACTAAATTCCAGAGGAACTTTCGAATGGCCATAAGACGATATTCCAAAAGGAGTATCGCATTCGAGTTGATGAACACCATATTTTAATTCAATGCTTCCGACTGAATAATCGGTTTTGTGGACAGCTTTAAAGAGATTTGCACCAACCTTTTGACCATTATGTAGTAAATTGTCGAGAGATTTTGTTGGAACATATATATTTACAAAATGGTACCATTTATCATCAAATGGGGTTGCTATGGTGTAATTTTTTCGATAATGTGATACAGGTCTAATTAACATCATTGTTGGGTCACCAATTGAATCTGTATCCATATAACCGTGAGTATATTGCATCAATAGAGTAGGGGCAGAACTTTCGATGTGGAGAAAATCTCCAATATAGACATCGTCAAACGTCTGACCAGCATTAATGTTAGCTACCCATTTAGAATTTTTTCTTATATCAGTACCATTTTCCAATGCTAAGGCTCTATATGTAAATTTCGTCCTTTTTTCAATTGAACCAAGAAAAAAATCATTCCCCCAGAATTTAGTTGGGAGTAATTGCTCTACTAAATAATCGCAAGCGTTAATTTCTCTTGGGATAAAAGTACATTGATGACCAGATAATACAGCGATATTTTTATTAGCTTTTATTATTGTACCAGTTATTTCTTGCTGTGGCATACCTTCAAGTTCCTGTGCTGGACTTATTGAAAAAATAGAGTATGTTTCGCCCATATTTAATGTAATATTAATTGGTTGGAACATTGGCTTAACGCCGCCAGTAAAAGTTGTTGGAATTATTGTTATTTCTGTTTTATCCTCAGTTGCAAGAACTGTTAATTGGGAGAATAAAGCTAATGAAGACATATTTTGATATCCCATAGCAAAATAATCTTTTCCCAACATTTCTGAGGGCAAAACTGTATATGAATCAGCTGTTTGAGGCAATTGATTGGTTGCCCAAACTAATACAGGTTTTTCACTTTTAATTTTAAATGAATTTTTTATTGGTTTTTCGTATGTAGTGATTTGATTTTCCTTGTCTATTTCGATAATGAATAAGCTATCTCTTTTGATAAAGTATTCCTTGGTTTCGCCCGTTCTAAATTCAGTAAATGAAATCTTAGTATCGGCTGTTGGAACAATGATTGCTTTTAATTGTAAGTGTTGTATCTCCTCTTGAATATTCAAATAATTCTGATTGAAACAAAACCAGAATTCTGTGCCAGCATCTTGGAATAACTCAGCTCTAATTGAAGTATTCAAAACAAAAAATGCTAATAAAAGTTTGATTAGATATTTCAATGTTATAACCTTAATGAATATTTTACAAAATAAATTTCTATTGAC
>JBBISM010000021.1:14536-16071 GCA_037441245.1 Ignavibacteria bacterium | reverse complement strand
GAAAATAGTAACAAATCAGTGGATTTTTTTGTTTTCGAAAATCTAATTAATTTGCAAAATTAACAAGAATAGGAGGTGAATTTGAATATTGTATTTACGAACATCGCCTTAATAGACCCTGCTCATAGTATTAATAATCGAGCTAATCTATGGATTAAGGATGGAATCATTATACACTGCGATTCATCTGAACCACAATTTGAAAAAGATACAGAGATAGTCGAATCAACAAGTTATGTATGCTCTCCCGGATTATTCGATATGCACGTTCATTTTCGAGAGCCTGGTTATGAATACAAGGAAGATATACAATCTGGAACAATGTCTGCTGCAAATGGGGGATTTACAGGTGTTCTATGTATGCCAAATACCAATCCTGTTATTGATAATCCTGTTGTAGTCGAGTATATAAAACAAAAGTCAAAAGATTTACTCGTAGATGTGTATCCTTCTGCTGCATTGACGATTAATCAAGAAGGCAATCAAATTACATCAATGATGGAACTTCATAATGCTGGTGTATTAATGTTTACTGATGACGGTAATTGCGTCATTCGTTCAGATGTTATGCGTATTATTTTTGATTATGCAGCAACTAAAGATTTATTAATTAGCCAGCATTGTGAGGATACGCATTTAACAACTGGTTTTGCTATGAATGAGGGAGCATTATCCGATAGATTGGGTCTTAAAGGGTTCCCTTATATTGCCGAAGAGATAATCGCTGCTCGTGATATTATGCTTTCTGAATACTGTGGTCGCCGGAAATACCACGTTTCTCATATTAGTACGAATGGCTCAGTGCGTATCATTCGCGAAGCAAAAAGCAGAGGATTGAGGGTAACCTGCGAAGTAACTCCTCATCATTATACTCTTACAGACTCAGTACTCGGAAATTACGATACTAATTTTAAAATAAATCCACCTTTAAGACGGAAAAGAGATATAGAAGCCATACTTGAAGGTTTGGTTGATGGCACAATTGATTGCATTGCAACAGACCATGCACCTCATTCATTATACGAAAAAGATGTCGAATTTGAATCAGCTCCAAATGGTATAATAGGATTAGAAACTGCATTGGCAATTTCACTGGATAGATTAGTTCATACTGGAGTTATTTCATTTGCAGAACTAATTAAGAAAATGTCAATTAATCCACGTCAAATCCTTGGTTTACCAGCGATTAAAATAGAAAAAGGCGAAAAAGCTAACATTACAATTTTCGACCCAAATGAAGAGTGGACAATTGATAAAAATAACTTTCTATCGAAATCATTGAATACACCATTTAATGGATATGTGTTCAAAGGCAAACCGAAGTATGCAATAAATAATAATAAGATTCATAAATCAACTTTGTAATTACTTCAACGAATGACCCATGAATTCGGAAAAGAAAAATATAATTCGTCAAAATGAAGAATATTTATATAAATCGCTTTTGAAAAAAGAAATGATTAATAAATTGAACGAAAAAGCTGTTTCAAATCTTGAAATATTTAAGCGTGTGATAAAGTCTTATTTAGCTGAAG
>JBBISM010000021.1:7012-14526 GCA_037441245.1 Ignavibacteria bacterium | reverse complement strand
ATTTTAAATGTTTATCAAAATATTATCAAGATGAAAAAAAAGAAATAAAATATGCATTATAATCTATATTATGTAAACTAAGAAATTTTTATACTTTTCCTTTTCCCCTTTGTTTAGTGTTAATATAAATTTAAATAGGATTTGTTTTAAGAAATGAATAATTTTGCGATGTTTAAATATAAATCAATCGGAGTGAATATGAAAAATTTATTTGATAAAAGAATTTTAATTATTTTCGCATTAATAGCAGTTGCTATTATCACAAGATTTTTACCCCATCCACCAAATTTTTCACCAATTTTAGCGATAGCATTATTTGGAAGCGTTTATTTCACTGATAAAAGATTGGCTTTCGTCATTCCAATATCAATAATGTTCTTGAGTGACATATTTTTGGGGTTTCATAGTGATATTCCTGCAGTTTATTTATCCTTCTTACTTGTCGTTGTTATTGGTAGATTTATCAAGAATCAATTAAACGCCGTTAAAATTTTAGGAGTATCAATAATATCCTCGATATTATTTTATCTTATTACAAATTTCTCCGTTTGGTTGACAAGTGGTATGTACCCCCCTACTTGGTCAGGTTTATTCGATTGCTATATTATGGCATTACCATTTTTTAGAAATGCAATATTTGGCGACCTGATTTTCAATTCTGTATTGTTTGGTGGTTTTTATCTTATTGAAAAATATTATATCAGTATCGAAATACATCCAAAACTGAACCAATAAAATAATTTAATATTATTAAAATAAAAAGTCGCAAAGTTCAGGTCAGGCAAAAAATAACTAAAAACCACTTTGCGACTATTATTTATCGTAATTTAACAAGAATTATTCACCGTAAACATATACTGTGAATTTAGCAAAAATTCCTAAAATACTCATAGAATGATAGTCAATATAGCTGATTTTTGTGATTCCTGCATTTTTAGCAGCAGTATAGATACTTGCATCGCCAGTAGCAACGATACCTAAGATTGAGACTGCTTCAGCAGTGCCAACCTTTGACGAACTGGTATGTGAAGTTGCTGTTATCGGCGCTTTCACGCTTGTATATAGACCTCCTAAAACGGACGATACTGCATAAATGGTCTATTCAATATCATATTAAATCAGATTGAGTTTTTCTGATATCTTCAATCTTTAAATAAGTTAACTTTTTATGACGATTCCGTAAATTGTCAAATCAGACCAGATATAACGAAATTCAATTATTCCTATCACTTGATTATGTATTGATTTACTTTTTTTAATAAGAGATCAAATAAACTAAAAAAAATCAAATCAGTAAAAAATATCATTATGCTCCTATCGTTAATCAATTAAATTTTAAGAATAGCAAAAAAAAAGATAATATGAAACTAATTATTGCGATACTTTTTATTATTACCATATCCCCAATAGTTCTATTTGCTCATAACACTATAAGAGGCACGATTTTGGATTCTTTGGGCAAGCCAATAGCTGGAGCAACAGTCAGAATTGAAAATACTACTATCGGCGTTATAGCCAATAAAAACGGGGAATTTATAATAAGAAGAATTCCACCTGATATATATAAAATGAGAATTAGTGCTATCGGATATGAACCTTTCGTTCGTGAGATAGATTTTTCCCACAAAGAAGATATTACTGAGGTAGTAAATATAATACTGCACGAGTCGAGTATTTTATCTCAAGATATTGTCGTATCAGCTACTCGTACTGAGAAAATTTATGAAGATATACCAATTAAAGTTTCAACAATAGATAATAAAGTTTTTGAATCAACTTTGACTGCTTCTATTCAGGAAGGCATTAGGTTCTCCCCCGGCTTGCGTGTTGAGGCGAATTGTCAAAACTGTGGTTTTTCTCAAATTAGACTTAATGGACTGGAAGGCAGATATTCTCAGATATTAATTGATGGCAAACCAATTTTTTCAGCATTAAATTCATTATACGGTTTAGACCAAATTCCTATCAATATGATTGACCGCGTCGAAGTTATTAAAGGTGGTGGCTCTGCTCTGTATGGTGGTAATGCAATTGCAGGTATTGTCAATATCATTACAAAATTCCCAATTGACAATAGTTTTGAATATAATTACAATTACGGAATGATTGCTGGTAAAATCCCTGATTATTCTCATCAAATAAATGGTTCTGCACTAACAGATAATCATGAAATTGGATTTTATGTTTTCGGGAATTTTAATAAAAGAGAAAGTTATGATGCTAATGATGATGGCTTCTCCGAAATTCCATTTATCAATAATACATCCTTCGGGGCGAGAGCTTTTTATACTCCAACTATAAAATCTAAATTTACATTTGATTTCCAGAATCTTAGCGAATACAGACGTGGTGGCGATAGCATTCTTCTCCCCCCGCACGAAGTTATGATGGCTGAAGATTTAACTCATAATATCAATAGCGGTAGTATAAGCTACGAACAATTCCTTTTTAAAGATTTAGGTAAGTTATCCCTATATTCATCATTCAGTGATTCTTATAAGCGGAATTATACTGGGATTGGTAAAGATCCTAATGGCTATGGCCAAACAAATAGCCAGATTTATGTGCTTGGAAGTCAATTTTCCTACACTTTGAATAATAACAATAATTTTTTGGGTTCAGGAATAATCACTTCTGGCATTGAATACCGATACGAGCGAATCCATAATGAAGCAACTGGATATAGAAGCATTTTTAAACAAACCGTCAATGTTTTTGGAGCCTACTCCCAATTCGATTGGATAATTAATGAATATCTCAATCTTTTAGCTGGTATTCGAATTGATAAGCACAATATGATTTCGAGTCTAATATTCAATCCAAGGATATCGCTTCTATTCAAAAACACTAATGATTTTACTTTAAGAGCTTCATTTACAACAGGTTATCGAGCTCCACAAGCTTATGATGAAGATTTACACGCTGATTTTCGCTCAGGGAGAAGAATGCTAATCCAACTCGATAAAGATTTGAAAGAGGAACGTTCCCTATCAGCCAGCTTCGGAATTGATAAATACTTTTCTTTTGGTGAATTCCCATTCTCGATTTCGAGTGAATTCTTCTATACGAAGCTGTTAGATGTTTTTATAAACGAAGATATTGGAATTGATGATAAAGGCAATGTTATATACTTGAAGAAAAATGGCGGTGGAGCAAAAGTAATGGGAATCAATGTCGAAATGAGAACTTCGTTTTCATTATATTACCAGCTCCAATTTGGTTATACCTATCAGAAGAGTATGTACGACTCCCCTTTAGTTTGGTATCTTGATGAATCCGAAAATGGCTCAGAAAGTTATTCAACCGAAGAAATTTTGCGTTCTCCGAATAGCTACGGTTATTTGACTGCCTATATCAATCCTATTGAGCATTTGGAATTCACTGCTTCAATGATATATACTGGCTCAATGACTGCCCCCCATTTCGCTGGTGGCATTGGCATTGATGGAAACGAAATTACAGAAAATGTCCTTGTCAAAACTCCGAGCTTTGGTGAATTCAATGCATCAATCAATTATATCATTTATGATAGACCCGAAATAAAGCTATCCTTTGCGATTAATAATCTATTCAACAAATATCAAAATGATTTTGATAGAGGACCAAATCGAGATTCTAATTATATTTACGGACCGCTCAAGCCAAGAACATATCGTTTCGGGATTAATCTAAGGTTATAAAAATTTTTAAGAATTTGATATTTACTTTACATTAGGGTAACCATAAAAGGATATCGCTAGTATTTACAGTAATCACAGAAACATTATCATCGTATTTAATCTAAATATCGTGTTAACCGTCATCTTTCTTTCGACGAGATAAAACCTTAGTAAATACTGATACCGCTTTTGAAGTGGCAGAAACAATATTGGCGGTTTCGATTATTGGTGGAGCCATCCTGCAATAAACGTATTCCGAAAGCTTAGTGAACGGAGTAATTACTGAACTAATTTTTTGAGCTTGGTCTTCAATTGTGTTTACTGCGGATTTGAAATCTTTTAGCGATTCTTCAGCGCTTTTCATCAAGCTCAATGTTTCGTCTTTCATATCAGTTAAATCATCAACGGCATTTATAAGCTTGCCTTGTAATTTATGAAATTCGGTCAATGTTTCGGAAACTTGTCCTTTCAACCCTGTTAAATCATCGAGCGAGGATGCGATTTTATTTTTTAGTTCTTTTATGTCCCGTGAAAGCTCTTTCAAACTTTCACGGGCATCTTTAACGAAAACTGTAACATTTCTAAGCGAAAACATTGCAATAATAGCCAATATAGCGAATGATGCAAGGGCAACAAGTGCAGAAATACGCAAAGCAAGTTCCATAAATTTACCTTTTAAACATTATGTTTAAACATTATGTTCAGATGATTTCATTTCATCTTTGAAAGCTTCTGTTCCAGCTTTTATAGCATCTTTCAAAGTATCATATTTATCTTCGATATTTTCTTTAGTATGCTGAACTTTAAATTTCGCATCTTGCATAATTTTTTCTGCACTACCGATAATTTCCTGTGCTTGTCTTTTGGCGCTTGAAATAATGTTTTCAGCTTTTAATTTGCCTTCATTAATTGTTTCGACAACTTTTGGTCCAACCTTACTTTGAATATCATCAAGGTAATCATAAGCTTTATCGTATAATTCCCCGGATTTAGTTGCAATCTCTCTTCTTAATTCTACTCCGCTTTTTGGTGCTAATAACAAAGCAGTAATAGCACCGATGGCACCACCAATGATAGCTCCCAAAATGAAGCCTTTTGTGTAACCCGAACCATTATCATTTGTTGACATAATGACACCTATTTAAATTATTTAAAAAACTAATATTTATTTTTCAAAATTAAATCTGCAAATTCTCTAACAGCCCCATTTCCGCCGGGTTTTGTACAAATATAATCGGCTATATCAATAACCTCTTTAACAGCATCGCAGGGGCAAGCTCCAACCCCAGCCCATTTTATTGCCTCGATATCATTAATATCATCTCCAATAAAAGAAATCTCATCAGAGGAAATGGATAATTCTTCAGCTAATTTTTGTAAATCACTCAATTTATCAATAGAATTTAGTATTACTTTAGGAATATTGAGTTTTTTAGCTCGTGCAGTTACGATATCTGAGTTTTCACTTGTTATTATAGCAGTAATTATTCCAGCATTATTTAATTGCACAATTCCCATACCATCACGAGTTGAAAATTGCTTTAACTCCTCGCCTTTTTTTGAATAATACATTCCCGAATCCGTCATAGTACCATCAACATCCATAACAAATAACTTTATACATTTTAGACGTGGACTTATCTTTTTTAATATACTCATAATTTATATAATTTTGTAAAAATCAAGGTTATTAGTAATCCTTTTACATATATTTAGTGTATCAAATTTAATCAAAATTAATTAATTTAGCAATGAAAACTTCTTATATAACAATTGAATTTTCGATACCAGAAGAATATTTCGACCCCGCTATTGGAATATTAAGTCTGTATCCTATTTGTGGAATTGAAGAAAAATACGACTATCTATCTGTTACTTTTGATACGAATGATTATAATGAGAATATTGAATCTTCGATTATTACTGATCTAAAGAGTATTAACTCCAATATTTACATTACAAATAGAAGTGAAATTGATGAAAAAAATTGGAATGAAGAATGGGAAAAAAGTGTTGAACCAGTAATTATTTCTCCAAAGTTAGGTATAGCACCCTCCTGGAGAATTAATGAGCTTATGACTGAAATAATGATTATTATTAATCCAAAAATGTCCTTCGGAACTGGCAGTCACGAATCTACAAGATTATTATGCAAATTGATGTTAGATGTTATTAAACCTCATTCAATATGGATTGATGCTGGAACAGGCACGGGATTGCTTGCTATATTGGCAATAAAACTTGGTACGAGTAAAGTTTTCGCAGTTGATAATAATATCTGGGCTATTGAAAATGCTTCTGAAAATATGAAGTCAATAATGTTAGTGATAAGGTCGAGTTGATTAATGCAGATTTGGAAGATATTATTCTACCGAGGTGTGATGGTATCTTAGCCAATTTAAATTTTCATTTAATTGATAAATTGATACCGAAATTTTATAATATGCTATCTAGTCAATCAGGCGTTTTACTATGCTCAGGGCTGTTGGTGGTTTCCAAAGATGAAATTACAAAAAGGGCTGTGGATTGCGGTTTTAAATTAGAAAAAATAATTCAAGAAAATGAATGGATTGCTTTACAATTTAGAGCATTTTGATATGAAGAAATCACGAATCGCAGGAATTGATATTGGTACAAATACTATTTTAATGATGGTAGCTGATAAGTTTGAGACCGGTCAAATCATGATAATTGAAGACCAACACTCAATTGCAAGACTTGGCGAGGGCGTTGCCCATAACAAATTTATTAACGATAAAGCTCTGGATAGGGCTATTGCCATATTGAAACAATATAAACTATTATTGGATGTATTAAACGTTGACGAAATTAGAGCTGTAGCTACTTCTGCATTTCGAGATGCAACGAATGCATCTGAAATAACAAATATCTTTGAGAGTATTTTGAGTGCAAAAGTTAAAATTATTAGCGGAGAAGAAGAAGCCTATTATAGTTTTATTGGAGCGATTAATGATGATGCTAAATCAATCGTTGTTGATATTGGTGGTGGTAGTACTGAAATAATCTATGGCGAAAATGGTAAAGTTATTTCTACCAAAAGCATTGATATTGGGGCTGTAAGAATAACAGAAAAATTTTTCACCGGGCAACCTCCCTCTGGAAGTGAAATATCATCAGCAGGAAAATATATGACTGATTTACTCAATCATTCAATTAAAATTGATTCTTATCAGAAATGTTATGGTGTCGGAGGGACATTTACTACAATTGCTGCAATCTTCTTAAAAATATATGATTTCGAAAGAGATAAAATTACAAATCTTACACTAAAAAAAGAAGATTTCGATATTGTATTCAATATTTTAAAAATTGCTGATATTGAGAAAATCGTAAACGATTATAAAGTTCATCCGTTAAGAGCAGATGTTCTTACTGCTGGTAATCTTATAGCTATCAAAACAATTGAGCATTTAAAAGTTAATCAATGTATAATTAGTCCAAATGGATTAAGATATGGTTTAATAAAAGCAACAAATTTGTAAATTTATTTTGTTATCCTATCATCCAACATTAATTTTGAATTTTTGTAAATAATAATTTGAGGTTTTTATGAGGTTATTTAATATTGGATTGATTATTGTTTTAATATTAATTCTCGCTAATTGCGATAATGATGTAAAAAGTTCGAAAATATTGCAACAAGTCATTTCACGCGATAATATTACAAATTTAGTCGAACAGTTAATTCAAGATAGTTCCTTAAACAAAGAAGAGATTGATTTATTAGCTATGGGATTAACAAGGTTGACTTTATTGAGTCAAGATACATTAGTTGGTAAAACCTTATCAGATGTTATGAAAATACAACGTGAATCTGAAATGGAATCATCAATT
>JBBISM010000021.1:0-6977 GCA_037441245.1 Ignavibacteria bacterium | reverse complement strand
GTACTTAGTCATAAGTTTGAAATGATTCAATTTGCAAAAAGCGATAGTGCAAATTTTAAAACTAATGTAATAGTCTTCAAAGTAACAAATTTAGCCGATAATAATATAAAAAATCTTCAAGGTTATCTCAATATATTCAATCAGCAGAATAAGATTATAAAAAAATTTCCAATAAACATCAAGAAAGAATTAGAAGCTCATCAGAGTTATACTTTGACAACTCCACCCTATCATCACGATGACCAAAATGAAAATGATAAAGAACTGCGTATCGAAGGTAATGTACTAAAGCCCGCTTGGCAACCCATTCTGGTTGAATTCCAAAATGGGAAAAAACTTGGGCCAGTGCAATAGCCCAATATGTAGAAATTTTATTTTTGAATTACTATGGGGATCATTTTCATTTGATCCGCAATTTTTATCACAATGAAATAATTCCCTTGTAATATATTTTTTGTCCAGAATTGGATTAAACCAATTTGCTTATTTTCACTTGATTGAACGTTTGGAAATGATGTAATGATTACATCTAGAAATAATTATTCATAATTTAGCAAAATATTTTGTAAAATGCAAATTTAAATATAAAATTTTTATAAGATTGTTGCACTTATGAATAACATACTAACAGTTACAGAATTAACGCAAGAGATAAAGAATTCGCTTGAAAATTTCGGTAAAATTACGGTTAAGGGCGAAATATCAAATTATAAGCTCCATTCCTCTGGTCATAGATATTTTACATTGAAAGATGAAAATGCCCAAATTGCTTGCACTATGTGGAGGACACGAGAAATTAATTTTATTCCAAATGATGGGATGCAGGTTGTTGTAACAGGCATTTTGACAGTGTTTCCTCAAAGAGGGAATTATCAGATAGATTGCTTTTCAATTATACCTTATGGAATCGGGGAATTATACCTTGCATTCGAAGCTTTAAAGAAGAAGCTCTCAGAAAAAGGTTATTTCGATGCTTCAAGAAAAAAGCCAATACCGATCTTACCAATGAATGTTGGGATTGCTACATCACCTACTGGTGCGGCAATTAAAGATATGCTTTCCACTATTAAACGTAGATTACCCGCTGTAACAATCTATTTTAAACCAACTATTGTACAAGGTGAAGGCGCTGAACAAAGCATAATTTCCGCAATTAAAGAGTTAGAAAACACCCCTTCAGAAGTTATTATTATCGGTCGAGGCGGTGGTTCTATAGAGGATTTATGGGCATTCAATCTCGAATTGGTTGCCGATACTATTTATGACTGCAAAAAGCCCGTTATTTCAGCTGTTGGTCACGAAACCGATTTTACAATCGCTGATTTTGTCGCGGACTTAAGAGCAGCCACTCCAACTGCATCAGCTGAGATTGTTACTCCTCGCACAAGAATTGAATTATTGCAATTCCTGGATGACCAATTGGTAAATTTGAGAAAATCTAGTTTTAGAATTATCGAGGAGAAAAATAATGAAATCAATTATCTTTGGCAAGACTCGTTAAAGAAAAGCATATTTGATAGAATTGCTCAATTCAATTACAAATTAGATGATTATCAGAACCATTTAGAAAAAACAATACGATATAAACTTGATTTCACAAAACAAAAGATAGCTAATTTCGATGGACATATCAAATCTCTTAACCCATTGAATCCTCTTAATAAAGGATATGCTTTATTACAATTTAAAGGGAAATATATCAAAAGCGATGAATCACTTGCAAAATATAAAACATTCGAAGTCGTTAGGTCTAACGAAACTGTTGTCGCTAAATTATCACATATTTTACCAGAAAAGATGTTTAACATAATTTGAAAGATATGAATGAAAAAAAATGATAGATTTGAAGATAAATTAAAAAGATTAGAATTAATTGTCGAATCGCTTGATAGTGGAGAGATATCAATAGAGGAAATGATAGTTTTGTACGAGGAGGGAATCAAATTAGTTAAACAATGCCGACAGTTCCTCGAACAAGCGGAACAAAAAATTATCGAAGTAACCCAAAGTGCTTCGCAAGAAATGATTGATGAAGATTAATCGAAAAGTTTAAAATTATGCCAACTATTTTAATAACTGGCTCTGCTCGCAGGATAGGAAAAGGAATAGCCCGTTTCTTTGCTAATAAAGGATGGGATGTGATTATACATTATCATACTTCAGAAAATTCAGCAGAAAATCTGACAAAAGAGCTTCAAAGCCTGGGAATTAGAACTAAATCATACAAAGCTGATTTATCGAATAAAAAAGAAATTGAAGATACTTTCGAGAAAATACACTCTGAATTTGATAAAATTGATGTTTTGGTTAATAATGCTGCTATTTATCCCAAACAAAAATCAATTGAGGAAATAAGCATTGAGGAATGGGATACTACATTTGCTATAAATCTTAGAGCCTATTTTATTATTAGCCAGATTTTTGCGAAACATTGCAAAGATGAAGGACGATTAATTAATATTTCTTCCCTTGGAGGTCTCGAAATATGGAAAAAACGAATTACCTATAACGTTTCTAAAGCTGGTGTTATCCAGCTAACAAAAGCATTGGCTCGTAATTTAGCTCCAAAGATTTCAGTTAATTGCATCTGTCCTGGTGCTATTTATATTGAAGATGAACTCGCTTCTGAACCCATTGATATTTTTGAACAGAAGATTCCTATGATGCGTTATGGTCAGATTTCCGATATTTGTGACGCTGTATATTTTTTTTCTACCGCTTCGAAATATATTACTGGCCAAGTTTTGGCAGTTGATGGTGGTTTAAATTTAGTTAAGCAGTGAAAGGGAATTATGAAAAATTTACATCCAGTAAAAGCATACGATAACAAAGAATTTCTGCATAGTCGAGATGCTCGAGTAATAAGAATATTAGCTGAATATTTATATCCAGAACAACATTTTAGAAAGTATAGAATCAAAAAGCTAATAATTTTTTTTGGTTCAGCTCGCTCTATGTCTCAAGATGATTGGCAAAAAAGATTTATCCAGCTTGAAAATCAGCTAAATAAAGCTGAAGATGAAAACCAACGAAATTATATCCAAAATGAAATTAGATTACATAAAATGCGTAAGTTGATTACAAATGATTATGAAGATGCTGTCGAATTATCTCGATTGATTACTGAATGGTCTTTGAAATTACCAAAGAAAAACAGATTTCATGTATGTTCGGGTGGTGGTCCAGGTATGATGGAAGCGGCAAATAAAGGTGCTAAACTCGGCGGTGGGTTATCTATTGGTTTCAATATTAGTTTACCATTCGAGCAGGAATCTAATTTATTTATAACTCCTGAGCATAATTTTGAATTTCATTATTTTTTTATTAGAAAATTTTGGTTTGTTTATATGGGTCAAGCTCTTATTGTTTTCCCAGGTGGATTTGGAACTCTGGATGAATTAATGGAAATTTTAACCTTACTGCAAACACAAAAAGTTACAAGGAGAATTCCAATTATACTTTATTCTCAAGAATTTTGGAATGAACTAATAAATTTTCAATATCTTGTTGATATGGGTATGATTTCGCCCGAGGATTTAAATTTATTTTCTTACACAGATAATCCTCGAGAAGCATTCGAAATAATAAAAAGTCAACTTACAGAAATTCATAAATTACTTTAAGTCATATTTATTATTATGCTATTTTGTTTATAGTTATGGTGTTAATATGAAATATTATCTTATATTATTAATTTTATTATATCTAATTTTCACTCAGTTATGTTATACCAATTTAAATATATTTCCTGAATATCCTCAGGTAAATAATTTTATTACTCTGAAATATAATAATTTAAATAAATTTAATTCATATAGAGATATATTTGCAGATATATATTTTTTTGATAAATATGGTTTAATTTTATTTACCTCAGATATTGTATTAGAAAAGCAAACTAATTCAAATGAATATAAAGGAATTATAACAATACCATCAAATTCTGTTTTTGGACTAATTAAAATAAGAGGTATATTCCGTGAAAAATTTTATTATGATCTAAATGAAGGAAATCTTTGGGATGTAGTATTTTATGATGAAAACAAAAGACCATTGCCAAATTCTTTTTACTTATCGGCTGTTTCACGACTGAATGCATTAACTCAAAATTTGAATAGAAATACAGACTACCAAGTAATTATTGGCAATTTATCTCAAGAGTTAAAATATCACCCTGATAATTATCTAGCCCAGTTAGCTTATAACACCTTATTATTTGAAATGAGGAGAATAAATCAAACAACCTATAATCAGCTGGTTAGCGATATAATTAACAAAATTGATAAACCTAATTCAGAACAAGAACTTAATGCTATGGTAACATCATTAAGAATGCTGAAAAAGAATTCACAAGCTGACCAATTAATTACTGACTTTGTAAAGAAGTATCCTAAAAGTAAATTTAGCGAGGAAATAAATTATAAAAATTTAGCTAAAATAACAAAAATGGATGAATTTAATAATGCTGCAATACATTTTATTAATGATTTTCCAGAATCTTCATATCGCAATAGAGTTATTTCAGCTTTGATTTCATCATATATACAAAGGTCGGAAGTTTTGCAGCTTATCCAGACACTTGATGCTATAAAGAATGTACAACCCATTGCTTATTCAGAATTTGCTATGAATATACTAACTAATAATAAAATAAAAAATTTATCTGATAATGATAGAAAAGAAATATCAAGTCAAATTATAAATAATAAGTTAATTCAATTAGTTAATGATACTTCTTTGTTTAATCTGGAGTATAAAAAGCCGAGTTATTATTCAAGTTTCGAATGGAAAATTGAATTAAAACGTATTAAATTTGAGATAAATGAAGTGATTGGTGATTATTATTTAATATTGAACGATTCATTAAAAGCTATTGAATATTATAATAATTCAATCAAATTACTTGATAATGATATACCTACTGATTTAATTGAAAATACTCTTGATTTATCATTAAAAAATAAAAAATTTAACTTAGCCCTTGAAATCGCCTATTATGCAATAAACAACTCTTCGTACAATGACAATATAATTGCACATTTCAAAGAAGCATATCTGAGTTCTAATCGAGATATTTCTATTTTTGCTGAAGAATTAAAGTCATTACTCAATTACGCTAAAAGCGAAAGAATGGTCAGATTATACTTTGAAAAAATGAATAAAGCACTCCCATTTGCCTTTTTCAAAACCCTCGATGGAATAATTCAAGATTTTGAACAAACGAAAGATAAAATATCAGTTGCTTATTATTGGTCAAGCTGGTGCGAACCTTGTATCAGCTTAATACCTACTTATTCTGAAATATTTAATAATTACCTCGATAGCACCGATGTTCTTATTTATTCTATTTTAACCTGGGAGAGAAATAAATCTGACTTGAAGCAAATTTTTGATTTTATACAAAAGTATTCTCCCGAATTCCCAGCTTTTATTGATGAAGACGATATCATCCCATACAGACTTGGATTAACTGGATTACCGACATTTGTTTTTGTAGATTCTAATGGTATCATACGTTTTATTGATTCTGGATATAAAAATATAGATGAATTTGTTAGAAATGTCAACGATAAAATCTACTATATGAAAAATATGCAAACAATCGAATCTAAGTTTGCTGAAGAGTTAAAAATGATGAGAAAGTATTGATAAGAGGATTTATTATTTATCTTGAAAAAGAATGATGCAGAGAATGCTTTTTTTCGATTAAAAATTTTCATATTATTTTATGTTTAATTTTGAATAGGTATTGCAAAAATTGTATAATTGTCTTAATTTTGTACTCCTAAAAAATTGAATGTTCTTTAAAATATTCCAGCTAAAAGGGCCCATAGCTCAGCTGGGAGAGCGCTTGAATGGCATTCAAGAGGTCAGGAGTTCGATCCTCCTTGGGTCCACATATTGGGGTCGTAGCTCAGTTTGGTTAGAGCGCCAGTCTGTCACACTGGAGGCCGCGAGTTCGAGTCTCGTCGGCCCCGCTGATATTGGAAATGGATTAATCAAAATTGATTCCGACCCGAATTGATCGATTTGTATTCTGAAAGCTTCATCCTCTCTCTTTTTATTGATAATTTCATTAGTCTTTATGCAACATTGGTACACATACATTATCTATTCAAAAAAACTCGATAAATTCTATACCGGATTCACTGAAAATATACAATTAAGAATTGAACGCCATAATAATGGTTGGAGTAAATTTACAAAAAATGGAATACCTTGGGAATTAGTGTATTATGAAGTTCATGATTCTAAGCAGGAAGCATTGAAGCGAGAAAGAGAAATAAAGATGAAAAAAAGCAAGCATTATATTGAAAGATTGATAAATCACGCTGGAGACCGTTCCGAATTGACGGAGTTGCATTCGGAAAGTCTCTAAATTCATAGAATTACACAAAAGCTACTAAAAGTTTGAACTTCAAGAATTCTTATATCTTTAAAATTTTCCCAATAAACAGAATAGTCCCAGAGTGGTTTTCACGCAATACAAATAAAAATGGACGATTGATTTTCATTATTTTTACTGGTGAATAAGATGTCTTCCTAATTTCAACCGATGTAACAGCAGCTGCTTCAGTGCCTTTTTCGTCAACTTCGATGAAAGTTTTATGCATTACTTTGTAAATAGACAAACAATTGCAATCGTGCATATTAGTGAAATCAGCAGAACGAGTAAATGCGATGCCCATTCCGAGGTTTATTAATACATCATTCAATTTAATTTCGTATTCGTTTTTGAATTTGGGAAGCCATAAAGCCACTGAATCTTTCTTCAAATTATCTATCCAATTATTAAATTGAACTATCGAAAGATTATCAATATTTTCATTAAACGGTTTGTTATATTTTGGTAATATAATAGTCATACTGTATTTTCTATTTCCATAAGGTAAATCCACAATTTGAACTTCACTATCTTCGAAATAATCTAATCTTGCCTCGAGTGTCATCAGTTTGCAATTTTGCTTTTCATTATT
>JBBISM010000020.1:9097-20005 GCA_037441245.1 Ignavibacteria bacterium | reverse complement strand
ACATAGTCTATACCCCAACAACAAAAATCATTGATTTGGAAATAGTTGATGCTAACTACCAAAGAGAATGTGTCCTTAAAGATGTTGCATTCCATCCAGTATCTGATAAAATCATTCATTTCGATTTGATGGGAATTAAGCGAGGACAAAAAATGACAGTTGAAGTACCTATTATTTTAAAAGGACAATCAATTGGTGTTAGGTTAGGTGGGATTTTGCAACACAATATAAGAAAAGTAAGCGTTACCTGCTTACCAAAGGATTTGCCTGAGTCAATTGAAATTGATATTTCAGATTTGGCTATCGGCCATTCTTTATCACTAGAAAATGCTAAGATAGAAAATATTGAACTCGATGTACCTCTTGACACTGTTGTATGTTCGGTTATTCCACCACGAGTGGGAGGCGAATCAGCACAACAGAAAAGTCAGAGTTAATATACAATTTGAGGAATTTGAGGGCGTACTCGAATATGAGTATGCCCTTTTTTAATGAGAAAAATTATGGTTAAAACATTTGATTGGTTAATAGCGGGACTCGGCAATCCAGGGAATAGATATGCCAACAATCGTCATAATATCGGATGGATGATTGTTACGGCTTTAGCAGAAAAGCATAAAAAGCCAATTATTGCTTCTAGTGTTATCTATCTGGAAGTATCAATAAGAATAGAAAGCAATTTGATTCTTGCTATACTGCCCAAGACATATATGAATTTATCGGGCGAAGCTGTTCGGAAAGTTATTAACTATTACGAAATTCCCTCTGATAGATTGATAGTTATTAATGATGAATACAACTTTCCGCTTGGCAAAATACATATAAAATTCGGTGGTAGTGATGGTGGGCATAATGGAATTGCTTCGATTATCAACGAGTTAGGAACAGAGAATTTTTGGAGATTACGATGCGGAATTGGAAGGAATTTCGATCCCGGTGGATTGGTTGATTATGTTCTTTCTGATTTTAAAGAGGATGAAATAGACAAGAAAAACGAGATGATTGCTAAAGCAGTTGATGCAATTGAGGTATTCGTCAGGCTTGGGTATTCGAGAGCAATGACGCTTATTAATTCTGGTCAACTATGGGAAAACGTTAATAAAAGCGGAGAAGAAAATGACTGATATCTTAGGATTTATCGCAGGTTTTTTTACTACAATAGCATTTTTGCCTCAGGTTATAAAAGTATTTAAAACAAGAAAAACAGATGATATCTCGCTCGGTATGTATGTAGTTTTTACACTTGGGGTAGCGATGTGGCTAATATTTGGCATAGTTCTTTTATCGCTACCGATTATATTAGCAAATTCATTGACATTGGCTTTTGCTTCAACTATTTTGATAATGAAAATGAAGTATGGCTAAATCAATAATGAGCTAATAAGGATTTTTCTTTCAAAGTACCTGCTATCAATCAACCCGTTGAACAACAACAGAACTATCTTCTGAATTCATAACCATTGCATCAGGAAAAAAAATTGCTTTGATAGGTGGTGTATCTGTTGGGTATGAATAAAAAAGCTCCCCCGCTGGAGTAAGAAGAGAAATAGAGCACGAAATAGAGCCGCCACAATGTGCTGAGATAGAGATGAGGTATGTTTCTCCGTTGCGGGGGAGTTTTTAACCTTTATTTATATTTTCAAAGACTATTATCTTTTAAGAACATTGCAAATATAAAATAAAATTTAAAAAAAAACCAAAAAAATTTTTTAATTTTTTTGCAAAATATCAAAACTTTAACATATTAATAAAATGTTGTATTTTAAAAATGATTTTAATTAAGAATTTTGCTAATTTTGATTTTATTTTTATATAAAATTGAGAAATTATGATATGGCATTCAGTTAATGTAGATGAGATACTTAAAGAACTATCATCGAATCCCAAAAGTGGCATAAAGTCTAAAGAAGTAGAAAAAAGAAAACGACATTACGGAGAAAATAAATTAGCATCATATAAGGAGAAATCCAATTTTAAACTACTTCTTGAGCAATTCAATAATCCAGTAATAATCATATTGATAATAGCCGCAATATTCACAAGTATTATAGGTGATTTTAAAGATACAATTGTAATTGCATTTGTTGTAATTTTAAATACAGCAATTGGCTATATCCAAGAGCGCAAAGCATCAGATGCTTTGAAATCATTGCAAAAGATGGCATCATCGTCTTCGCGTGTTATTCGAGACGGCCATCAGCAATCAATCCCAAGCACCGAGGTAGTTGTTGGGGATATAATCATATTAGAGAGCGGTATGCGTGCTCCGGCTGATGCACGATTAATTGAAACCCAAAACCTAATGGTTGATGAATCTATGCTAACAGGGGAATCTTTTGCTATCGAGAAACAACACGATATAATTTTTGAAGAGTCAACCCCATTGGGAGATAGAAAGAATATGATTTATTCTGGAACGATAATTCAAAAAGGAAGGGGATTAGCAGTAGTTGTTGCAGTTTGCGTAAAAACTGAATTTGGGAAAATTTCAGAGAATGTTGCATTAGCAGAGGAAACGGAATCTCCACTTCAAAAAAATATAGAATTATTTGGCAAATGGCTAAGTATTGCTATAATGGTTATTATCGTACTGATTTTTATAATCGGTTTTTTGCGAGGCAATGAGCTACTTGTTATGCTCCTTACGTCCGTCGGATTAGCTGTTTCCGCAATTCCAGAAGGATTGCCAGTTGCAGTAACCATAACGCTCTCTATTGGAATTTATCAGATGGCAAAGCATAAAGCCATTGTAAAAAAACTCGCCGCTGTAGAAACTCTCGGCAGTACAAATGTTATATGCACCGATAAAACAGGCACTTTGACCAAAAATCAAATGACAGTTACAAATCTTTGGATAGGCGGCAGATATTTCAAGGTAGAAGGTTCTGGTTATCAAAAGCAAGGGGGGATAATTAACTTAGAAAACAATGAAAGAGTGGATATAAATACTTCAAAATTGTTGAAATTGTCAGCAATAATTGGGGCATTATGCAGTGAATCCTCTATAATTCAAAAAAATAGTGAATGGGAAATCATTGGCGACCCGACTGAAGGGGCGTTAATGATATTAGCCGATAAATTGGGCTTTTCGCGTGATGGGTGGAAAGTTAGCGTTGATATTCCATTCGAATCAGAAAACCAACTGATGGCTGTGCAAGCCCATAGAGACGATAAAGAATATATTTTGGCAAAAGGAGCTCCCGAGAAAATACTCAATCGCTGTCAATCAATGATTGATTCCAATGGGAATAATATAATTATAGATAATGATTCTATTAATTCGGCGATAACTGTTTTTTCAGATAAAGGATTGAGAGTATTAGCATTAGCATATTGTGAAAAATGCTCAGAAACACCTCTGAAATTGGAGAATCTTCGTGGCTTAACTTTTCTTGGTTTTGCTGGAATTGAAGATTCTGTACGCCCTGAAGCAATTGAAGCGGTCAACCAATGTTACCAAGCGGGCATCAGAGTAGTGATGATAACTGGAGACCATATTAAGACTGCTTCAACAGTAGCAAAAACAGTCGGTATAGCCCCTGAAAAAGATATTCCGTCGGCAGTTATTGGGCAAGACCTTGACAAAATGAGCGACGATGAATTATTCGAAAAAGTGCCGAGTGTTGATGTTTATGCAAGAGTAGCACCGCACCATAAGTTTCGCATTGTTATGCAATTACAAAAGCGAAATGATATTGTAGCTATGACTGGCGATGGAGTAAATGATGCACCAGCACTGAAGCAAGCTGATATCGGAGTAGCAATGGGTAGCGGTACTGATGTCGCTAAGGAATCTGCACAAATGGTTTTACTCGATGACAATTTTGCAACTATCGTAAAGGCTGTATGCCGAGGGAGGATAGTGCTTCACAACCTCCAACACATACTGATTTATATATTATCAACGAGTTTTGGAGGATTACTAACTATAGCGATATCCGTAGCAGTAGGATTTCCATTGCCTTTACTCCCCGCTCAATTGCTGTGGATAAATTTAGTAACCGATGGCACTCATACATTTCCTTTAGCTTTCGAAAAAGAGCACGGAAATGTAATGGCATTCAAACCAAGGAAAAGAGATGCCCCATTGATTACATTTCGAATAATAAGAAGAATTGTTGTTGCCGGTATTATTATGATGTTGGGTACTCTTGGCGTATTTTATTATTATGTTTCGGGATTTGAGCAAAGTATATTTGAAATTCCTTTCAATGATCCTGAACTCAATAAAGCCAGAACAATGGCATTTTGTATATTAGCTTTTTTTCAGATTTGGAATGCACAAAATTCCCGCTCAATAGATAGATCCTTATTTTTCAACCTACCCCATCCAAAGATGCATACAAAAGAGCATTATGCCGAGAAACTCGAAAGAGTTAGTATTCATCAAAATCCTTTATTAATAGTAGTTATGATTTTTGCAATAATAATGCAAATATCAGCGGTATCAATTGGATTTATGCAGGATATTTTTGATACTGAGCATTTGAACATCATTGACTGGTTGGCTGTATTTGGTATCTCTCTTTCGATCATTGTTATTATCGAATTTTTCAAATTTATTCACGCTTATGTGGAGGCAAGAAATTATAAAAAGATAAATAATAGATAGTATGACTTTAAATGTATTTATTGAATCTCTGAAATATAACGCCCCCCCTTCAGATATAACACCAGAATTGCAAGCTTTATGGTATGATGCTAAAGGGAATTGGGATATTGCCCATCAAATAGTACAAAATAACAGTAGTTCGGAATCCGCCTGGGTGCATGCATATCTACATCGTAAAGAACTTGATATTTACAATGCTTCTTACTGGTATCGAATTGCCGGTAAACCAATGCCAGAGATAAGTTATCAAAAAGAGTGGGAAGAAATTTCTCAAGCTCTATTACTGTCTCTGAAGTCAATTTGAAAAATTCATTATAGAGTAGATTAAAAACAAACAAATTTAATTTACGTCTTCATTGAATTAAGTTTAACTAATATTTATGTTTATGCCTATAGTTAGTATATTTGGAAGTGCATTAGCAAAGGAAGGTAGCTATGAATATGATAACGGCTTGTATATCGGCAGATTGCTTGCAGAAAGTGGAATTGATATTGTAACAGGCGGTTATACAGGTATAATGGAGTCAGCACTCAGAGGAGCTGCTAACTTCGGTGTAAAAAAAATTGGTGTAACAACAGATTTTTATCCTGATAAAATGAAAAATTCTTACGTTGAAGAAGAAATTAGAACGGATTCTTACCTCAATAGACTTTTAAAAATATTAGAGTTATCCGATGCGTATATTATATTACCAGGCGGAACGGGGACTTTAGCAGAATTCTCAATCATCTGGGCATTCAAATCCCGTGGTATTATCGGCGAGAAGCCTTTTGTTTGCCTTGGTGAACAATGGAACGAAATTGTGCAAACGATGACATTCTATTCAGAGTCTGTTGTGGATAATTTGGGATTCTTATTAATTGTTGAATCAGCCAAAGATGCAGTAGAATTCATCATTGATAGGTTTAAAGAAAGTGGATTGATTTAAATATGTTCCAAATATTAAGACGTATATCGAGAATTGCAAAATCATATTTGGCTGAAGAACGTGATTTGAATAAGCGTTCCGACTTCGATGATGATGAACTGAAAAAGATTATTGATGAATTAAATAAAAGCAAAGAGAAAAATAAAGAACAAGAAACCCAGGAATCCAATCAAAAAATGAACAAGGCATCAGCTTATCGAGTAATCGGAGTCAATGGAAACGCAAATGTAAACGAGATTAAATCAGCATTTAGAAAAAAGATGAAGGAATATCACCCTGATAAAACCATTCATCTTTCTGAAATTGAGAAAAAATTATATTTAGAAAAAGCAAAAGACATAATCAGTGCATATGAATATCTTAAAAAAGAAATGAATTTTTAGTAACAATTGAAGCAGGAAAATGAAAAGACTGATAATAGAAATTTTGATAATTGTAGTATTTGCATCGCTAATCGGGCTTATTTATAATGCTTTTCAAGCATCTCCATTACCATTAATTCCAACACCAACTGCAAATAATATTGTGCCTGATTCTATACTCTTTGACAAATCATATGCGGTGTCAGAGAAAGATTTGGATATGACATTGAGCTATGAACAGATGAAAAAAATAGTCAACAACGATGATTATATTATTATTGATGCTCGTCGCCCAGAGCAGTATGAAGAAGCTCATATTGGCAATTCTATCAATATTTTTCCTGAATATGAAGATGAATCGCAATATGTGGAAAGTATATTTCAGATACAACCAGATAAAACCATAATAGTATATTGCGATGGAGGTACTTGCGATTTAAGTCATAAACTTGCAAAAGAACTAATATATTTCGGCTTTAAGACTGTTTTCGTCTATCACGGCGGGTGGGAAGAATGGTCAAAAAAGCATCCATTATAATCTGAGTTAAGCAATGGCTTTTCCAGAAGACAAAGATACAATCTCTACGAGTCTATTACAGATGCGTTATGGCATTATCGGTAGTTCCCCCGAAATGCTTTCAGCTATTCGAAAGGTAATTCAAGTTGCCCCAACAGATTTATCTGTTTTAATTACTGGAGAAACAGGTACTGGCAAAGAAGTATTCGCAAATGCAATACATGGATTAAGCAGTAGAAAGAAATATTCCCTTGTTAGCGTCAATTGCGGAGCGATACCAGAGACACTGCTCGAATCGGAACTATTCGGTCACGAAAAAGGGGCTTTTACCGGGGCAATTGACCATCGCACTGGATTTTTTGAGTCTGCTCATAAAGGCACAATCTTTCTTGATGAAATTGGCGAGATGACACTCGGCACGCAGGTGAAATTATTACGTGTTTTGGAATCAGGAGAATTTTCTCGGCTTGGCTCTTCCACAGTGCATAGAGTTGATGTTAGATTGATAGCTGCAACAAATAGAGAACTCGAAGTCGAGGTAAATCAAGGGAAATTCAGGGAAGATTTGTTTTTCAGATTGAATGCAGTCCATATTAAGTTACCACCCTTGCGAAGGCATTTAGATGATGTACCGCAACTTGTAGATTTCTTTGCTGAAAAGACTTGTTCAAAATTAGGGATTAAATTTCAAGGTATAGCAGAAGATGCAATAGATATTTTGAAAAGTCTGCATTGGAAGGGGAACATAAGAGAACTAAAGAATTTAATCGAAACAATCGTTACTCTCGAAAAAGGTGAATATATCACACCACAGATTCTATCAAAATATTTACCTCCCGCACTTCCCGCCCATGAGAAGAAGGATATGCCTTTCGAACATTCGATTGTTCAGACTCAGCGAGCAGATTATTCACAACAATTTGAACTTGGATTGATTTTCCGGACTCTTTTGGAATTACGGCATTCTATAAATGACTTAAAAGAATTAGTACATCATCTAAATCAAAAGATTGAGAATATTAGCATAGGGCATAATTATAATCAGTATGCAAATGATTTTCAGCAAATCAATGAAGAGTCAAAAATTAATCTTGATTCGTTGAATATCGAGAGTATTGAGAAGCAATTGATTGATTTGGCTTTGAAAAATTATGATGGTAATAGACGTCAAGCAGCAAATGCCCTTGGAATAAGCGAACGTTCCTTATATAGAAAAATCAGTAAATATTTCCCCGATAGGTAATATGTATTTAAGACCGACTTTTGAGGAGATAAAGGATAGCGCAAATAGAATAAGAGTATATATCCATAGAACACCAATCCTTCATTCACATAATATAGATAGGATATTTTCGGCAGAGATATATTTCAAATGCGAGAACTTTCAGAAAGTAGGCTCCTTCAAGCCACGCGGAGCAATTAATGCCATCTTGCAGTTATCGAGAGAATCATTAAAACAAGGCGTGGCAACTCATTCTTCAGGAAATTTTGCCCAAGCGATTGCTTATTCAGCACAGATTTTAAATATCCGTGCAACAATCATTATGCCTCGCACATCACCAAAAGTTAAAGTCGAAGCAGTGCGTTCTTATGGTGCTGATATAATTTTTTGCGAGCCAACTCTCGAAGCAAGAGAATCAACGCTTAATGATTTTGTTTTTAAATCTGGGGCAACTTTTGTACACCCCTATAATGATTACAACGTGATCGCTGGGCAAGGAACAGCTGCGCTCGAGCTATTGGAAAACAATCCTGCACTTGACATCATAATTGCGCCAATTGGTGGAGGTGGGTTAATCAGTGGAACAGCCATAGCGTCCAAAGCAATGAATCCATCAATAGAAGTTATAGCTGGCGAACCAAAGAGAGCTGATGATGCATATCGCTCAATCGAAGCTGGTTATATTATACCATCAGTTAATCCGCAAACTATTGCTGATGGCTTACTTACTTCACTTGGAGACATGACGTTCCCTATAATTCAATCTTTGGTGAATCGGATACTCACAGTATCTGAAGATGCCATTATTTCTGCGATGAAGCTGATCTTTACGCGATTAAAAATCATAGTCGAACCATCTTCTGCAGTATCATTAGCCACATTATTAGAGTATCCCGAACATTTTATTGATAAAAAAGTTGGAATTATTCTTTCTGGCGGAAATGTAGATATTGATAATTTGCCTTGGTATCGAAAAACCAACTAAATCAAAAATCAAATATTATATCCATTGAATAAATAAAAATTAATCAATAATTAATTTTTTATTAAGTTCGGTATTGATATTTTTGTACAATTCTAAATTGAATATTAAATTATTCCCATTATAGTAAGGTCCCAAGCAAATGAAAACAGATAATAGCGAAGTCGAGGTAGTCGTTTTAAGAAACGAAATTGAAAATCTGCGTTCTCAAATTGATGGTTTAGTCGAAAGAACCAAAGAATTAGAGCAAAGAAACAAAGAACTGCAAGAGCAAATTTACACTCTTTCCAAAAACAAACTTGATTTAGAAAAACTTCAAACACAAAAAGATGAACTATTCGCTCAAATTATCCACGATATCAAGAATCCAGCGGCAATAATTCATAATTTAGTTGAATTATTACGTTCTTACGATACTCAAGCTATTGACCAGCAAGAGGTGATTCAAGATATAGAATTGACCTCGCAAAGGATTCTCAAGCTATCGCAAGAATTTTCACGTATTGTTGCCTTAGAAGCAAACAGAATTCCACTCGAAATAATGGAAGCACCGCTGAACGAAGTGGTTAAGGATATTGCTAGACTTAATCAATTCAATGCAGAGAAAAAGTCAATAAAATTGTTATCTGAATTAGATGAATATATGCCCGATGCAGAGTTCGACCCACAAAAAATTTCAGAGGTTATTGAAAATTTAGTTTCGAATGCCATAAAATTTACTTGTCAAGGCGGTGTAATCAAAGTTAAAACTTATTCCAAAGATGCTTTTGTTTGCTTCGAAGTAAGTGATACGGGAATTGGATTAACAGAAGAAGATATAAAAAAAGCTTTCAACAAAGGTGCCAAATTATCTGCCAAACCTACTGCAGGCGAGTCATCAACCGGTTTAGGGCTATGGATTGTAAAAAAGCTGATTGATGTACATGATGGTAAGGTTTGGGTCAAAAGTGTGCTTGGCAAAGGTTCAATCTTTGGATTTTATCTTCCAATTAAACAAAGTCCTAATATGAATTAGTATTGGGAACAATAAAATCCTGCTCTTCGAACCCGTAATTTGCAATCCAATATTCTTTTGTAAAAGCGATTTTACCGCTTTGAAGTAATTTTATATCTCGCTCGAGTCGTTCGCTATTGTCTGAATCATTTATCATAAACTTAAATATCGGATATTGTGTATCGGTCGAATAATTCAGTTTGATGAAAAATTTAATAAGCAGATTAAATAGCTTTTCGACTAATCTTGAATCCGAGATTATAACCTCTTTTCGAATTTTAAAATGGGTCATCGAAGCAGCGTATGACCCCATTTCCAATTCTGTAGTTAATGTTTGGGAGAGTAATGTTTTTGATATTTCTGCATTGCAATGCTTTATTAATTCTTTGAATAAAGATGTCGAACTGTTTCTTATAGCTTCTTTGAATTCAATATTAATATCAGCAGGAGTAACGATAACAGCATCTTCGGTCATTTCTGCTAAATCTTTTGCTAAAGCTTTTGATTCTTCGTAAGTGCTACCCCTTGTATATTGTCCAACGAGTAGTGGCATTCCATAGCGTTCCATAAAATTCAACCAAAATCTCAAACTTGCATTTTTGAATGTAACAGGCCAATAACACTTCGAAAGCAGAGATTGTCCATAGGGATTAGTATATGATGGCTCGTATTGGAGAATGATAACTTTGAAATCAGGGACTTTTTCTCCGCCGATACTACCAATTTTTCTATATTTTATATCACCGATGCTATCGAAATGAAAATATTCCTGTGGTTTTGCAATTAATTCCGCAGGAATAAGAAATTTATTTCTGCCATTTGTATATTTCCAGATTACTTCGAATGGCTGATAGCCAAATAGAGGAGTTTCAAGGGCATCGCTAATTATCTGATAAACATCCAAATCTGAGATAAAAGATTTGACAGATTGATAAATTCCTTGAGAAGCACCATTCAAAATAATTTGATAATCATAGCCAAGAAGCCCGCTTTTCCTCGATTGAATGCAACTCCATACGTGTGGGTCGTTTTTCAGTTCCCTATATGCTTCAATCGTTTTGCCTGTTTTTTGCAAGATTTTATCGGGATTTGGCAGAATTCCAAGAAATTTCGAAAAGCTATATAATGAGTTTCTTTCGAATAACTCTTTAGTTAACGATTCAGGATACTTCATTTATTACTCCCCATATTTATAATCAATCCAATTAAAATACCCAATCCAGCACCACCAGCAACATATAGAGGGATTTCCCACCATTGCATTTCTTTGATAATTGCCTTCTCGAAAGT
>JBBISM010000020.1:6264-9078 GCA_037441245.1 Ignavibacteria bacterium | reverse complement strand
AATCTGGGGATTGATACATTTTCATACTGAATATATTCTCGGGGAAATTATATCGCAGATAAATTGTATCTGTTCTGATTATAGTATCAAGTTCAGCTATAAACGGCGGGCTTTGAATTATCGTATCATATTTATAAACTACTTTTGGTTTGACCTTTGTGATAGTTATCGGTTCTTTATGCTCAATTTTTATTACTGTATCACGGACAATTTTTTCTATGATATTTGTGTATTTCGCATTAGTTCTATTATTTTCTTTCAGTATCATTAATCCAATAATCAAACAAATGAGAATAAAAAAATATGTCATTAGATTGGAACTTTTCATAAATGCCTCTCTTTTATGTGGTCAATGAATAAGTCATAAATATCGCTCAATCTATTTTCGATTGATTCCAATCTTGATTCGATTGAGTTTTCTAAGTTTTTTAATTTTTGTTCAATAACAGCAAGTCGGTTTTCGTGTCCTGAATGTCTTTTCTCGTCTGATAATTTTGTATTGATGATATTTTCAATATTCTTTTTCAATTCAACTCTAATAGCAACAAACATAGTCGTAAAGCTGATGAGTATTGTCAACATAGGCACAACAAGCATTAATATATTAATCATACATCCCTTCCTTAAATATATCCAAAATAATAAGCGAATTCATTTTTTATTTCTGCAAGCGAAAGAGCTGAATTTCGATGGATAATCATCTTCATATCACCAGTTAAATAGCGATTATGAGCTCCTCCACCGCCAGAGGATTCCGCTCCAATTCGCGGTAGAGGATTATTATACAAATCATCACTCCCTTGAGAAGATGTAGAAAGCTGAGATTCGAGAACACCATCAATAAAAATTTTCTGATAACCACTATCTCGTTGGCAATGGATTAAATGCCATTTACCGTCACAGATGGTTCTAAGCGATGAATTAGTTACTTCTTCATAATATGCAGTAATTGTTGTGAATTGAATTTTTTCATTCTCATCAATGTAAATTGCGAAGTATCCCCTTGTGCTTCCAGTCCGTCGGTTTGAAAATATTGTGTGTATATTGCTGTCGTTTTTTGTACTCCTCAAATGGAAAGTGAGGTTAAATAGATGGTTTGCTTTATATTGGCCAATTGTATTGGGGAGTTCGACCCTGATGTTTCCATTAAAAGAAACATAATTGTTTTGTATTTGTGGACTACCGACAAATGTACCCCTAAGATTATCTATTCCTAAATCATACCAATATGGCAAGTTTATGTTGACTGCTTTATATAAGTTTTTGACAGGCATTGCTATTTATTAAAAATTGTGCATATTATAGACTATATATCAAAAATTCGGGTATAATGACTAATCGCAATTTTAAATCAGCGGGTTTCGTATTACCGCTCGATGTCAATATTCGCAATGTAATTAAGTCGCCTGAATGTAAAATTCTATTATTAGGAACGAGGTCAATTAGTGAAGAATTGGTGCTAAAGTCAGGGGCTGAATTGAATAATGCCGTCGAATCCTTGTAAATGTTCCAAGTTACTGACGCAGTGCCAGTGGCACTTGTAATCAAATTTGCATCAACAATAAGCAAAAAGGAATTATATTTTGTAAAAAAGAAAGTACCTTGAGGATTATTTGAATCTGCGACAAGTTCGCCAGGTATAGTTATATAATAGCTATAATTTTCGGTTTTTATGAAATTAGCAATTTTGAAATTTTTATCTCCCGATTCTAGGATATTATCAGCAATGCATACAACCCAAATTGTCCCATCACTATAGCTTGCTGATTTGATTATGCCTCTTTTAGTAATCGTTTCAGAAGAGTTCTGGCAAGTAAATATGCTATCCTGTATTTCATAGCTCTGCTCTTCGGTACCGCTGAAATAGAACTCAAAGCCATCAGTAACATTGGCATTTATTTCAAGCCAGAAGCTAATTCCGCTATTTCCACTTTGAGTACCGAGAGTTGAGATTTTTGCTTTTCTTTTTTCGTAATCATTTTCGCTATCTTCAATTAAGATTATATCGTTTCCCGATGGATTGATTTTTTCAGGAAAAGAATTAAAATCATTTGAATCACGCTTAAGTTGTGAATGATTCGACAAGTTACTCAATCCAACCTGACTTTTATTAACATTGTGGGGATTATCAAAATCAGATAGATGCGAAATGGGTGCTTTACTATTTAACTTTTCGATTAAATCTGTCTGTTCATCTATTTGACCGACTATTGAGCCCCATTTTGCGATTGCATTAACTTCTGGAAAATATCTTATAGGCATAGCATTCTCTCATTGATTATATGAAAGCGAAATCGTAAGTTTTCCATTGGATATATTATTTTTTCGATAAATAAATCTCAAATACTCAAAAGAGGGATGCACAATAAATAAATAAGAATCATCAATATTGCTTGCTGAATTTATTGTTATTTTGCTTCCGACCGATGCAGTATCAGGATGTGAACTTGCAATAATTTCGATTTCTCCGTCGAGTTCACCGGTAACTTCTTTCCAAAATATTTGTACAGAATTGATTGGCATATCTTCATCAAAGACTGTCGGATAAGTTGAAAAAACAGGAATCCAGCCCGTATCTAAATCATTATTCATTGGATGGTTTTTAATTATCTCGCTAATCATTTCTATCCTTCCTTTCGAAACCTAATAAACCCAAAATCTTCATTCTGAATAATGGATAATATATATTACGCTTTAAAATGTTTACTCCCCGAAAATTCCCCTTTTTTGTATTGAATCCAATCGTTTTAACCCAACCATTTGGGTGGGTTTCGATTACCCTTTCGACGTGACCTTTCCAGTTTTGAGGATTTC
>JBBISM010000020.1:0-6247 GCA_037441245.1 Ignavibacteria bacterium | reverse complement strand
CAAATCATCAATTTCAGCTGAATATTTAAATTTTACCCCGTTGATTTTACTTCTGTGGAACATCAATTGAGCAGAACCAGTGCGGAAAATCGGAATCGTATTGAATTTTGTGATTCGCATTGCTTTTAGAAAGCAGTAATACTGCCCTGCCGCACAATACGGATTTGGATATTTTAGTCTTACAGATGCTAAATATTCTTTAATCATTGCTGAATCATTATTACTAACCCCAACTTGCTGATATGCTATTATTCGAGAGGTAAGCAATAATTCCATAGGGCAATCAACGCTATATTTTACTCCTGCCCCAAGCTCTACTGAGACTAATAAGCAAACAATCAAAATAATAAGATTATACATTTTCAATATCCTTTTCCCAATTTTGGTACAGATAAATTTTTCTCAAGATTGAGCGATATAAACACCAATAATAATCAAACCAACAGCAATATGCACTCCGAGGAATATAAAGCCAATACAATTGAATGCTTCCTTATTGATAAAATTCAGCTTTGTATATGCAAAGACTGCCAATCCTGATAGGGCAACAGCTAGACATTCGAATACTACTACAAGCAATAGTGTCTTAAATTCTGCTCCAGCTGGGTTTAAGAGTATAATTGCAATAAATGTAGGCAAAATCCAAGCAATATGCCTCGATGCAAAGCTTACTAAGTCTTTGATGAAGATATTATTCATTCTTTCCCCCAAAATTTTTTCAAAAATTCAGATTTGAAAATTCTATCTTTGAATCTTTTATTCGAAATAATCGGAGGAGGCGGGAAAACGGATTCAGCTAATTGCAAAATCAGGTCGCCTTTCTGAATATCTTTAAGCATCTTAAAGGCATTGATTCTTCGCCAAGTGGTCGAAGCTGGAACAGAGCCATACCTATAGATATACTCATACAAATGAAATATAGCCAAATCAACTGATATTTTCCTGATTATATTATCAACTGGTTCGGTTAGCGGTATGATATATCTTCCATAAAGATAAGAATCAATAACAGCATCAGCATTATTAATTGCATAATTGATTCTTTCTTCATTAATCAATTGCCCTGAAGAATCCCCCGATAATTTAGCCAATTCATCATAATTGAATTCCTTCAATAAATCTGACAGTTCTGAATAAGCCATTTTCGCCTCCTCTTTGTATCTCGATTAAGGAACAAGTATAACTCTAATAAATCCAGAGCCATCGGTTGCATCCAATGCTCTTGCATTGATAGTGTCATTGGAATTAGCTTTGCGAGCTTTACCTTCATTGGCTGAAGTGATATTATCGCCAATATCAATGCTCGTAGTAGTCTCGACGGGCATTGTTCCTAAAGTGATTACAGAAGCCATTTCATCTTTGAGCCAATCAACCTCTGTAACACCTAATGATTTGGTTCCATCTATGCAAACCGTTCCTAAATGCGAAACGAATCTGAATGCTGATAAGTCTTCTTTTGCTCTAATGCTGATTGCTTGCAAAGGTTGATAAGTTTTATTATTAATCGCCATTTTGAGCCTCCTAATTAATTTGTATTATGATTTGTGTTTTCAATCAAAAAAGCGGCATCCGATGCACAAATCTTAATTGCATAGTTATCAGTGCATCTTATGACTTTGATTTTTCCACCATTTTCGAAGTAGGAATCAATTTCGGGCATATTTTCCCGCTGGAATGTATATCCAAAACTTGCATTATATTCAGAGCGGTTCCTATCTTTGCTCTGGTCAACATAAGCGATAATTATATTATCTTTCCATAAATCAGTGAATGCATTAGCATCTTCGGTGAATACAGCTCGTCCAATGTAAATGTTATCAATACCAGTTAATTCTTTTAACACATCAGTATTGATTTTCGAAATTCCTGCATATTTAACTCTTTCGATGATTTTTGGATGATTAAGCAATGTGTTATATGTTGTATCGCCGATTATCATAGTATTTGGATAAAGGGCTATTCTCGACCTTACTGCTGTTGCTGCACCTCTTATAAATACCAGTGGGTCAATAGATAGACTATAATTATCCCAGGCTTGATTTTCTTCTATTGATTTTACGAGTGCCTCGGGGTAATTGTCGGGATTTTGCACCAAATCGGCAACAGCTTTTTCTCGACCTAAAAGCAGAATATCCATCAAGTCTTTGCTTAATTTTTGTTCAAGCATAAAAGAATTGTGGGTTTCTTCTTCTTCGAGGTAATCAATGGCAGTTTCTATATCTCTTTCAGAAGTTTCGAATTCAACCAATTCGAAACCAGAAGGGGCAATTCTATTAGATGAAGCTCGAATTGCTCGTAAAGTATCTCGAACTATAAAGGCTTCTTTGCCAAAGACAGGTATTTTGCCTTTCAATTTTGATACCTTTACCACTGGAAATAATTTTTCGCCTACCATAGTTGCATTGCTATAGCCCTGAATAATAGTCGTTAATACAGGGTCAACCATTCGTAATTCATCTAAACGTGATTTGTTCATTGTTCCTCCTTAATTAATATTTTTCTTTGAAAGCCATAACCACCGCTTCTTCATACGATAGTCCTGGGTTTAAATTCATAATGTCTTCGGCACGGTTATGAATACTCAATCTTGGCGATAATACGTATTTCCCTTCGAATCCGTTCTTTTTACTATTGTTGTTTTGAGGTTGTAAATTTAATGGACTTGTTATATCTTGATGAAAGACAAAGTTTAAGACTCTTTTCAGCTTGGATTCAAAAGAATTATTTTCTGAAAAAGTGCCTTTTTTTCTGGAATGTTCATCAATGTTATAGCTTATTTCGAGCAAATCAACTAAATCAACGATTTGTGCCGGTGTTAATGTTCTCGCTTCAATTTGATTATTTAAATAATAGCGAAAATTTTGCAATCGCTTCTCTTTTTCGAGGAATTCCAGTTTAGCTTTATAAAAATTTAATTCCTGCTCCAAATCTTTAAAATTTTCATTGTATTCATTGGCATTATCTTCTATCAAATCTTGCTGGCTTAAAATTGAATCAAAAGGATAATAGCTATTCATTTCATTGAACTTAGCTAATTGTAAATTCTTCACTGCTGGTTGGCTTGCTCCTAAAAATCCGATATGCCTCAGTAATAAATCAGGATATAAAGCAATAGAAACTTTTTTATAACGCCCATCTTTCAGTTCATTATAAAAATTCTGCTCAATATCCTTGATTTTTGCGAATAGTTTTTCGCCTCTTCTTGCCAAGCGTTCGACCCATCCATAAGCAGGCGAGTCGCTTTCTGGATGTCCCTTCACAATTGGGGCAATTGTCTCTGGTGCTGTTTTCAGGGAATCGTTATACTTTTCGGCCATTTGATTGAGTTCAGAAGTACTAAAAGTATGCTTATTCCCCGAAGAGTCGGTATGCTCACCAGTTTTGAATACTTCAATCCACATTTTATTCCTCCGTTAGTTAATGATTCGAGCTTTATGCCCTTTCTTTAATGCGAAACTAAGCCATTGATATCCCAACCTCAATCAAATCATTGCAAAAGGATTTTAAAATAATTTCAGATTCAATACGATATTTTTAAAAATTAAGTAAAATAAATTTTTAACTTTAACTAAAGGTTGATTATGAAAGATTTAGTATGTAGCGTCTGTGGATATGTAATCAATCCAATCGAGTTGAAAGTAAACTATAATGAGGAAAACGAGCAGGAAATCAAATCCAGCGATGATTTGCCCGATGATTGGGTTTGCCCGAAATGTGGGATTGACAAAACTAACCTCGAAGAGATCCACAAAATATAGCAGTTAAACGGTCCTTCCCCATAAAAAAGGGAATCTGTCAAACGCTCGGCTTGTGTTTATTATCAGATGAACTACACTGCGAAGGTAAGGCACATCCCAAGCGTATTGATATATCTGTATTACCAGCGGGCGTATATTATTTACGATACGGCGGCGTTGGACGGATGTTTGTGAAGATGTGAGATACTAGCTCTTACCAGTCATTTCCGTTTCATTTAGCGAGTCATTCCCGTGAAAACGGGAATCTGCCTTGCTTTGCCCTGTATCACATACCCTCTTTCGTGGGAAAGACATATAAAAAATAAGTAATGACAGCAAAACTTTTTTGAAACAGCCCCTTGAAAAGCGAGTAGAATTTATATTAATAGTAACAGGGTTAATTGCTATTTATAAATGACTATGACTTGAGAAGATATATAAGTTCCGGCAATCATTTTGCATACATATACCCCTGAAGATAAATCAGAAACGTCGAGAAATTCGGAATAAAAGCCGTTAGATTTCATTTCATTGACTAAAGTTTTTATTAATTCTCCTTTGAGATTATAGAGTGAAATATTAGTAAATGAATCGAAAGCAATCGAATAGTTGATATTTGCCCCTTCTATTCCGATTGGATTGGGGGTGATATGTGTTAATGAATAAGCATTATTGGATATAATTAGCTTTGTCAAGTTGCTCTGGCAATAAGGTGCAATAGAAACTCTGCAATTTCTGGATAAGAATCTGGCACACGAAGTATTAAGGGCTTCTATCTGGTGATTAATTTGAAGAGAACGAATATCCTCATTCGGATGAAATGCCCTCATATAGAACTTTAGTAATTCGCCATTTCCTTCCAACACTCCAGTTAAACTTCTAATTTTGAATTTGACTATACCATCGAGATAGTCAATATTAGGCGAGCCTTCGATAATAAAACGATTTTTAATAATATCGCCGAGTGTTAGCTTTTCTCTTATAAATTCGAATGCTTTAGGATTGTAGCTAATTGTAATTTCAAGCCTATCAATTGCAGCATTTGTTAAATCATCGCCAGGTTCGAGATAAATAGAAAGCTCATAAATATTGCCAGCAGTCATAACTAATGAGATTGGTTCGATAGAGGTGTATCTCTCGGTATATCGGGCAATTGCCTTTATTTCACCTTTTACAATCGAATCCCGCAGATTTTCAGTGATTGCAGTCAGATTATATATTCGATTCATTGGTTGATTAGGGTTAATCAGGAGGGATATTTCTTTTGTCGTTTGGGGCAATAATTTGAAACCTTTGATTAGCTCGGGTTCATTTAGTTGAACGTTAGTATCAGAGGGGTCAATAAATATGCTTTTAATATTAATGTCTTTAGAGCCGAAATTTTCGATTGTAGTTTTTGCAATATCTTTTTGCCCAGGGCATAGTGCTAAGCTGATATTATTTATTCTAATCCCTTCAATAGAACCGAATCCTTGCCAAAGTGAATGAGCATCGCTTAGAGCATCGCTTTTAATTGTGATTTCGCAGGTATTAAGCCCGATTTCATTAGCTGAAAAAGCTGTTTTTATATTAATACTTGTCTCTGGCGGAATAGGTTGATTTAAAAGCATATCATTCTTATCATATACAAAGGGGGTTTGATTTGGTTCGTTCCAGGTGTCAGAAATTAAGTTTTCGGGATTTGCAATTAGAGCGGAAATTGTAGCTGTATCGCAATATTCCCATTGTTCACGTCCAAGATTTGTTATAGTTAATGTTTTGTATGATATGCTTTGAGCATCATTTATAACTGTTGTATCGAAAGTAATATTGTTGATGCTTAATTTAGGAGCAACGCCAGCGCCTTTAATTAATGATTGGGTTCTATTGCCTGAAGAATTATCATAAGCAATTACTAATTCGTATTCTCCGATTACTTTTGGTAAAAATGAAACTGGTACAGTCAATGAAGAATTTGCAGGGATAGTTTTGCTAATGAATAAATTGGACTCGAAGCTGAAAGCATCGCCATTGATAGAAGATATGACTGAATAGCCAGTAATTGTTATTGGTTCAGAGCTATTATTTTCCAAGCTGATTCCGCCCTGCCGATTATCAATATAATAAGGACCTGCGGGGAATTCATCTCTATGGATTCTTCTTCTTCCAAAGTCACAGATATTTGAAATCAAGCCAGTAGAAACTCCTCTACCATTCAAGACCGCTATGCTGTCAGTTCGTTTAGCGTTGCTCGAAAATATGATATTATCGGAAAATTCTATTTCACTGCTGGGAGTGAACTCAACATAAAATTTAAACGGGCTAATTCCTGGCTCGAGTATTAATGGATTCGATTGTGAGATTGTTATATTATCTGGGAATATTACTTTAAATTCCGGTTTGTTTGGACCAAAATAATCAGTAATGATTAGTTTTGTTATTCCTGTATTTGTTATGTAAGCGGAGTCAATAATAGTTCTATTTATTGTATATTGTCCGAAATTAATGTCGGTAACGATTATTTCAGGACC
>JBBISM010000019.1:0-20597 GCA_037441245.1 Ignavibacteria bacterium | reverse complement strand
AACTGAGCAATTTTATATTGCTAATTATAAGCTAATCAAATCAAAAAATCTAACTGAAACTCAAATATATATCGCTGAAAAAAATATAACAACTAACATCATCGGTTTTAAACATCATTCAGGTATAATGGCTATTGCCAAACAACCCGAAGAAACCGAAATTGACAATATGGGTAATTATATAATCGCTTTTAATAGAATAAATAATTCGGAAAATACTGGTTCAATCATTAGAAATGCTGTAGCATTTGGAATAGATACCTTAATTTTTGACAAATTTAGCAGCCACCCTTTTCTTAGAAGAAGCGTAAGAGTCTCAATGGGGGCAATTTTTAAGTTGAAATATAAGTCAATTGAAAATTTTACAGAATCAATCCCACAATTAAAAAATTTGAATTACTCCATAGTAAGTATTGAACTCAACGAGCAATCAATTCCAATTGACGAGTACAAACCACCATCAAAAGCAATTATCTTTTTCGGCAATGAAGGAAAAGGCATTGATGATAAAATACTAAACTTAAGTGATGTAATTCTGTCAATACCAATAATTAATAACGACTCTCTAAATGTAGCTTCTGCATCTGCTATCGCCCTACATCAATTGACAAAAAAAAGGCTGTCTTTTTGAGACAGCCCCTTGATAAATTAATTCACAAAATCATCAATGCTTTATAATCTGGCGTGTAATCTCTTGATTATCAATAATAAATCTCAAGATATACACACCACCTGGCAATCCGCTCAAATATATTCGATCGTCATAATCTGAAACTTTTCCAGCATCGAACGACAACAGGCGTTTCCCTGACAAGTCTGTCAACATAATTGATATACTGACTTTCTTTCCAAAGGAACCTCTTATATTAAGTACATCGGTCGTCGGGTTAGGATATACTTCGATATTGTACCGTTCTTCTGATTTAGTAGTAATTTCTATATCTTCTACACTTTCTTTGGCTCGTCTTGTTGTGAAATTAAAGGTGGCAGACCAATGGCTTTGCTGATTTCGAGCAACAACCCTCACCCTCCAAAAATATGTTGTACCATAATTTAATAAATTAGAGGGTACACTATATGAATTAGAATAAATACTTTGAGATATAAGTGTATTCTCGAAATAACTTGAGGTACTTAGCTCTAAAATATAGTGCGAGGCATCGCTTACTGAACTCCATTCTAAAGTCGGTGTTAATGACTGCCCCGTTTCCCTATTTCTTGGGGAAGTTAGTGTAGTAGTAGGCACTGGTTTTGTTCTAAATGTCCAACCAGAAGACCAGTTAGTGAATTGATTATTATTGAAGATAGCATAAACTCTCCAACTATAATATGAAGAATACAGGAATAAATCGTTTGGAACTGTAAACTGAGATTGAGATATATTTGAATCATCGTAGAAAATGTCTGTAAATGAGTTATTTCTACTTATCTGTAACCTATAAGATACAGCCCCTGAAACATCAGCCCAATCAAGAGTTGGATTGATTTCTTCAAATGTGGACCAATGGCTTGGTGATAACAAAGTTGGACCACTTGCCAATGCAAGAGTTTTGAATGACCTCATAGTCCAGTTACTTGTCTGATTTCCAATCTTACACCTTACACGCCAATAATAAGTAGTTTGGGGGTTCAATCTGTCGTTTGGTACATTGTATGATGTGGTATTTATATTTGCTACCGAAATGATTAGGCTAGAAAATGCCGAACTTGTAGAAACTTGTATCTCATAACTACTAGCATTATTAACTTGATTCCAAGATAATGTTGGAGTAAGTGATGTTCCTGTTGAACCATCAGCAGGTGCAAGAAGTGTCGGACCAGATATGTTTTCAGCAACAAATGCCCACCTTGATGACCAATTACTTATTTCATTTCCTCTAATTGCATTAACACGCCAGTAGTATGTAGTCAATGTATTCAACGTCCCTAATGGAATTGAATATTCTGATGAACTCAAATTATTCAAATTAATTATCATATTCCTGAAATTATTATCAGTAGCTACTTGTAATGTATAACTATTTGCCCCAGCAACATCTGTCCAGTCAAGTTTGGTCGTTAAGGAAATATCTCTTGAGTTATGGGCTGGTGAAACTAAGGTTGGAGCTGGCATACGTATTGTTATAAATCTAAAAGTGCTCGACCAAGGACTTTCTGAATTTCCTGAAACTGCCTTGACACGCCAATATTGATATTTATAATACTCCAAAACAAAATCATCTAATTGTAATTCAGAAATTGTTATATTAGACTTTTCATATGCTATTTGAGCGAAATTACTTGTCAACGAAATTTGCAAAACATAATGCGTTGCGCTAGAGACATCCGCCCAGTTAAAGAATGGTTGAACCGAAACATTACTCGAATTGTTCCTCGGTGCAAGCAATGTAGGAGCTGTTAAAGCTTCGATAGTTTTAAAAGAGCTTTGGCTCCAACTACCTGTATTTGAACCATTTTTTGCTCTAACTTTCCAATAATATACAGTATTACAATTTAATATACCTGAATTTACATAATATTGAGACGGCTGGCAATCCTGGACATTCAGTATATTATTAGAAAAGTTTTGATTCGTGCTAATTTGCAAGTCATAGCAAGTAGCACCATTGGCATCTGACCAATCAAGAGTTACAAATAGTTGTATATTTTGCTGATTATTCGATGGATAAACTATTTGAGGTGCAGTTAGAACTCCCCCAGTTTTAAATTCTGAATTACTCCAGGCGGAGGTCATACCATTGCCTTTAGCTCGAACTCTCCAATAATAATTTGTTTCATTAATAAGCTGTGTTCCATTAACAGTAAATTGTGTACTTACCAAATTATTTGCTGTTAGAATAAGCATATCAAACGAAGGGGAAGTTGAAAGTTGGAAATCATAATTTTCTGCCCCTGCTACACTATTCCAGGTGAATGTTGGAGTTGATGATACATTCTCTGCTAAATTCGGTGGCATTAATAGAACTGGTGCGGTTAGACTGCTGAGTGTAGTAAACTGTGCATTGCTCCAGGGAGATACTTCGCTATTTCGTTTTGCTCTCACTCTCCAATAATACAATATGTTATTTTGTAGCAAACCGGATGAAACATTATGTTGCGATGCTGTCAAATTAGTAATATTAATTATTGGATTATTGAAATCACTATTCGTAGCTAATTGTATATCATAGCCAGTTGCAGTTGGAACATCGTTCCAATCCAGTAGTGTCGTTAAGGAAACATTATTTGCGTTATTTTGGGGGAAAGTTAGTGTCGGTGACGATAATACTAATGGGTCAGAAGTGCCATAAGCCCTGATACATAAATCCCAGGGATATGAAGTATTAGCACCTATTGGCGTCCAATTTATTCCATTTTGACCAATCCAAGCCACTCCGCTTTCTATTGTTGGATTTGCATAATTTGTAACTACTCGCTCGATTGCAATATAATACGTCGTTGATGTGCAAGAGTATTTAACTTTAATGTATATGTCATTTCCTTGAGTAAGCATAATTGGTTGTGGTAATTCAAAAGTATAGTAACCAGGAAATTCACACAATTTTTGGCTAATGGAACCTAATAATCCACTCAAAGAGCCACCACTGAAGTTATCATAAACTTCAAATGTAACATAGGTATTTGAACCTCTAATCCAAGTTGATAGGTGTGTAAGGTTATGGTTGCCAGAACCGACAAACTTAACAAGAGCATATCCTTGACCTCCAGAATATCCGGCACCAGAGATACTTCCAAGTTTGTCATACATATATGATTTTCCATTCGAACTATAATTCATTCGATCGGGATACACAAGAAGAACATCATTCATAAACCTATCCTGGTATGAAATATAGAAATATCCACTTTCTCCAAAAGATGTGCCCCAACTATTTTTACAAATCCATGCACCACGAGTTGTAGCTCCCACACTGCTCATATCTTTATTATCATCCCAGCCCACTACTGCAATAGCATGATTGGCCCATCCAGAACCTTGATAATTGTAACAACGTGTAGTAGAGTTATATCCAGTACTATTCCAGCACATAGCAGTAAAAATTGCTCCATATTGCATAATCATATCTTTTAGAATATCTTGGTATCCACTAACTCTTCGATTAGGCAAATACCAAGCTGAAAGATAAGTACCTTGAGGTGTATAGCTGGAGTTGCAAGTTCCGTTGTAAATATTATATGGGTCATCTGTTTCTCTCATCGGACCTTCGTTTCTTACCATATATGCCGCTGCAATTTCCTCAGTGCCACCATTACAATGAGACCAATAAAAGCCATGACAATTCTTCATATTTTGTTCAGAATAATCTCTAAGGCCAAGACCTTCAATCATCTCTCGTGATTCAATAGCAGCAATAGCAGCGAAAGCCCAACAGCTTCCACAAGAGCCCTGATTCTTCACTGGCGAAACATAAGACGTTCCACCAACATTCCTTAAATCAAAAGCAGGAGGTTTTTGAATGCCATCTTTTATGTTCATATATTTTGCAGGCATTGTAACTGTAACGGGATATGGAGTTGGCATAAAACCCAAAGTATAGCCATCGTCGGTTGTCTGAATTACAGAGCCATTTTGCGTTGCTTTTATATATTCAATATAATCTCTATTCATTGGCTGCTCTAATAGAGATTGAGCGATTGCGGTAAAATTGATAAGCAGAATTAGAACTGTAATTTTTAAAGTATTCATCATAAAACCCCCGAAAATTTGTAAAACATCATTTATATGAAAAATATTTCATAAGTGAATAATTATTAATTTCAAATTATGTAATCTTAAAATAATTTCCAAATTATTTTTTTAACCAAATGAATAATGTGTCGCTGTTTTAATGGGAATAATACATAAGTTATTATTTATGAGGATATTATAAATAAACCCAATTAATTCTACTTCCCTACTGAAATATCTACATTGGTAATGTCGTTTATCTATCTAAAAATAATATTTCATTAATGAAAGTAATTAAATAATTATTCGCTTCTCTTGTATCGGTTTAACTTTTGAATACTTTACAAGGGCTTTGTAGTCTTAATACTTTCAGAAACTTATGACAGTAAATAAAATTTACACTGTGAGGTTTTTTTTGTATTTTTATGAATTACTTTTTGGAGAATAATTAAATGCCTTCGTTCAATAGATGGGATATACGAGATATTCTTTATTTAGCTCATCAATCCAAGTTCTCAAATACACATATAAAAACCATAATTGATTCTTTCAATAATTTGCAAAGTTTTTTAAACTCCAATTCGAAATATTTATACTTTTTAGATGGGAAAATTTATCAAGATAGTAATGGTATAACTCTCAGAATCGAGAAAATTTTAGAAAATTGCGAGAAAAATTCAATAAAAATTATCTCACTATGGGATGAGACCTATCCATCATTGCTAAAACATATACATTATCCACCTTTATTTCTATATATAAAAGGGGAAATTCAGAATCAATTACAAAAATCAATATCTATAGTTGGAACCCGAAAAGCTACAAGCTATGGTAGATTAGTAACTGAAAAGTATGTTGATTACTTTGTAAATAATGGAATAAAGATAATCAGCGGGATGGCGCAGGGAATTGATTCATACGCACATCATTATGCAATAAAAGCAAACGGAACAACCTATGCTATCATAGCTTCCGGTATTGATTGTATATCACCAAGCTATGCATTGAAAACATCGAGACAAATTATAGATAGTGGGGGTGCAATAATATCTGAATATCCCCTTGGAACAACGGCTAAACCAGGATATTTCCCACAAAGAAATCGTATTATTAGTGGTATAGCTGATGCGACACTAATAGTAGAAAGCGGTCTTAAAAGTGGCTCATTAATAACCGCTAAATTTGCATTCGACCAGCAAAGACCACTTTTTGCAATACCAGGAAATATCAATTCTGAAAAAAGCATAGGAACTAATGCACTCATAAGAGACAATTATGCGATACTTGCAAGCTCTCCTGATATAGTATTGAAGGAATTAAACTGGGAGGACAGATATCAATTAGCTAGCGATAAGCAAACTAAAATTGAATTTGATGACCCTATTGAAGAAAAGATATATCAGTTTATTAACAGTGAACCGCAGCAAGTGGATAACATATCTGTTGAACTGAATTTAACTATTTCAGATTTATTGATTAAATTGTTAAATCTCGAATTTAAAGGATTAATTAAACAATTGCCTGGTAAACACTATATCCGTTCATTATAAATAATTTTTCTATGGATATCAAAAACATATTTGATGATTATCTCGCAGCTATCGAACGTAGATTGCAATACTATTCAAAACCTAAAGAACCAATTAATTTATACGAACCTGTGAGATATATTCTTTCCGCTGGTGGTAAAAGAATTAGACCAATAATAATGATGATTTGTTGCGATGCCGCTGGTGGAGACCCTTACAAGACAATTGATTGTGCCTGTGCAATTGAGTTATTGCATAATTTCACTTTAATCCATGATGATATAATGGATAATTCTGATTTAAGGCGAGGAATGAATACTGTCCATATTACATTTGGAACTGCAAATGCAATTTTATCTGGTGATGTAATGATTGGACTAGCATATAAGCTATTGCCTGAACTCAAAAAAAACAGCTATGCACAAGAAATATTGACCGAATTTACAAATGCCCTCATTACTGTGTGCGAAGGACAGGCACTCGATATGCAATATAACTCATATCATAATATCACAACTAAAATGTATATTGAAATGATTGAAAAGAAAACTGCCGGATTGCTTGAATCCTCTGCAGTTATTGGGGCACTCTTTGCAAATGCCGATGAACAAATAATTGATACTATTAAGTATTTCGCGAAATATTTAGGACTCGCTTTTCAATTGCAAGATGACCTGCTCGATTTAATCTCTGATACAGATACATTTGGCAAAAAAATTGGCAAAGATATTATCGAGGGCAAAAAGACTTTTATGATAGTTAAAGCAAATGAAACAATTTTAAACAGTACTGAAGCAAATGATACCGAAAAAAAAATTATCAGTGATTTCTTTTTAAATAATGGCTTACCCGTTGAAAGAATTACTGAAATTAAACAACTATTCGAAAAATTTAACATCCTCAATGATACAATCCTTGAAATTAACTCATTCTACTCAAAAGCTTTGAAAAAGCTCGACGAACTCGAAAATAATCGTGGCGTTGAAATGTTACGTTGGCTAATCAATAACCTTGTGTTAAGAAAATACTGAGGATATGATTATGGCTCATATCTTGCATAATAGTATTACTCAAACCGAACTAATTTACCACGACTTAGAACCAATTATAAACCATTCTATTGATAATGATGAACTTGATAGATTAATACTAATTTTCCCAACAGGTAGATTAGTGCGATTATATAGTAGGAAGATTATTCGCCAATATTACAATAAACATAATAAACCTTGTGAAAAACCGAAAATTTTTACTATACATTCATTCGTTAAATATTGCCTTGAAAGTGTTTTGGACCATCATAAGTACAAGATTATATCTGACTATTATAAAGTTTATCTCTTCGAAGAAGCAGCGAAAAATGCCAACTTCAATTTTTACTCTAATAAAAACATTTCGAGTGCTATAATAAAAAAGATGTCCAATATAATATCAGGACTCAAATCTGAAGGTATTTATATTGAAAATATTCAAGAAGAAATAAATTCAGAATCAATTTCCGATAACATTTTCGACATAAACCGTTATTCTGATATATACAAATTGTACAGCGAATATGAAAAATTGCTTGGCAACCGATTAATTGCTCAAAATGATTTGATAAGACTATTCAATGAATATTTTCGAACAATCTATAATTCCCATCCTTATGTTGATTTATCAAAAACAGAGCAAATCGAAAATCACCCATTGAACAAATTATTCTCTTGTGATTCTGTTATTGTATTATCAGGTTTTAGTCAATTTAGAATCCCAGAAATTGAGTTTATATCGCATTTTGCGATAAGTTTAATCCCGTTTATTATATATATTGATTTCTCAAACCAAAATGGTCCACTATTCGGGAATTTGATAGATACTATCAATAAGCTGGAGATAGCTGGGTTCAGAAATATTGATTTGGAAAAAGTATATATTCAGAAATTTGTTAACACTAAAAGCACTTATATCCGCAGATGGCTTTTCAATACTGAACAGAGATTAGAAAATGATTCTTTCATCAACCAGATAAAAATCTTCGCAGTAAATAACAAAACCGAAGAAGTATTTTCGATAGCACGACTAATTCGCTGGTATAATTTGAAGAAAAATGTACCTCTAAATGAAATATGCGTTGTTATGCGACAGCCCGAGCTATATACAAATATTTTCCGAGATATATTTAGAATTTCAGCTATTCCAGCGAATATAACTGACCGCTTCAATTTAGCTATGTCGCCCATATCTGTTGCTATTTTCAATGTGTTGGAATTAATTTTATATAGATTTGGTCGAGAAAATCTAAAAAAATCATTAAAAAGTAAATATCTGAGCTTTGATAGCCCTGATGGTCGAACAATAGATCCTAATAGAATTTATTCTATAGCTCTCGAACTTAAAATCAGCGATACTTATGGCTTAGGATTAGATTTTTGGGAAAAAAGAATTCAAAATAGGATTCAATTTTTTGAAAACTTGATTTCCAACTATCAAGACGATGATGAATACTTATTTTATGATTTAAAATTAAGAATTGAACTTTTAACCAATGCATCTAAAGATATTCAAATATTGAAAAGCATTTTTATCGAACCTCCACAAAAGCTCTCTCCTAACCAATTTAGGAATTATATACTTGAAAATATCATTTACAAACTTAAAATAAAGGAGAATATTCTCGAATTATTCAAGAAAACAAGAAATAATACTGAAATTTCTCCAATTGAATTAATCTTTATCGAAGATGAAATCGAAAAAGAAAGCAGAGCACTATCATTACTTACTGAGTTACTCAATGAGATGACAACTATTTTAACTGAACGATATCCAAATGAAAATTTCAGTTTAAAGGAATTAGTATCACAATACAAAACCATTGTATCAACAGGTAAGTATCAAATTCGGGAGAAATACCAGTTTGGAGTTGATATCACTTCTATCGAGCAATCAAGGGGAATACCTTATAAAGTCATCATTCTTTGCGGAGCTTGCGATAATCAATTCCCATTACCTTACCGCACAGAGACAATCCTTGGCAAAGAACTGATGAAAAGCGAAGCAAAACACTATGAAGCCGAAAGAATGCTCTTTTACCAATTTTTAACTAACAATCCAAAATTGCTCGATTATGATGAGCAAGATATATATATCTTTTACCCCAAAAATGATGGAGAAAACGAATTAATACGCTCAAGGTTCGTAAATGAATTATTAAAAATTCTCTCGCCTAATGAAGAAAAATACGTTTTCGATATAGATTTTCTAAGGAAAAGCGGTAATTTGACTAAAGAACATATTTGGATTAATTCTCTTATAAATCCGAGCGATTTTCTCTCAAACATTGATAGATTAAGTAATAATGAAATAAAGCCACAAGCACTTGCTGATTTTCGATTCAAGAGAATGTATAAAGAGATTGACAATATAAGACCATTTGTTATCAATCTACATAATCAATTACGCAACATTAAGGAAACATTCGATATTAAAAAAATTCGGGAAGAAGAGAAAGCATACTTATCATCAAAAAAAGATAAACCTTTTTCAGCTACTGAATTGGAGATTTATGCTAAATGCCCATATAAATTTTTTATAAATAGAATATTAGGTATTCAGCCTGAAATAAGCCCTGAATTACAATTGACAAGACTTGAGCAAGGCAACATAATCCACAATATTCTATATAAATTTTACAGAGCCTTACAGAATGAAGTAATTTCACAAAATAATTTTGAAACAATCAAATCTAAAAATAACAATTTACCAGAATTAATCCCGATCAAGTTAGAATCTAATTATCTTGCTCATTATAAAACACTCTTGAATGAAATTGCCGAACAAGAACTCGAAAAATTCCAATTCGATAATTTATTTTTCGAAATAAACAGAGCCGAATTGATTGGCAATGAAGAAAATCCTGGCTTAATATATATATGGTTCAGCAATGAAATAAATCGTATCCATAATGGATGGAATTTTCAACCTATACTTTTCGAATTTTTCTTCGGTAAATCAAATAGCAGCAACGATAATTTTGAATTAATAAAAATTACAGAAGATTTAAAAATTTCTGGTAAAATTGATAGAGTTGAAATAAATTTAAACAACGAAAAACCTGAATTCATAATTTGCGATTACAAAATCACTTATTCGAACACTTTACCATCGGACAACGATATTCGTCAAGGGCAATCATTCCAGATGCCTTTTTATATTTTCGCAATGCAAAAAATACTCAAAGAGCAATATAATATTGATGCTGAAATCGGCGGGGGTGTTTATTATCCAATAAAACCTGGTTACGATAAAACTAAAAAACAAATCATAACTGAAAAATTTGTATTAGTCTCCGATAAATCTTCACTCAATAAGTTTACAAATCGAAGCATTAATTTAGATTTACACTTACAATCATCTATTGAACACGCGAATAAATTTGTGAATGAAATTTGTCAGGGTAAGTTCTTTGTACTGCCAGTTAACAGCAGGGTCTGTAATTACTGTACTTTTGGGAATATTTGTAGAATTGATGATACAAGATAATTATTTTTCAGCCTATTCCTTCAACATTATTTGAATTTGTTCATCGCTAAGCTGTAACTTATCGTAAAATCCTGCTTTTTGTCTTTGGCGAAAAACCTCGTATAAAATAACAGCACAAGCAACAGATATATTCAAACTTCTAATCATACCGACTTGTGGTATGATTACATTACCATCTGCTAACTCATAAGCTAATTGCGAAACACCAGTATGTTCATTGCCGAATAAGAAAGCTATAGGTTTAGTGCAATCAAGCTCATAAATAGACATTGCCTCCTTACCAATTGCAGTTGTAAAAATTTGCATTTCTTTTGATTTGACATAACTGAAACATTCTTGAACATCATTAAAATAAATCGTATTGAGCCATTTACTTGCACTTGCAGAGCTAATTTTTTCTAATTTTCTTGATTCTTGCTCGCCGTGATAAAGTAAGCATATCTCGAGAATACCAACTGCATCGCAACTTCTTGCAACAGCAGATAAATTATGCGTGTCATTTACATTTTCGAGTATGACAGTCAAAGAATCGGTTCTTTTATCTATTACTTCTTTTAATCTTTTAATCCTTGATTCAGTGATGAATTCAAGTGGATTATATCTTGAATTCCTATCCATTGATTTGTCATAATAGTAAATTAAATCATTTCTAAATTGATTATTTATCTGCTTCGCCCATTACGGGATCAATAGAGCCAATAGCTAAAATCACATCAGCAACCATAGAACCGATGACCATATAAGGTAGTGCTTGCAAATTTGAAGCAGATGGAGATCGGATTTTCATCTTCCACGGATGACCAGTGCCATCGGAAACAATAAAGAAACCTAATTCACCTTTGGGTGCTTCAATTGCTGTATAAGTTTCCCCCTTTTCAGGAGCAGCGCCGAAGTTTATAACCATAAAATCATTAATCAATTCCTCCATTGAAGTATATATTCTCTGCTTTTTTGGTAACACTGCTTTTGGACTCTTTGCTAAAATTTCCCCTTCTGGCATTTTATCTAATACTTGTTTAATTATTTTCAAGCTTTCCTTCATTTCTTCCACGCGCACCATATATCTTGCCCAAACATCGCATTCATCGAAAGTGATTACATCGAAATCAAGTTCATCATAAACAAGATATGGTTCATCACGTCGCAGATCTCTCGGTACTCCTGAACCTCTTAGAGTTGGACCGGTTAATCCTAATTGAATAGCTTTTTCTGGTGGTACTATGCATATACCCGAAACTCTATCAACAAAAATTCTATTTCTATGGACAAGTCTTTCGCAATTCCTTAATTCATCAGGAAATTCGTCAACCCATTGTTTTAATTTTGCCATAGCATCGGGGGTTAAATCATTAGCAACACCACCAATTCGAGTGTAACTCGTAGTAAATCGTGCTCCACAAATCAATTCGAATATATCATATAACTTTTCACGCTCGACAAAAGTCCATAACAATATTGTCAAGGCACCAGCATCCATACAAGTCGAACCCATCGCCATTAAGTGTGCAGAAATTCTGGCAAGTTCAGCTACCAGCACTCTAACCCATTTAGAACGTTCGGGCGTATCAATCCCTAAAGCATTTTCGATTGCTAAAGCTACTGCAACATTATTCGACATCGGTGATAAATAGTCCAATCTATCAGTATGCGGTATAAATTCATGATAAGTTACATTTTCAGCTAATTTCTCGTAGCCACGATGAAGATAGCCAAGCTCTGGTACACAGCCAATCACAGTTTCACCGTTCAACTTTAATACAACCCGTAAAACGCCGTGTGTTGCTGGATGCTGAGGGCCCATATTCAATATAAGTTGATTATCTAATGGGTCATCAAATATTATAGAAGTATCTTTATCTGTTAACTCGAGATAAATTTTTGCATTTCTAATTTCGATTATTCGCTTGATTTCTTCTTCGGATTTGACGTTCATTTGTCCCTCATAATGTATCTTGCATAAACTATATCGTAAAGAAACATTGACAAAATTAATGAAAATATTCCAATGACAATAGATAATTTGAACTTTTCGAGGAAAATTTGATTTGGTAGGAGTTGAGATTTTGTTCTTAATTTGAAAACATAGAATAATTGGATTTTTCAGATTTCAATAGTATTAATTATCAAAATTGCCTTCATAAAACGAATTTATTTTTGTTTCTTGCAGTCTTGATTTAATCCAATTTTTATCAGAGCTTTCGAATTTGTTATCCATTGCTTGTTGTATAGTACTCGTTCCATCAAGATCGAGGATTTTCAAATTTTTCATCTCACCTAAACAACGTGGTATAACTTTAAATCTGTTTTTTTCCATTTTTAAGGTTTCCAAATTGTGAAGATTTTCAAAACCTTGAGGCAATGCTACAAGTCTATTATTCGATATATCAATATTTATCAATGTATCTAATGAGGTAACTCCGATAGGTAGATAACTGAGTTTATTTCTTTGCAAATTCAAAATATTTAACTTTTTCAAATTAGCAATACTTTCAGGCAATTCTGTAATTCTATTAGAATTCAAATGCAATTCAGTTAAGTTAAATAAATTTCCAATATTATCAGGAAGCTTTGATATGAGATTTCTACTGAGATATAACTTTTTCAAATTGACTAATTTGCAAATCTCATCGGGAATTTCAGTCAACCCATTATCTGATAAGGTCAACTCTTCAAGGTTTTCAAATAATTCAATACTTCGAGGAATTTCCTTGAGATATTGCATATCTAAATGTAACTTGTAAACATTTTTTGGAACTTTTAGAGCTTCGTCGAACGAACGATATGTTTTTTGTCTTAATTTTTCGATAGACATCATTTGAGCATCATTATATCTATCAATTGAATTATCACAGCTTGATAGTATAAACAAGACAAATAGAATTGTTATCGGTTTCATTTCCGTTTTCCACAATTAACATAAAGCGAATATAATAAAATTAAATATAATACACAAATTTTTCATTATAAATTAATTTTTATTAAATGATTATTGTGATAATATATTGCAAATTAATTTTTTGCCAAGTCAATAAATTAATTTTCGACCAAAACCTATTATTTTTAACTAAAATAAATTATAATCGTCAATATCTATGTTATGAATTATTATCATCTGAAAGTGAGGCAGCGATGATTACATCAACAATCGAAGATTATCTTAAATCAATTTACTCGTTAGAAAATTCCATGGACAAAGAGACTCCCGTATCAACCAATGATATTGCCCATAGTTTGGATGTATCTCCATCATCAGTAACGAAAATGGTGAAAAGATTAAATGAATTGGGATTGTTAATTTATAACTCTCATCACGGGGTTAAATTGACAGAACTCGGAGAGAAACTATCACTTTCTGTCATACGCAAGCACCGATTGATTGAATTATTTCTCCAGCAAATTCTTAATTACTCTTGGGACGAAGTACACAACGAAGCTTGTCGGCTTGAGCATTGTATATCAGAGAAATTCGAGGATACAATTGATAGTTTGCTCGGTCAACCTAAATTCGACCCACACGGTGAACCCATCCCATCAAAAAAAGGGGTCATACCAGAAGTTAATGCTATTGCGTTAGCTGAAATAAAACCAGGAAATAAAGTCAAAATAAGATGGATTCAAAACGATAATCCTGAATTATTAAAATATCTTGAAAAAATTGGTATTCAACCGAATACTGATATTGAGGTTAGCGAAGTTGAGCATTTTGGTGGTACAATCGCATTACATATCGAAAATATGCAAAAGTGGATTGGCATTGAAGTAGCTCAGGATATTTTTGTTACCATAAATAATTAATAAAGGAATAATCAGTAATTAATTCATCGAAAATGTAATATAAATTACATTTGTGAAATGACATTTCATTCATCAGAAAATAATAACAATTATCCTGAATATATCGAGCAATCTTTTGAGTTTATTATCCCATCGGGTATGAAACATCAAAGACTCGATATATTTTTAACTCATTCAATCGCAAATGCATCAAGAACGAAAGTCCAAAAAGCAATAGATTCGGGCAACGTACTAATAAATGGAAAAATCGCAAGAGCAAGTCAGAAGGTTCAACCTTACGATAACATATTATGCAAGATTTTGAAACCACCCCCAATAATCCTCAAACCAGAAAATATACCATTAGAAATAGTTTATGAGGATGAATATCTTGTAGTTATCAATAAAAGAGCTGGAATGGTCTGCCATCCTGGATTTGGTAATCGTTACGGTACTTTGGTAAACGCAATCTTATATTATTTCGGAATGAGAGACACTATCGAACTCGAAATAGATACCGATGATGAGCTCACCGACGAAGGACTGATTTATAGCAGTAACTTAATTAGACCTGGCTTAGTGCATCGCTTGGATAAAGACACAACAGGATTAGTCATTATTACAAAGAATCCAGAAATTCATAATCAAATAAGTTCACAATTCGAAAATAGAACAATCCAAAGGTCATATAAAGCATTAATATGGGGTAAATTCGATGAGAAGAAAGGTTTCATTACTGGCGATATTGGGCGATCTCCAAAGAATAGAAAATTGTTTACTGTTGTTGAAAAAGGGGGTAAACATTCCAAAACTGAATACGAGGTAATCAATGAATATGAATATTTATCATTGGTCAAATTAAAACTCCACACTGGACGCACACATCAGATAAGAGTACATTTATCACATATAAAGAAACCCGTATTTGGAGATAAATCCTACGGCGGAGATAGAATATTATATGGTGGAAATAACCATCACTGGAAATCGAAAGTATCAAAATTACTTGCTATGATTAATCATCAATTACTACACGCTTATGAACTATCTTTTTTCCATCCAATACTAAAGGAAAACATCATACTTCAATCAGAAATACCAAATTATTTTCGAGAAATTTTAAATGTTTTAGAATAACAAATATCCATTTTTTTTGTATACTCCTATAATGATAAATATTTTGTAACTTATCATTGATTAATTTGTTAATTTATTATTGAGTATAAATATATTTTTGGAGGAAACATGAAAATAAAAACAACATTTTACTGCACCTTTTTGATGATAATAGCATCAGTTTTCATCAATGCTCAATATAATCCGCTAACAGACAATATCACTACATTCTCGAAGACATCCGAATCATATTTTATCGAAAACAAGGGTCAATGGGAGGACCATATTTTTGCTGTATCATTCCAAAACGGCATAAATACTATTATAACAAATGATGGTATAGTTTATGATATGCATAAAATCGAAAGAAGTCCTTATACAGAAGAAACCTCATACATTAAGAGAGGAATTGTTAATAAAATGAAGTTAGAGGGAACTCTAAATTCACATAAATTTATCAACAGCGACGGAATGCCCTATTTTAACTATTTCTTTGGCAATGACCCTTCAAAATGGGTTCAAAATGCACGTTCGGGTAAATCTGTTGTACTGAAAGATATATATCCTAATATTGATGCAATGGTATTCTTACATGAGGGTTTCCCCCGTTATGATTTCATTATTAAGCCTGGTGCAGACCCCTCTAATATCACTATCAAATTCGAGGGTCCCGGCTATTATAAAATAGCTTGCAACGGCGAATTACAAATCGAAACCTCTCTTGGAACTATTACTCACGGCAAAATCTTTGCGTATCAAATAATTGATGGGCAAACCAAACAAATTGATTGTAAATACGCTAAACGTGGCGAATATTTCTGTTTCGATATACGCGAGTATGACCAATCATCAACACTCATCATTGACCCAATGGTTATGACATCATTTGTTGGCGGCTCTGGCAAAGACATCGTTACAAGCGTTTCTTATCAGAAGGGTGGACATATCTTTATTGGAGGTTGGACTGAATCCACTAACCTTAATACAACACCTGGTGCTTACCAAGAAAAATATCAAGGCAATCGAGATGGATTTGTCTCGAAATACTTGATTAACGCTTCAAGCCACGAATTAGTCTTCACAACATATTTAGGTACGATTGATAATGATGAAGTTAGAGCTATTACTACTGATGTAAACAATAACATATATCTTGCCTGTATGACTAATTCTAAAAGCTTCCCAATGGTTACTTCTTTTAATAATAATTATTTCGGTGGATACGATGCTGTCATAATGAAATTGAATCCCCAAGGCAATGACATTCTCTGGTCTGGCTATTTTGGAGGCACAAAAGATGATATTCCGAACTGCATAGCATTAAATAATAATGACCAAGTTTATGGACTAGGCGAAACTTATTCCACTGATATTGATACCCGTCAGCCAGCTTATAATACAAATAAAGGGCAATCCGATGTATTCCTTGTTAAAATCAGTACAACTGGACAATCCATTTTGAATTCAACATATTACGGAGGTGGTCATCGAGACGTTCCCTATGCTATGGATATTGACAATATGGACAATGTATTTGTAACTGGTGAAACAATTTCAAACAATATTCCGGTTGTACCATGGCGTACTGGTGGTTGGGGGAGTGGTTCAACAGTATATGAAAGCCCTTATGATAATACTGCCAATGGTGGCAGTGATGTTTTCATCGTGAAATTCATCGGAGGCGGTACTGGTGTTGAATACTCAACTTATTTCGGTGGCTCTGCTAATGATGTTGGAAAAGCTATAATAGCAAATACTGATGGCTCTGTTTTCATTGCTGGACACACTCAAAAGGAATCCGGCACAGGTACCTTCCCTACATCTGAGTTTGCCTACCAGCCTTCTAATAAGGGGGGATGGGATTTATTTATTGCCAAGATTAGCAAATTAATCGTATCTTCTTCTTGGGGGCAAACATATAAAAGACAAGAATTAGATGCATCAACTTTGCTCGGTGGTTCTAAAGATGAAGAACTATGCTCTATTCAAAGATTTCAATCAAAGAATCAACTGATGGTTGTTGGTTGGTCCAATTCCAACAATTTCCCTGTCACAGGAGAGAATACAAATAAATATTATGGATTAAAGGACATTACTGTTAGTGAAATATCTATTGACGGTAATGCATTAACTTATTCGAATTTTTTTGGTGGAAGTAAAGATGATATCCCTACTACTGCTGTGATGGATGAATTTGGTGATCTCATAATTGTCGGGCAAACTAATTCTGAGAGTTTTGTTTTCCAAGGCCGTAAGGATTTACAAAGAACATACGGCGGTTGCGAATCTGATGGATTCATTATTAAAATGACATCTTTCGATTTATCACTCAATTACCCAACAGGCAGTGAGAAACTATGCACTGGAAATAATTTCAATATACAATGGGCTTCAGCAAATATACCTTTGGATACAAAATTTGATATTGAACTGATTAGAAAATCAAACGGATTCAAGCAATTGATAGCACAAAAAATTGCAGGCAGAAGCTATAATTGGAATATTCCAAAATCAATTCCAGACGCAAGCGACTATATTATAAGAGTATCACACGAATCAGGCATTATGTCTGAAAATTCACAACCTATCTCTATAACAAGTGCACCAATTGCAGTAAATGTAGCATCTTTCCCCGAAAACTCAAAGATTTGCGAAAGAACAACTATTCGATTAGTTGCTACTGCTGAAGGGACTGGGCTTAACTACCAATGGCGATTTAACGGTGTTGATATTAAAGATGCCAACAAACCTGAATTAATCATCGAAAATATCAAACCATCTCAAGCCGGCGACTATACAGTCAAAATAATTAATCAATGCCCACCCGAAATTATAAGCAAGGGCATTAATGTATCCGTTATGGATGCAACAAAAATAACCGAACATCCTCAATTGGCTACCAAGAAAGAAAACGAATCCATTACTTTCAGCGTAACTGCTAAAGGGGTTAATCTCAAATACAAGTGGCAAAAAGATGGCTACGACTTACTCAACGAAACAAAATCAACTTTAACTCTACAATCACTTAAATTACTCGATGCTGGCGATTATCGTTGCATTGTTACAGGTGATTGTTATGCAGATACTTCAGAAACAGCAAAGCTTGTAGTTGAACCACAAGTATCTGTCTTCGATTCTCCTGAATTTAAGTCAAATTTAGAATTTACTTTAAATATCATTGATTCCGACCAAAAGGGTGTGCTCATAGCTCACATAATCTCTTCAACGGAGTGTAATATCGAACTCAAATTAATTGATAATCTTGGTAGAATTATACGCAATATCTACAGCGGATATATTACCAAAGGCACAAATAACTTATCCATTAATACAGTCGGGCTTTCGACTGGTGTTTATTGGCTGGTGGCGGAATGTAACGGAGACAGATTAGCTAAGAAACTGCTTTATATTGAGTAATTTTTAAATTTCCTATTAAAAGGGGAGCTTCAACTCCCCTTTTTTTATTCCATATATGAAAATAAATTATTGTTGTTTGATTGCAAAAGGTATTTCTGAAAAACTTCATTCTCAAATGTATCTTCAAAACCGCCATAGTAATTTATTGTTTCTTTAACTTGGCTTATCGAATCCTCTAAATGATAATTAATATCCTCGCTGGTATATCGAAAAACATTCCATCCTTTGCTTTTCAAGGAATTATCACGCCGTTTATCCTTTTTAATATTTTCTGGTTTATTATGAAAAGTATCGCCATTGCATTCAATAGCAATCTTACATTTTTTGCAAAATACTGCAAAATCAAGAAAATAATTAGATTTAGAAATTGATTCCAAATATTGTCTCTCAGCAGAAATTTCATTTCTCTTTAATGCCTCCCAAAATTTCTCTTCGATAGGACTTTCAAAGAATAAATCATTAATTTCCTCAGCATTTTCGAACCTATCTAAATTAGTAGTAATAAATAAAATGCGTCTATGCCGCCTGCTATAAATAGGCCTGGGTAATCTTAATAAATTATCGAATTGGATTTTGTAATATAAATCTTCTGATTTCTCATTTTTTAGTTCATTACGAAATAGATGCTTTCTTTTTTTAATACTAATTTTATCAACAATACCATAATATCTAACAGCAAAAGCATCCATTTTAAAAATTTTCGGCTGATAAAAAGCAATTAGTTTCAATCCTTTGTTTTTAACAATAGTTGGTACATTCTGACTCTTTACAGGTATTCTATACCATTTTTTAGTAACTGCAATATTCAAATCTTTGTGAGTTGGCAAATATGCAATCAGTACATCTTTTTTTGTTCGCTCATTCACAGTTCTCTCAATCAATTGAATTTGTAAAAAGGAAATATATATTACTTTATTCCCACTCAATCGTTCCCGGGGGCTTGCTAGTTATATCATATACAACGCGGTTTATGCCTCGCACTTCATTTATAATTCTATTCGAAATTCGAGCTAATATATCTGGTGAAAAATGATACCAATCAGCAGTCATTCCATCCACACTTGTTACCGCTCGCAAAGCACATACATTTTCATAAGTTCGTTCATCGCCCATAACCCCAACGCTATGGACAGGTAGTAAAACAGCAAATGCTTGCCAAATTTCGTCATAGATACCAGAATTTCTGATTTCTTCAATAAATATATCATCAGCACGGCGGATTAATTCTAATCTCTCTTTAGTAACACTTCCCAAGATACGAATTGCAAGCCCTGGTCCGGGAAATGGATGCCTCCCAACAAACCATTCAGGCACTCCTAATTGACGACCGACTTGACGCACTTCGTCCTTGAATAGCTCTCTGAATGGTTCTATTATCTTTAAATTCATTTTATCAGGTAACCCCCCAACATTGTGATGTGTTTTAATCGTAGCCGATGGTCCTTTTACTGAAACCGACTCAATTACATCTGGATATAAAGTCCCTTGGGCGAGCCATTTTATTTCTGTCATACTCTTTGCTGCTTCCTCGAAAACTTCAATAAAAGTATTTCCAATAATTTTTCTTTTTT
>JBBISM010000018.1:9069-20649 GCA_037441245.1 Ignavibacteria bacterium | reverse complement strand
GGTACAATCACAGTTGCTGTTTTGGTTTCTGGTGATAGTATAATTTCCTTCACTCGTGCAGGGGATAATGCACGGGTAAGATAAGCAATGGGTTCATCAGAGTATTCGATTAAATCTATATTTTCATTGTTCAATTCTCTAACAATCGAATGTATTCTAATACCTTTCATACCGACACAAGCTCCAACAGGATCAACCCTATCATCGAATGAAACAACGGCAACTTTTGACCTCTCACCAGGATATCTAGCTATTGCTTTAATCTGTATTATACCATCATATATCTCGGGGATTTCTATTTCAAACAACCGGGCTAAGAATTCATCGGATGCTCTCGATAAAACAATTTCAGGGTTCCCTCCTAAACCTGTTCTTTTCACCTCTTTTATAATGGCTTTGATAGTATGATTCTTTTTGAACTTATAGGGTTCGTTTGGTATCTGTTCTTCTCGAAGAAGTCGCATCTCTACCTTATTATGCATCACTAATATATCATTTCTTCTTATCTGATATATCTCACCGACTATTATTTCTCCTACCTTATTTATGTATTCATTGTATATAATGTCTTTCTCAATATCTCGAATTTTTTGATTTAGATTTTGTGCAGCAAGTGTTACCAGTCGCCTTCCAAAATTATCTGCTATATTATCAAGAGTAATTTCTTCAACGAATTCATCGCCTATCTCATATTCTTCACCTTCGGATTTCATCATAGCATCTTCCAATGAAATCTCTATTGAGGAATCGGTTACTTCATCAACTATTGTTCGAATTAGATATATTTCTATATCGCCCTTATCCATATTAACTATTATATCAAAAACAGCCTCGGGACCGAATTTTTTCTTTACAATCATAGATATGGTATCTTCAACAACTCCTTGAAGTAAATCACGGTCAATATTTTTAGACTTTGCCATTTCTGCGAAGGCATCAATAATCATCTTTTTATCAGCTTTGAATTTTTTCTTTTTTACTGGCATGTCTTTTCGCCAAAATGTCCATAAAATATTTGTAAATTAATAAAAAATGGGCTTAATAGCCCGACACAATTTCAAAATTACAAAAGTTTTTAATAATATCAAAATTAAATTAGGAAGAACAACTCTAAATCATTTTTTTCTCGAAATCTATTTTATTTTTTATTATTTTTTCTATTAGTAAAATAACATTTCTATTATTTGGGGAAAAAATGCATAGAACAGATTATTACAACATCGAAGAACTTTTCACTCCCGAAGAACAACTCATAAGAGATACAGTAGCTGATTTCTGCGATAAAGAAATTATACCTGTCATTAATCAACATTACCGTGATGGAACTTTTCCTATGGAACTTATCCCAAAACTCGCTGAATTAGGATTGTTAGGAATTACTATTCCTGAAGAATATGGTGGAGTTGGTGCGAACTATACTTCTTACGGATTAGCAATGCAGGAACTCGAGCGTGGAGATTCTGCTATTCGTTCTTTCGCCTCAGTACAAAATTCTCTCGTGATGTATCCCATTTTTACTTATGGAACTGAAGAACAAAAGAAAAAATGGTTACCAAAATTAGCCAAAGGCGAGTTAATTGGCTGTTTTGGGCTAACAGAACCCGACTATGGCTCCAATCCTGGTGGGATGATAACAACAGCCAAAAAAGTAAATGGGAATTATATCTTGAATGGTGCTAAAATGTGGATTACTAATGGTTCTATTGCTGATATAGCAGTTGTTTGGTCAAAAATCAACGATGTCGTTTCTGGATTGATTGTTGAAAAAGATATGAAAGGCTTTATAACCTATGAAACGAAAAATAAACTATCATTGAGAGCATCTGTTACTTCTGAACTTATTTTCCAAGATGTCGAAGTTCCTGAAGAAAATTTATTGAATGTACAAGGTCTTAAAGGTCCTTTGAGTTGCCTAAATCAAGCCAGATATGGAATTGCCTGGGGAGCAATTGGTTCTGCAAATGCAGTTTATGAATCTGCTTTGGAATATTCAAAAACTCGAATTCAATTCGATAAACCTATTGCATCATTCCAATTAATCCAAGAAAAACTCGTTTGGATGCTAAACGAAATTACAAAAGCCCAATTAATAAGCTATCGTCTCGGTAGATTGATGGACGAAAAGAAAGCACGACCTCAGCAAGTTTCACTTGCTAAACGTAATAATGTCAAAATGGCTTTGGATTGCAGTCGAATAGCTAGAGAAATTCACGGTGCTAACGGAATTCTTGATGAATATCCTGCTATGAGACACTCAGCAAATTTAGAATCAGTCAATACTTATGAAGGTACATTTGATATCCACACTCTCATTATTGGCGAGGATATCACTGGTATTCAGGCTTTCAGATAAGCACTAATAGTTAACTTAATTCACAACCTCGATTATCAATATTAAATGCTTATCCCTGATTAGATTAAATTGGGGCTGTCCAATTAATCGTTTGTTATGCGGGATAATGATAAGGCGTTTCCCGCCATATCTCATACCATCAATGCCTTCATTAATGCCTTTTATTATTTCTGAGCTACCCAACTTGAATTCTAATGGTTTTCCAGAATTATAAGAATTAAATAATAGTTCTTGAGTATCATCTACATAAGCTAAATAATGCATTTTTACTTTATCTCCATCGTAAATTGGTTTGCCCTTGCCAATTGTTAAATCAACAAATTCAATCCCATTCAGATTTTTAGCAAGGACTCTTTTATGATGGGTTTTACTACCGAGCTTATATGTAATTGGTAACGTAACCCATGCTGGTTCAGGCTGTCCATTCTTAATTGCAGGTTTGAACTTTAATTTCCTTACCGCCTCAACCGCTGAAAAATTGAACAAAACATTATCACTACCACCAATTTCATATTTAGTAACATTTCCAAATTCATCAATAAATGCCTTTACCATTACCCGCCCTTCGAGTCCTGCTAATTTTGCGAATTCAGGATAATTGACTAATTCTTGTAGTTCTTTTGGATTATAGCTTGGTGGTGTATCATATGGTATAGATTCATCAATATCTTGATAATTTAATGCATCCACATCACTACTCATCCTATAATGAGTTGGGCTGGATCGCATTTGACTAAATCCCCCAATAAATGATGAACCAACAGCAAACTCAGAAACTCCTTCTGGCAAAGGTAGAGCTTGATTTACCCTAACGTATTCATCAGATATCCTGCGATTTTCTTCATCTATCGCAATGAATGATGTATATGCAGTTAGCAAGTTATAATCTAAACCAATTTGAGTTATTTCATCTGCGAATTCTTTCTCATCAGAAATTGAGGCATAGTCAGATAGTCGCGCCAATTTTTCTCTTGCCCATAGGTATTTCAGAGCATTACTTTCGTCAATTGTTGCGAATAACTTTACGGGTACAGTTACTGACAAATTTTGATTATTAGCTTTACCTTTCACAATGATTTCGCCATCGGCATTTCCCCCCCATTTTCCTATAATGATTATTGGTCTATCAGCAAAAACATCGGGTATATTTATTGGTTCCTGGTCATATACCAGGAATCCTTTATACTCGATTGTGGTATTGGTTAAAATTGGGTTCGTAATGTATTCAAAAAATCGAGCGGCAGAAGGGGCTGCTTCCATTTCATTTGTAACAACGAACGATTCTCCTTTCCCTATGCGAGCCAATCCTTCTATTAAAAATCTATTCACACTACTACCAATACCGAATGTAAATAAATTTGTATTCCCGAGATTTTTTCTTATTAAATCGAATGCTTCTTTTTCGCAACTTACATAGCCATCTGTAATAAGTACTACAGTTCTTGAAAATTCAAGATTTTCCTTAAACGAATAAGCTTTTTGCAATGCTTCTAAAAGCTCAGTTCCTCCGCCAGCTCTTGCTAATGCAAGCATACTATCAGCTTTTTGTATATTTTGCGGTGTAGCATATTCCAAATCAGGAAATAAAACCTGAGAACCTCCAGAGAAGAATATTACATTAAATTTTTCGTAAGTTTTCAATTCACAGAGTATTTTTCTAATCAAAGCTTTGCTGGCATTCAATGGAAAACCATACATAGAACCAGAAATATCAACGACAAAAATATATTCTCGAGGTGGTAATTCATCTTTCTTGACTCTTTGCGGTGGTTGCAACATTAACAAATAAAAATTTTCCTTATTTGATTGTGACAATAACAAGCCAGTTTGAATTTTTTTACCCTTCAAAGAATAATTGAGTATAAAATCTTTATTTCCTTTTTTAAACTCTGTTGTATCAAGCTTAATTTCATAAAAATTATCGTTCATTTCGCTTATATTTATCTTATGGCTCTGACTGGTAATTTCTGATATTGGCACAGGAGAAGATAGAGAAAGACTCAATTTGAAATCATAAGTAGGTTCTTCTCCTTCTTTGAGATACGGGGTTTCGATAAATTTATCGGAATCATCTGCAACTTTCTTACTTTTATTTGAATAACGTGGACCAACGACGGTGGGATAAACAAATGTATATACCCCTTCATTGGGAATAATAATTTCCGTATATTTTAATTCAACTTTAATTGTATCTCCTGGTAAAATATTTGCAATATTCATTTGAAATACATTTGGTCTTTGTTGTTCGAGCAAAGTTGCTGTTTTGCCTTCTCTTTTAGCTTGTTCATAGCTTTCTTTGGCTTTTTCTCGTTTATCTACGGTAGCTTTAATCACCCGCTTACCGATTGTCATAGTCATTTCATATACTGCTGATTTTGTTGATGCTGGGAAAATATATATAGCTTCAATAGTTTTTTTGCCTCTATTGACATATGTCTGCTTGATAGTTACATCAGCAATAACACCAGCAATAGCAATATCGGCTTCTGTTGACAAAAGTGGAAAATTCTCAACTCCATCCATTGATTGGACCAAAAAGTAAGGTGATAGAACTTTGTCATCGGTTTGATTAAAATTATTTTTGTCCATTGGGCTAACCTGAGGTAATGTTGTTAAGTTTTGTGAGTAAGAAATTTTGCAAATCAGTAAAACAAAAATGAATACTGATACGATTGTCCTCTTCATAGCAAGCTCGGAGTTTGTGATTAATATTATTTTACTTAATTTGTAAATTATTCTCAGAAAACCTTCAGGATGAATGAATAAAATCAAAACGAAGATTTAAATTCTATTTATATTTTAAATTGACGAACTGTGAATATTAATATTAAATTTATAAGCAATGGATTCGCAAAACCTAAAATATAAGTATTTGACAAGAGATAAATTAATCACTGCAATTAGTGAAAGGAGTAATATTCGTTTTGCTCTGATTAGAAATACAGAAAGCGCTCGCACAGCTCAAAAAAAGCATCATTTACCCACACTTCCTGCATTTTATTTAGCTCGCACACTATCTGCTGCATCATTAATGGCTTCATTTTTGAAAGGAGAGGAAAGAATAATTGTTGAATCTAATAGCAATGGCATAATTTCTCAGATATATGCAGAAGCTCTACAAAACGGTGAAGTGCGGGGTTTCATTGAGTATGATAGCTTAAAAGTTAATGAAAATATAAAAAACTTGCGGGATATAATTGGGAACGGGATTTTAAAAGTTTCGAAAATATTATACAATAAAGGAGAACCAATTGTTGGAATTGTAGAACTTCGGAAAGGTGATGTTTCAACGGATCTAGCATATTATTTTGCCCAATCAGAGCAAATTCCTACTGCAGTCATTTTGGATGTTGATTTTTCCGAAGATAATTATATCAATAGCTCTTCTGGATTGTTGATTCAGGCTATGCCTGGAGCAAGCAAAGATGACCTAAAATTTATACAAGAATATACCTCAAAAGTTGATTCTTTGATAATGAAAATCAATCATCAAGAAACCTTGCAAGATATTATAAAACAGATTTTCCCATTTCCTGTAAATATTCTAAAAACGATACAGATAGATTTCTTCTGCCGATGTTCAAAAGATAATTTCTTAGGAAAATTAAAAACATTGATGGTTGAAGAAATTATTGAAATGAAGAATGAGAGAAATTACGAAATGATTTGCCAATATTGCAATGCTCACTATTATCTAACAGACAACGATTTTGATATTATCATCGAAGAATTACGGGCTAAACGGAATTGATTCTTGAAAGAAAATATCGTGATGCTTTACTTTGGACTCCATTTCCTCATAAATCACAACAAAACGTTGTTCGGTGTAATTTATGCTCCCATTATTGCATTATAAAAGAAAATGAAACAGGAAAATGCAATGCTCGACTTAATGAAAAAGGAAAACTTTATGCTTTAAATTGGGGAATGGCAAACGGCACTGCAATTGAGCCTATCGAGAAAAAGCCATTTTTTCATTTCAAACCTAAATCAAAGACCCTTTCTTTCGGAGCTTTCGGTTGTAATTTCGCCTGTATTAACTGTCAGAATTGGACATTATCACAGGCATTCAAGCATTCCCTCATTCCATCATATTCAGAACCATTCTTAACAGCAGAAAAAGTGGTCGAATCGGCTATTAATACAAATTGCAATGGTATAGCATATACATATTCCGAACCAACAATATTTTTCGAATATGCATATGATACTATCAAAATTGCTAAAAAAACAAGACCAAATCTTTATCACGTTTTTGTCTCAAATGGATATTTCAGCAGTGAACTAATTGATTTAATTGTATCAGAATCATTAATTGATGCAGTAAATATTGACCTCAAATTCATAAATGAAGATAAATACCAAAAAATATGTAAAGCGTCGGTTAAACCCTTGCTCAAAAACATTGAAAAATTATATAAAAGCACACCAAAAATACACATTGAAATTATCAATCTAATTATTCCTGAAGAAAACGATAACCCTGAGGCTATCGAAAAATTAAGCAAGTTTATTTTCTCATTGTCGCCCGACATTCCTTTGCATTTTAATCGGTTTTACCCTGCTTATATGATGCATTATAAAAAAGTTACTCCAATTTCTTCTTTATTGCGAGCAAAAGAAATCGCTATGGAAATCGGTTTAAATTATGTATATATAGGAAATACTTTAGAACAAAATGTTCAGAATACATTATGCCCAAAGTGCAATTCCATCGCTATCGAGCGAAAACCTAATTATCATACAAAAATGTATTACACAATACAAGGGAGTAATTCTCATTGCTCCAAATGCAATAATGTTTTACCAATAATCATTTGAACTGTTTTTTTTGTAATATCTTTATTAAATTGTTAATTTGTACTATCAATCACATTAATTGAGGAAGAATTGAACGAGAAGATACTTATTATTGAAGATGAAGATGATATAAGAGAAACCCTCGAGGATGTACTACTAATGCAGGGTTACAAAATTTTTACCGCTTCTAATGGAGCTGAGGGTATTGAAAAAGCAATAGAATTACTCCCCGATTTGATAATATGTGACATAGTAATGCCCGAATTGAATGGATTTGAAGTTATTAAACAACTCAAACAAAATCCTCTTACATTCACTATTCCATTTCTTTTTCTCACGGCAAAATCAGAAAGGTACGAGAGAAGATACGGAATGGAACTCGGCGCTGATGATTATATTACTAAACCTTTTCAGGGAGAAGAAATTATTCGTGCAGTACAAACCCGAATTGCAAAGCAAAGCGAGTTAATGGAGTATCACAAGAAAAATTTAGATGATTTACGAAAGAATATAGCCGCATCATTACCCCACGAAATGAGAACGCCATTGACAATAATGATTGGGTTTGCACAAATAATCCAGAATAGCGTTAGAAAGCTATCCAATGAAGAAATTGAAAATATGGCTAAAAGCATCGCCGAAGCTGGAGAAAGGCTCTTAAGGTTAATTTCCAATTATACTCATTATGTTGAATTATTAAATCTTGAGGTATCGGTTAGTTCAAAAAAAATCAAAATAACAACTCTACCTGAAAGAATCATCTCCGATATCAGCAATACAATTGCTATGCGATATAACAGAGTCAACGATTTAAAAGTTTCACTATCGAATCATCCAATCACTATACCAGAAAATCACTTCAACAAGGCAATAGAAGAAGTAATTGACAATGCTTTTAAATTCAGCCCAGAAGGTTCAGAAATTGAAATTAAAGCATTTAAAATCAAGGATTTTTATAACATAATTGTATCTGATAGAGGTAGAGGTTTCGAGCAGGAACAAATAAATAAAATCGGTGCTTTTATGCAATTCAAAAGAGATAATTACGAACAACAAGGTGCAGGATTAGGTTTGGCTCTTGCACAAAAAACATTAGCCATTTATAATGGCGAGTTGATTATTGATTCAATTCCAGAACAATACACAATAGTAACAATGAAATTTCCCATTGCTGAACATAACAGCAGGCGTTAAAATTATTGGATTAGTATGTATATATCAGGCAAATTTCTTCCAAACTCAGCATAATCTAATCCATATCCAATCACAAATCTATTTGGTATTTCAATTCCTAAATACTTCACTTCAACTTGATGGATACGTGCTTCCGGCTTGGATAATAAGGAAACAATCGTAAAACTTTTGGGATTCTTACTCATAAAGAAATTCTTCAATCTCATTGCAGTTGCCCCGCTATCTATAATATCTTCAACAAGAATTATATCTTTATTTTCTAAATCGAATTCATCTTCTTTTATCTCAATATTTCCAGAACTTCTCAATCCCATTCCATAACTTTTTGCACTAATTGTCTCGATTTTGCAATCAATAATTAATTCTCTGATTAAATCAGAAGCAAAAATCATTGCACCTTTAAGTGTAACATATATAATTGGGTTTCTATTTCTATAATCTCTATTAATTTTCTCTGCCAAGTTTTTGACTATATGTTCTATCTTCTCAGAGAGTATGAATAGTTCGAACTTTTTATTATCGAAGCTTACTTTTTTTGGCACTATTCACCTTATAAATATCTTTGAAATCAGCTTTTAATATTTTTTCTGTTTTATCTGTAATTTTGAATTTATTGCTTATTCTATGACCTAAAACCCAAATTATCTCTTGCTTGGCAGTTAAAACTAATACATTTGCTCTATCAACTGTCGAAACTTTGTTATTCGTCAAGAAATCAGATACTTTGACAGTACCGCTCATTCCGAGAGGTACAAATGAATCCCCAGTTTCCCAAGTTCGAATAATTAGATTTTGAGGAACTAAATCATAATCGAAATATTCAACATTTTTATCTTGAGAAAATCTGACATTTCTCTTTTTCAGCTTTTTCAGAATCAGCTTCTTCCCGTTTATTTCAAATTCACCAACTTTTTCAATAGACAAATTAACCTTCCTTGTATCTTTAACTCGAGCAAAAACTAATACGTTTCTATCACGTATGCAGTGCAGTTGATTATTTATCCAAAAAACATTTCCTACTGAGCTATCAATGAGATTATTTAATCCCTGAATAATATTTTGAGTGATAAATGGAATTTGAAAATATTTACTCAAGATATAATGAAAAAGCTCTCCTTGAATAAACTCATCAAAAGTTTTAAGTAAGGGCAATTTCAAATTAATATAATTACCATTTTTTATTTCGATTAAATTATCAATCGAACGTTCTACTTGTCCTTGAATTAATTTATCTGCTGAGCTTATCAGTCGTGCTGTCCTGTTCAATGTTTCAATTATTGATGGATTGAATTGCTCTTTGATTAACGGAATAAGGGTATGGCGTATTTTGTTCCTTGTATAATAAAGTAGAGTATTGGTTTCATCTTCTCTCCAACTCAAATTTCTGTATCTTGCATATCCGATAACTTCCTCTTTAGTTAAATTGATTAATGGTCGAATAATGGTAAGCGTTTTTCCTAATTTCCTTCGGGGTGGAATTCCGCTTAATCCTGTCAATCCTGAGCCCCTCATCAGATTAAATAATAAAGTTTCTGCTGAATCATTAAGAGTATGGGCTGTTGCTATAAAGGTTGAACCTTTTGTGCTTGCTATTCGATTTAAAAATAAATATCTTAGAATTCTTGCGGACTGCTCGATTGTCAATGAATTTTTTTTGGCGTATTCTCTTACCCTTCCCTTTGCACAATAGCATTTAAGAGAATAATTATCAGATATACTCTTAACAAAGCTCTCATCTTCATCAGAATTTTTACCTCGCAAACAGTGATTATAGTGAGCTACGCTAAGCTGAAAGTTATATTTCTCCGATAATTCTGAAAAAATATCAAGCATTACTACCGAATCAATTCCACCGCTTACAGCCAATAGGACTTTAGAACCTTCATCAACAAATAATTCATTGATAAGAAATTTTTCAACCCGAGTCAAAATATCGTTAACAAATCTTTCTTCTGGAGTAGAAATTCTTTTCTGCTTGCTATTTAGCCACTTAAAATCCACTTCAATAATTTAATAGAAGTATATCAATGAAAGTTCTAATGTTATAGAAACAAGAATGTAATAGTTTATCTCTCGATAATTATTGGAACAGTTTTAATATAAGTACCAGAATTTAGTACACAATAATATAAACCCGACGATAATGCATTGATATTTATCTTATAACTATATTCTCCAGCTTCGTATATTCTTTCATCAATTGACAATAAGCTATTGCCAAATAAATCGAAGATTTTCACTGAAAATTTGTTTCTTGCTGGTATGACAAGACGCAAATTAATAAGTTCACTTGCTGGATTAGGAGATATCTCCATTTTCAATAAAGCAGAATAAAGATTCTCATAATCAACAGAAACAGGTTTATCACCAATTTCGAGATTATCAATATACCATCCATCGTCGTGCCTGAAGAAATTTGCAAATAAAATGAAGCGTATATAAATAGTATCGCCAATAAAATCTTCCAGATTTATTCCTAAATAATCCCAATCAGCATCTTGTATTGAACCAGTAAATTTTGGCGAAGTATTGCGGTCAACCCATCTAAGATGTTTCCATATATTACCGAAATCGTTACTAATAGCTATCACACCATTATCTCCAGCTCCGATATCTATTAAAGCAATGTGGTCAAAGCTAAGCGTTGTTTTCCCTTCTTTGATTACAGTGGGAGCGAAAATTATTGATGTTTCCCCTGGGGCATAATTTCCCTCTGGCGTATCTGTCAAACTATAAGGTTCGGATTTTGCCTTTTTATCTGTTAATGCCCAATCGCCCACGATAAAATGTGGCAATCGCTTTTCGGATACGTCGAAATTATCAGCGAAATTCTCAAGCGGTGCTCCAGCATAGGTGAATAAAACCTCGCTTGGTTCGCTTTCGGTTTCAATATCACCACGCTTACCAACAGCCTTAATAAAGATGTGATAAAATTTTTCAGTAGTAACCTTAATAACAGCATTACTTCTTTCACCTGTCGTAATGCCATCTTTAACACTTGTAACCAATTGGCTATCTACATAGACAGCAATATGAGAAAAGTCGAAAAATGGACTATTATCAATATGTTTATCTGGATTTAGCCATTCAATATAAATACCTTCTGAATGCGGTTTAGCTACTAATTCCGTAGGATTGAGTGGTTTCAATGAACTTCCGGCATAAGACGATACTGTAAGTTCCATACTCTCGCCATACTGATTCTTGGCTCGAACCGAATAACTGTATTTTTT
>JBBISM010000018.1:4961-9059 GCA_037441245.1 Ignavibacteria bacterium | reverse complement strand
CTCTAATCCTGAATCTGTATAAGTTTGCACCTTTTTTTGTACCTCTGCAATATCTTTACCGTCTCTTTTAATTATGATTAAAAAGTTTTCAAGTGGAGTACCCAATAGCGTTGTTTCTGGATCTTTCCAAGTAAGTTTGATTTTATCAGGAGTTTGGTATGAACTTTCGGCATCTAAATCTTTCGGCATTTTGGGTTTGGGTGATAATTCGGCAGTAAATAATTCTAAACTATTAAAATCCCCCGTAATTGGAGAAGGCATCCAAAATAATGGATAAAATATACCATCGCTAACAGCTATGAAAGTATAATCACCCCAGTATATGTTATTCTCCTCTCCTTGAGGCGAAACCCTATTCAATCTATCAATATACCAAGTTTGTGGAGTTAATCTAATATTAGTAAAGTTGATACCGTCCTCTGAAAATGCAATATAGCCATCTACACCTTTGTTAGCTGGATCATTTTGTGAACTATAATAAAAGATGCAAACTGAACCAGTCTTACTATCTACAGCAATAGAGGGGAAAAAGATATCGTTCCTTAAAGAATTATTGTCAATTCTCCGATTACTAATCCAAGAATTTCCTTTATCAGTGCTTCGTGCTAAATATAAGCCAGATTTTCCTTCTGCATCTTTACCGCTTTGAACAATATAAACCCAACCTCGACGGGGACCATTCGAATTATCAACTGCAATTGCTGGATTCGAACTAACTCGAATATTCTGCTTATCTGGGAGAACATATCGTCCATCCCAATTTCTACCAATAGCAGTAACTCTTTGAGCTATCTTAGGAGCACCGAGCCAATTTAGACCACCATTTGTGGAAATTTGTACAGCTGATGAGGTAACTGAAGTAGCATCATCTACATCTTGCCAGGTTACATATAATATTCCTTCGGGGCCCACCATTGGAGTAGCTGATTGTGTTCTGGGTTTATCACTTCCTGGTAAAACTCTGGGTTGAACCCAAGTTTCTCCAGCATCCACAGAATAAGATATAAGGCAGGCAGGATTAACAATAAATCTTTTCCATGAAACGTAGACACGGTCTTTATAAGGTGAATCTTCATTTATATCACATACAATCATATATCTATCGTGGAATGGATTCGGATATGCACCAATAGCTAAAGCAACAGGTATTGCCTCGCTCCAAGTCTTTCCGCCATCAGTTGATTTTGATATAAATACACCATTATCATCTCGACCTGTTTCAATGGTCTGGGTAAATCCATAAGAATAATATGCATTGCCTTTTGTATCGAAGGCAACCCCGGGGTCAAAAATCGTCATTTTCCAAGGATCGTTTGGCATTGATATAAATATATTTTGATTATAAGGTGTTGTGCTTTCAGCCCAAGTTTTACCACCATCAAAAGTATAAAATGCAACCATTCTATACCCCCAAGGTGGTGCTTGTAGATAACGACTATCGTTGGATGTTGCTATCATATTCAATGGATTTTTAGGGTTTACTGCTATGCTTGTCTCGTGCTGTCCTGCGGGTGCTTGGGATACATTTATCAATTCAAATCCGTCGGTATTTAAAATTTTTTCCTCAGATACCATCATCTTCAAAATTTCTGGAGATAACTGTTTGCCTCTAACTAATTGAGTGTGAAGAACGCCTAAAAATTGTTTCTCTTCAGAAGTTAGTGCATTATCTGGCCGCATTGAAAGCGGTAGCCGGCGTTTTTCATATTGTGAGTTAGTTATTGAAATAAAAATGTGAAATAGAATTAAAATGGTTATTAAAATTTGCATAATATTACTCCTTAACATAAGTATTCAATCTATTAAATAGACACATAAAATTGTGAAAAATTACTAAAATAATACCATATTTTTATAGATACAATCAAAATTTGTTATATTTTATTTTGTTTTTATAGTCTTTTTGTGATGATTACAAAATATCAAATTTTGAAATCGCAGATATTACCATAGATAAATTGATGAGGTGAATTCGCTGTTTCTATTGAAGCTGTTGAGGAATAATTGAAATATCTACTTGCTTTTTTAAATAATCATATATAATTTGCCGATTTTGTGCGTAGTTGCTGCTCTCATCATAAATATAAAAGTCGCAAATAGAATTAATCTTATCATTATCGTGGATTGATAAAGTATCTAATATTGATTTTCGATATTTTTGATTATTTCTATTCATTCGAATTAAATGAAAATAGACTTTAATAATCAACAAAATAACATTTGCAACTAAACTCAGAAATAAGAAATTATACTGATTATTGGATTGAGGAATATTTTTGTAAAATTTGTCTCAACGCTTTTAAGTCTTTGGGGTATTCTGATTGGATTTCCATTTCTTCATTAGTTACTGGATGAATAAATTTCAGTTTAAATGAATGTAAGGTCAATCTCGAAATAAGTGGTGTTTCAGTTGTATTCTTCTTTAACTTGTAATTCCTTTTAATCATTGATAAGTAAAATACATCTGAATTTCCATAAATTGGATCTACAAGTAACGGATAGCCGATTGCTGATAAATGAACTCTTATTTGATGTTGGCGACCCGTTAATAATTGGCATTCAATCAATTTGCTTATGCGAAAACTTTCAATAATCTTTATTAAAGTTAATGAGTTTTTCCCTCTCACTGATGGTATCATAGTGCCTGATTTTGAGGGATTTGGCATTAATGGTATGTCAATTTCTGAAATATCTTCAGGTAACCTTCCAGAAACGAAAGCATGATAATACTTTTGAATTTGGTTATTATCAAACTGTTGGCTCAATAATTTATGGGAATTCGAATTTTTTGTAAATAATATTACCCCGCTGGTATCTTTATCCAATCTATGCACTGGATAGATTTTATGGTATTTTTTTTCCAGATAGGATTTCAATGAAAGTAATGATTTATTGAATCTGTCTGGCAAAGTTAAAATTCCAGATGGTTTGTCCAGAACTATTAAATCATCATCTTCAAATAAAGTCTTAATTCTTAATTTACTCATTTTTCAAATAATTTGTTGCTGATAAATAAGTATTCATTAGCAACATAGCAATTGTCATCGGTCCAACACCACCAGGTACTGGGGTTATCGAATAAACTTTATCAAAAACATTTTGATAATCAACGTCTCCCACAAGTCTATATCCTGTTTTCGTTGTTTTATCTTCAATTCTGTTTATTCCTACATCAATTATAGTTACGCCCTCTTTGATTGCTTCTCGTTTAATTAAATGTGGATAACCGATTGCTGCTATTAATACATCTGCTTGCTTGGTATAATATGTTATGTCATCAGTCGCTGTATGGCATATAGTAACAATTGCATTTGCTCTTGGATTTTTTTGATAAAGTAAATTGGCGATTGGTTTGCCAACAATATTTGAACGACCAACAACAACGACGTGTTTCCCCTTCAATGGTATTTCATATTTATTGAGTAAATAGTGGATTCCAGCAGGAGTGCAAGGCACAAATCCATTTATTCCTATCATCAAACGACCGAGATTAATTGGATGAAACCCATCAACGTCTTTATCGGGAGAAATAGAAAGAATAACTTTTTGCTCATTAATGTGTTTGGGCAATGGCAATTGGACTAAGATACCATTAATTGAAGGATCGACATTCCAATTGTTGATAAATCCTAAAACGGTTTCCTCGTTTGTATCTTCAGGGAGTTTTTCGATAATGGAGCAAAAACCTATTTCCTCACAAGTTTTAGCTTTATTTTTTACATAAATAGACGAAGCTGGATTGTCGCCAACCAGCAACAGGGCTAAACCTGGCTTAATTCCTCTCTTTGAATACAATTCATCAGCTTTGATTTTCAATTCACCCTTAATTTCTTCAGCACACTTTTTTCCATCAATGATAATGGCCATAATAAATCCCAAAAGTTTAAAATTTTACTTCTATACCACCGCTAAATATATTGAATTTACTTATACTGTAATCGAGAAAAATTCCAATCGGACCGATTTGTTTAGTAATTCCAATAATCCACTTCACATTAAAATCAGATATATGGATTGAAGAGGTTTGTGGGTTCGTATCGCCTGGATATTCAGGTGGTTCTGGTGGCATAATAATGATTTTGCCTGTTCCGTCAGGTA
>JBBISM010000018.1:302-4944 GCA_037441245.1 Ignavibacteria bacterium | reverse complement strand
GACCAAGTGAATATTGCTGTTCAACTGGCAAGACATAAGTAAATTTGCTACTAATATCAATATTTTCGAAAGATAAACCGCTGAAAACATCTACAATATTCTCAAATGATTTCGATATATGTATGTTTCCATTGAATATTGTCGTACTTGCACTTAGATCGGCATTTGTAACGCCAACTTTGTTTTTCAAACTTGTTCCTTGATATGCCGTTTGTACGGCAAGGTCGAAAGGCAGGTCATCGAAATATTGGGAAATAGAATGCTTGACAGCAATCCCCCAGAATGCAAAATCACCTATTTCATCTTTCAATCTAACTGGCGGAATGAACCGTAAAAGGATTTCAGTGCCATATAGCGAGCCTATTTCGATTTGAGGAATAAAAGCGAATATTGTATTTAAATTCCCGCCCGATGGTAAAGAATAGTAATTAGGAATATCTTCAACTGTTTTCAAGACAGTATCTCTCAAATTTTCAGGTAAAAAAGCATAAACAGGGTGCCTTTTTACTAACTCTCGCAAAGTATCCTCCTCAAATGTGAATTTGGCATCAGAATGCCCAAGCACTGTTGCAGAACTTTCGGGAAACTTTATGCTACCTTCCTGATAGCCATTATAAATCACCGTTTTAAATAAGTAATAAATTAAACCCGCTGTATCAGTAATGCTAAATGTGCCATTAATTATATCAATATTTCCAAATTGTGCTATTTTGGATAGATCCAATGAATCCATTGGAAACCGAGGTTGATATGTTTTCATATCATCACGGACAAATCCATACATAGCGTGGATACCGAATTTGATGTATGGTTTATCTACCATTTGGGGAATTTTAGCAGTATTAAAAAATCTTGCATTCGAAGTTGAATTAACTGCCTGTACCATCGGTGTTAAATATGGAATACCATTTAATTCGAAGATATCTCTTGCCATAGAACGTGCTAATTCATAAGCCCAGGGATTCGTGTTTTGTGCTTCTGTATATGTATTACTGGTCATCATTAATAACAGAATAAGTAGTATTAATTTATCTCTCAAAGTTCCACCAGTAGTAAGTTATTAATTGCTAAATTATTTAGAAAAAAATTTTTTCTTTAAAACTAAAAATATCGGAAATGATATAACAAGCGTTACTAATAAAAAGGATAAATGTGAGAAAAAATATGCAGTAGATTTGAGAAAATACAGCAATAATTGAAATGCTATAATCGCAATCAATAATGCTATTAGCCAAGCTAATAATGTTTTCATTTGTTTATGTTCAATATTTATACAATTTCTAAAATTATCTACGAAAATTGGATATAAAAAGTGTTTTTTTGTGTATTAATTCTTCAAAAATAATACATTTTTCAATCCGAAAAGCTCTATCAATTCCTTCAATCTATTTGAACTTAAAGCTATATTGATATCTTCAGCAATATATGAGTTGACTTTTTCATTATTTAATAAATGGAAAAGGATTGGTGTTTTACTATTCATATCATTACAAACATATGATTTTAAAGTCTCCAGCAAACTAATTGTATCATTATCAACCTTTATGATTAATTTGTATCCTGTTGCATACGTTTTCAACATTTCATCAATTGTTAGCACCTCATTAACAGTCATTTTAAGCTTGTCTTGCTCAATATCAGATTTTCCAATAAACATAACAATAGCACCTTCATAGATTTTTTCACGATTATTGCCATATACATCCGACCAAATCAAACATTCAGCATTACCAGAAAAATCTTCTAATCGAACAACAGCAAATGTTTGTTGTTTTTTGTCCAATCTTTCTGTAACGTCAGTAATTATCCCACAAACACGCACGCTATTTCCAATTAACTGACTCTCGTGGTCTCCTAATTTTAGAGTCTGAAAGCTATATATATAAGGCATATATTCATTAAGAGGATGTCCGCTCACATAATACTCCAATACCTGCTTTTCTCTTGCTAATTTCTGATTATAATTCCATTCAGGTGATTCTTTTAAATTTGGCTCAACAAGTGTTGTATTCTCACTCTCACCGAATAAACTAACTGCATTGGAATCCTCATTTTCTTTTATAGATTTGGCATAGTTCAGTATTATATCAATCGAATCATACAAGGAAGCTCTTTTATTTGAGTGAATGCTATCAAAAGCTCCAGCGCATATCAACGCTTCGAAAGCTCTCCTATTATTTAATCTTATATCAACCCGAGCGGCAAAATCGAATATTGATTCAAAAGGTTGTTCTTCGCGAGCTTTTATTATCGAATTAACACCTGTCAAACCTACATTCTTTATACCTGCTAAACCAAAATATATCTTACCATCGGCAACTGTAAAAGTCGCTAAAGACCTATTGACATCAGGGGGTAAAACTTCAATATTGTATTTTTTGGCTTCTTCGATAAAACTTACCACTTTTTTCAAATTATGAATCTCGGCTGTCATATTAGCTGCTAAGAACTCTGCCATATAATGACATTTTAGCCAAGCTGTTTGAAAAGCGAGATAGGAGTATGCTAGAGAATGCGATTTATTAAATCCATAATCGGCAAATTTTTCAATCAAATCGAATATCTCTTCGCTTAAAGACTCGCTAATTCCATTTGCCTTAACTCCTTCCATAAACAATGGCTTCATTTCGTTCATTACTTTCTTATCTTTCTTCCCCATTGCCCGTCTCAAAATATCGGCTTGCCCCAAAGAAAATCCAGCCAAATCACGAACGAGTTGCATAACCTGTTCTTGATAAACGATTATGCCATAAGTCGTTTTGAGAGAACTTTCCATTATCGGATGGAGATATTTTATTGGCTTTCGTCGGTATTTTCTATCAATATATTCAGGTATTTTATTCATCGGACCAGGTCGGAAAAGGGCATTCATTGCTGTTAATTCTTCTAAATTTGAAGGTTTTAATTGTCTCAGATACTGCTGCATACCAGAAGATTCAAATTGAAAAATTCCTAAAGTATCTCCCAGTGATATCATTGCATACGTTTCTTTATCATTAAAATCTATCTCATCTATATTTATTTCAATATTGTAATTCCTTTTAACCATTTCGGTTGTATTATCAATTATTGAAAGAGTTTTAATTCCCAAAAAGTCCATTTTTAGTAAGCCAGCGAATTCTATGTCGTCCTTGCTATATTGCGAAGCTATTTTAACTGCTTGCTTTTGAGTATTTGAACTATAATATACAGGCACATAGTCAGTAATATCGCTTGGAGCAATTACTACACCAGCAGCATGAGTACCAACACCTTTAATACGATTTTCTAAATTTCTCGAATATTCAATCAACATTTGAATTAGTTCATCTTTGCTTTCTTCCATCCATCGTAATTCAGGCAAATGAAGAGATTCCTCTAATTCCATATTTTTGCCTCTAATGACGGGAATTTTTTTTGTAACATCATTAAGCAATGATAAAGAGACACCCAGAACACGCCCTACATCTTTAAGCACAAGTTTGCTACTCATTTTGACAAATGAACAAATCATTGCAACTGATTTCTCGCCATATTTATCTTTAACGTAATTTAGTACTTTTTCTCTGCCTGTATCACTGAAATCTATGTCAATATCGGGTAAATTATATCTATCAGGATTAAGAAAACGCTCGAAGAGTAAATCATATTCCAATGGATTTATATTTGTTATATCGAGTGCATATGACACCAAACTCCCAGCAGCCGAGCCTCTACCAGGTCCTACACTTACCTTTTCCTTTTTTGCCGCAAGTACAAAATCTTGAACTATGAGAAAATAACTCGGAAAATTCATTTTATTTATTACATCTAATTCATACTCAGCACGTTCTCTAATTTTGGGGGATAAGTTTTCGTATTTAATATCGAATTTTTTCTCTAACCCCTTTATTGTTTGCTCTCTTAGATACTCTTCTAAGCTTTGTGATTTTGATTCTTTAGGTATCGAAAAATTTGGCATTGCTAATTTATGGTCAAGCTCAAGGTTACATTTATCAGCAATCTCGTTCGTAGTGTCTATTGCTTCTGGAAAATCTGAAAATAACTTAAGCATTTCTTCTTTAGTTTTAAAAAACATTTGGGGAGTACGATAACGTAAATTGAAAATATCAATTTTCCCAGCCATACTAGGACCGGCGTCCTTTATATTTAAGAAGACATTATGTGCAATAGCTTGGTTTTCAAAACAATAGTGAATATCATTAGTTGCTACTAATTTAATTCCCAACTTTTTGGCAATTTCTGGTGCTTTTTTTAAAATTATTGGATCTTCTTTTAAATGATGATTTTGAAGCTCGATATAAAAATCCTCGCCGAAGACGTCTTTGTAGTATTTTGCTGATTCATAAGCTTCTTCATCTTCGCCCGTTATCAAATGCCAATTAATCACTCCACCGATGCAAGCGGAACTTGCAATTAGCCCTTCTTTATATTGTTCGAGCAATTCTCTATCTATTCTCGGTTTATAATAATATCCTTCTGTATGGGCAAGTGAAGATAGTTTCATTAGATTCTTATAGCCGGTTGGATTTTTAGCTAAAAGCAATAGATGGAAATAATTTTTTTGCCTATTATCTTTCATTTTTCCACTAATTTTGTCAAATCTACTTCCATTTGCCATGTATGCTTCCATACCAATGATTGGCTTTATCCCTTTCGATTT
>JBBISM010000018.1:0-292 GCA_037441245.1 Ignavibacteria bacterium | reverse complement strand
CGGTAAAATTCAATTGCTCCGAACATTACACCATGATCGGTTAGTGCAATAGCTTTTTGCCCATCATTAACAGCTGAATCAATAAGTTCTTGAGTGGTAGTAATTGCATCAGCTATGGAATAATGGGTGTGGTTATGTAAATGTACAAAATCTGGCATATTCATATCTTTTATGTAGTAATATAAAACACAAACATATAATTGTATTTTTCAATATTTTCCCCAACTTATTAACATAAATTGTGGAAAACTTAATAAATTATATTTTTGCATAAAATTGAAGGTTAAAGTTA
>JBBISM010000017.1:0-21061 GCA_037441245.1 Ignavibacteria bacterium | reverse complement strand
TTTCAGGATTGAGAAGAAGGGGCTATACACCGCATTCAATCAGAAATTTTGCTGAAAGAATTGGTGTCGCTAAAAGCGATAATGTTGTGGATATATCATTGCTAGAATTTTGCATTAGGGAAGATCTAAATAAAAATGCTCAACGAGCTATGGCTGTATTAAATCCATTGAAAGTTGTAATCGAAAATTATCCTGAAGGACTTACAGAAGAATTTGATGCTTTGAATAATCCCGAAGATCCAAATGCTGGAACAAGAAAAGTACCTTTTTCCAGGGAAATATACATTGAGCAAGATGACTTTATGCTAGACCCACCAAAAAATTATTACCGTTTAGCTCTTGGTAGAGAAGTACGATTGAGATATGCTTATTTTATTAAATGTAATGAAGTTATTAAAGATGAATTGGGAAATGTCATTGAACTGCGTTGTAGCTATGACCCTGAAACCCGAGGGGGTAATGCTCCCGATGGTAGAAAAGTGAAGGGGACAATACATTGGGTTTCAGCTAATAACTCTTATGATGCTGAAATAAGATTATACGACCATCTTTTTACGAAAGAAAATCCAGAAGAAGAAGAAGATTTTACAAAAGCTATTAACAAAGATTCTCTTAAGATTATAATGGGTAAGATCGAACCCTATTTAATAAGTGCCAAACCTGGAGAAAAATTTCAATTCGAAAGAATTGGTTATTTCTGCGTTGATACAAAGTTTTCAAAAATTGGCAAGCCAGTATTTAATCGGGTTGTAACATTGAAAGATACCTGGGCGAAAATAAAACAAAAACTATAATTATTTATTCGTTTATCCAGTTCGGAGCAAATGGTAGTCTTGCATCTATAAAAAGTAAAATTTCTCCTTTGTTGATTTTTATTTCGATTATCTCTTGTTTAGCAATATTTCTAATACCTTCCCTATAGCCGAGTTCGAGGATTTCATTATTCAATTCCCATTTTAAGCCATTTGTTTCTAATAGAGCAAAGGGTTGTGGCACAATAGAGATTATTTCATTTTTTTTGCAATGCATCTTAAATGAATGCTTTACTGGAATAGCGTATCTGCCTTTATCATAAACACATAAATTTAGATTATCGGAGTATTTTTTTAAAATACTCCAATTATTTAGAGTATGTTCTAACTCTCCGCCGTGAAATCCAACTATGAGAACGTTCCCAAATCCGTAATTTATGATGTATTTTAGGGCTTTTTCGAAATCGTTTGTCTCTTGGTCCGCTATTTGAATAAAGACTATATCCTCGATTGAGTTCGACATAGGTCTTTGATAGAATGTGTCTAAATCACCGATAATTACATTGGGTTTAATTTTCATATCAATAAGTTTTAAACCAGCGCCATCTGCAGCGACTATTTCTACAGTGCAAAGATTTCTTAAAATAGAAGGTTCTGGCAAATCTCCATCAAGACAAAGGATTACATCAAATTTTTTTTTGCCGAATGTTAGTAACATCTGTTTTTCTTAATAATCAAAACTCTAAATGTGCAGGTATGAAGATTTTAAAAATAGCTCCGCCATTTTCTGCAGTGTCAATTTCAATAGTACCGTGGTGTCTTTCAATGATACCCCAACTAACCGCTAAGCCTAAGCCGCTTGTTCCTTTTGTAGAGAAAAACGGTTCAAAAATTTTATCCATCAAGTTTTCGGGAATGCCTGGTCCTGAATCCTCTACTGAAATCATGCAATTTGTATTTCTTCTATTATAACCAGTTGTAATAATTATTCTGCCTTTATATTTCATTGCGTCAGCAGAGTTAAGCATAAAATTCAGTAATACTTGCTGCATTTGTAATGGGTCACAGCTTATATCAGGAATTTTTTCGTTTAAATTTGTTTCGATACTAATATCTTTAAATTGAGGAAGTTTTTTTACTAATGACATTGTAATTTCGATAATTGCATTTGGATTGATTGTTTGCAGTTTTGGAGTATCTTGGCGAGCAAAATCGAGTAGATTGCGGACAATATCTCTGCATCTTAATGTTTCTCGCACAATAACATCAACATCAGATTTAAGTAGAGGTTTATCTTCTAACTCATACTGTAAATTCTCAGCAAAAGCAAGTATTCCAGATAATGGATTATTTATTTCGTGAGCTACACCTGCGGCTAATTTGCCAATTGCAGCCAATTTTTCGCTTTGTATAAGTTGTTCCTGAAGCTTTACCTCTTTAGTTGTATCGCGGGCAATTGTACAAACACCGATTAACTCGCCTCTGTAATCTGTAAGAGGAAATCTTATTGTTTTGAAGTGATGGTCAATTCCATCAATAGGTATTATCTCATCAAAATATTGTGGTCTTCGGGTTTTGATTACCAATTTATCGTGATTATTAATTGTTTGAGCTAATTTTTCGGGGAATACTTCTTCAGGTTTTTTACCGGCAAATTGTTCAACTGGAAGATGAAACGAATTAGCAATAACTGGATTTACAATGATATAGCGTCCATCGAGGTCTTTAATGGAAATCCAATCCTGAGCAGAATTGATGAAGCTCCTAAATTTATATTCTGCTAATTCTTTATCTCGATATAATCTGACTCGCTCTGTTATTCTACGCCAGGTGCAAAGGAATGAATTGATTTTGCCATCTTTATCGAATATTGGTGAACGAGTTATTTCCCAGTGGTTTTCGTCAGATGATTCACTTATTTTTATAGTAGTAATTGGTTGATTGTTTTCTATAATTTTTTTATTTAATTCTTCTGAATTTTCTTTATTGCATAGCATCTCTGGCGAAGTGATGACATCATAACAATACCTGTCAATAACTTCATCTGGGGATTTTTTAGTAAACTTAGAAAACTTTTTATTAATTCTTAATATCCTCTGTTTTAAATCTATTACGATAGCTAAATCAGCTAAATTATCAAAAATATTTTGTAAAAAATGGCTTTCTGCTTCAAGTTTCTTTTCTAAAACTACAGTTTCATCGAGTTGATTTTCTAGTTTATTTTTTACATTAAGAATATCCCAAAATATTCGTGCAATAGTATGGTCAATAATCTTAGTTTTAGGATTGGTTGTTGTATAAAGCTTATAGGTTATATCCCTATTACCAGTGAGTTCAATGATGACTTCTGGTTTAATTTTATCAATGGCTTCAATCATATCATTAAATGTTTGCAAGCCGATATTTCTTGCGTAAACTAAACCAAGGGCATTGGGGTTAATATCAACAACTGCAGAAATTTCAAGACTTAATTCTTTGAGAAATTCACTTCTCATCAAATCGAGTATTGAACGGCAACCTTTACCACCGCCAATTATTAGTGTTTTCATAATACCTCTGCTACCACGATATTGGTAGAAACCAAATTAATTCAACTCTTGGGATTGAAAAGAAAGTTTTGACAGTTGTTGGTATTACAACAAGTTCACCATTAGAATTATAGGGGAAGTCTGATTTGCTGGTTCCCAATTCGAAATTAAGACGCCAACCGAAAGTTGGTACAATTAAGCCATAGGCAGTTGGAATATTTATGTATGCTCCTATTCCAACATTGATGCCCGAAGAGATACTTTCTAAATAGCCTGGGTCTTTGACTTTTTCACGTCCGTATAAATTATGAATTACTGAATATCCTAAAGTGCCGTATATACCAATGCGTCCTGTTGGATTGGATATCCAATGAGTGCTAATTTCATAGAATCTATGGAAATTTGGATTGAGAGTATAATCCCACTCACGAGCAAGTTTCTCATTTTTTGAATATAAATATGTGAACTGTATTACTAAATATTCAAGAGGTCCAATAGAAATAGAACCACCATAAGCTATAATACCTTCCATTGATACATCTTTTTCTCCAGCGAGTAAATAATCATTTTTGGGTAGGGTGTAGGTATATACAATTGTATTAAACCCTATAACAGGAGCTATTCCAATATATTTTCTATATGGATTGTATTCCTCTTCTATCTCGTATGTTTGTGGTTCCATAACGATTTTTGGAACTTGAGAAAAAGCAGTAAATTGGATTAATATTAGCAAAAAGACTATTGTTAATAGTTTAAATAATTGATGTGCATTTTGTGTAGTTTTCATTTTAACCTCTTCAAGTGGTATTGATTTAATTTCAGAAATTTTTTCTGCTATGTAAATGACGTTTGATGGTTCATTTCTTTTGCCACGATTTGGTGTCGGAGTCATATAAGGTGAATCGGTTTCGAGGAGCATTCTATCTATAGGTGTTTCTTTGACTATTTCGGATAAATTGTTATTTTTAAATGTTATATTGCCTGTAAAAGATATATAAAACCCCATATCAAGAGCTTTGAATAAAAAATCTTTAGGAGAGGAAAAACAGTGTAATACTCCTTTCAAAGAGCCATTTTGTTCACTTTTGAGTGATTTCAATATATCATCATCTGCTTCTCTATTATGAATAATAACAGGTAGTTCGTGTGATTTGGCAATACTCAATTGATTACGGAAAGCATCAATTTGTAAATCTTTTGGGGTAAAATCATAATAATAATCAAGACCAATTTCACCAATTGCGATGACTTTATTATTGACACAATATTTTGCAACCTTATCAATGTTAGAATTGAATTCCAGAGCATTATGGGGATGAATTCCAATTCCGCAATAGAGTATTTTGTGCGAATTTACTGTCATTATGAGATTATCGAATGTTTTAGGTTCGATGGCGGGTATAATTATTTTCTCAATTCCTATGAAGATAGCTTTTTGAATGACTTCGTTTCTATCAGATTCGAATTGAGGCAAATCAATATGTGCATGGGTATCTATCATTTCGATGGGTTAGCTCTTAGTTAATTCATTCAACTTTGAAATAACTTCGTCAACGTGTCCATCAACTTTTACATTACGCCAGAAATAAGCTATTTTTTGTTCGGGAGATATAATATAGGTGCTTCTAATGACCCCTTGATATGTTTTACCATACATTTTTTTCTCGCCGATTGCACCATAAGAATTGCAAATTACTTTATCGGAGTCGCTGATGAGGTCAAAATTCAAGTTATATTTTGTAGCGAAATTATTATGCGATTTTGTTGAATCTGGGCTAACACCCACTACACTCGCTCCAGTGTGGGTTATTCTTTCAAAATTATCTCTAAAGTCGCAAGCTTCTTTTGTGCATCCAGAGGTATTATCTTTTGGATAAAAATAGAGCACAAACCATTTTCCGATAAAATCTGATAATGAGATTTTCTCATTATTACCATTCAGCGCTTCGAAATTCGGCGCTTTATCTCCAATTTTGATTTCCATTTCCTTCCTTTCTTTTTCTTTATCAGGTATTTGATATTAGCTTTTTTGCTCCGAATAATTCAATCAATTTAATTTCAACTGGGTCTAAATTTTTTTTGTCATCCTCGCTTAAAGATAAGTTAGACGATTCCGAGTCGTTTAAGTTGCTATTTGGTGGTATTATTTCACTGTTTGTATCCTGTTGTTCGGCTTCAAGTTGGATTTTTAGGTCTATGATTTGTCCGAAGAATTCCTTAACATATTGCAAGATCAGATTTCTATTTGTATTTAAGTTTTCGAAAACAAATGTATTACTCGCCGATAATATTATTGTGCCTTCTAAAAAAATCGGTTTTGCTTCTTTCGCCATATAAATCCCATATTTTGTATTGGCGTATTTTTTGATAAATAAATCCCAATTTTGCTCTAGTGTATGAATATCTGATGTTTTATTATTTGATTTGTTAGTAATTCCATCTTGTGTAACATTTTCTTTATCTTGTGGGGGTAAATTTTCTTGTCTTGATTCCTTCACTGTGTTAACAGTTGCTTTTATTTTTGGAGTGCTATAACTTTTTTGATGTATTGATTCTGGTATGGATTTGTTCATCTGGGATGCATTCAAGTTACGAATCTCACTAATAAGTTCATTAATAGTGAGAGTATCATCGATTGATGCAAGTTGAATCAATGTCAATTCGAATCTGAGTTTCGGTTGTGAAGCATATCTTAGCGCCTGTTCATTTATGCTAATGTGTTGTAATATTCTGAGTAAATCTGCTTTTTCATAGTTTTCGGCTTCCTCGATATATTTTTGATGGAAACTTTCTGATGAATCAATAAGGGACTTATCTCTACTTACATTTATCGTCAGGATATTTCGATAATGCTCAAGCAATCCATTCAAGCACTCTTGTAGGTTATATCCTCTTTTATTTACCTCTTTACTCAATTCAAGCATTTTTGAGATATTTTTTTCTTTGGCTGTTTTACTAGTTGTGAAATAAAAGTCAGGGTCAATAAGATTGAGTGAGTCGGCTAGCGAACTATAATTAATATCTTTACCGCAAAATGCTACAACCTGGTCGTATAAACTTTGTGCATCACGCATCGAACCATCTGCTTTTTTTGCAATTGTGAAGAGTGATTCTTCATCTATTGCGACATTATCATCATTTGCTATGTTTCTGAGGTGATTGACAATATCTGTTATGATTATTCTTCTGAAATCAAATCTTTGGCAACGGCTAAGAATTGTTGCTGGGACTTTGTGAATTTCAGTTGTTGCGAATACAAACATAAGGTGGGGTGGAGGTTCTTCGAGTGTTTTGAGAAGAGCATTGAATGCAGAGTTCGAGAGCATATGTACTTCGTCAATTATGTAAAGTTTGTATTTAACCTGTGATGGTGGGTATTTTGAGTTCTCTCTTAATGTGCGAATGTCATCAACGCTATTGTTAGAAGCTCCATCAATTTCAATTACATCTAAGGAACGACCTTCCAAAATTGATATGCAATTCAAACATTGATTGCAAGGTTCTGTTTCTATTGGCGATAAGCAATTAATCGCTCTTGCAAGTATTCTTGCAGTAGTTGTTTTGCCTATGCCCCTTGGACCACTGAATAAATATGCATGGTGCAAGCGGTTGTTGATTATAGCATTTTTTAAAGTAGTTGATATATAGTGTTGACCAATTATATCTGAAAATTTTTGGGGCCGCCATCGGCGAGCTGTTACAATATAATCAGTGCTCGTTTCTGTTTTTGATTGCATATTCTTGATGAATTATCTTGAAACATTTATTTATTTTAAGTGTCAATTAATTAAATTACAAAAAAAAATGTTGTGATAATTAAAATAAGGTAGCAACGATGATTTCTAAACGAATATTTGTTTTGATTGTTTTGTTTTTAGCTTTTTTGATTGATGGAAAAATTTTCGCAAATGATTCCAAATTAATTTTACCGCCCGATGAAAAAATTGGAAGGAAGTCTTATGTATTAGATAGAACAATCTTAATCAGATTGATACCGGGGATTTATGTTTTTGGTGATGTTAAAAAGTATTTTGATGAGTACAATCTCACTTGCGAGAAACCATTGTTATTGCCAAGTCAGAGTGTTACTTATAAAATCGGAGAACCAAAAATCCAATCAAAATATGATGCTAAAAGACTTGATAATATAATTAGAGCCGAAGCTCCACTCCTTCGCTCATATAGATTAAAGTACGATTCTGATTTATCGCCCGAAGAAATGTGCCGTTGGATAATGAAAAATATCCCAATAGTTGAATTAGCCGAACCATATTTTGTTGATGAAATTCAAGGCAAGCCTAATGACCCATTGGTGGACCAGCAAGCTATGCTTGATAAAATTCAAGCCTTCGAAGCCTGGAGCATATACGATGGTGATACATCTGTTGTAATTTTAATTAATGACAATGGCTTATTTCAAAGGCATGAAGATTTAGAAAATTCGATTGCACCGAATTGGAATGAAATTCCTTCAACAGGTAATGATGATGATGGTAATGGATTTATTGACGATTTTCTCGGCTATAACTTAGCTTATATTGAAGAGAACGCTGAGCCCGGGAATACTTTCAATCATTTTAATGACCACGGAAGTAATTCTGGGGGAATTGCTGGAGCTACTTATAATAATTATATTGGAATGACTGGTACTGCTGGTAGATGTAGAATTTTTCCCTTAAAAAATACTACTTCTCAAAATTGGCGATTCACTAAATATGGCTATGAAGGTATTATTTATGCTGGAGTGAATGAATATCCCGTAACGAATTGCAGTTGGGGGAGCGAGAATACTTATTCAGATTTTAAAAGAACTATTGTGGAATACGCTATTGCAAAAGATGTGGCAATAGTTGCAGCTGGAGGGAATAGCAATAATAGCATATTGCCTTATTATCCTGCTGGTTTTTATGGTGTGCTTGGTGTTGGAGAAGTTGTTCCTAATGATATGATTTCGGGTGTTACCAATCTTGGAGCACACGTGGATATAATGGCTCCTGGAATGTATAATTTACAGACAACTAATGTTGTAAATGGTTATAGTACTTCGCCTGGTGGTACTTCCTCGGCTGCACCGGTTGTGGCTGGGGTTGTTGCCCTTATTAGAGCGAAATATCCTGAATTATATAATTTACAGGCTTTAGAATTGGTAAGGCAATCTACTGACAATATAGTTGAGAACAATTTCGGTTGGGAAGATATTGTTCCTGGAAGGATTAATATGTTAAAAGCTGTTTCGACGCCACCATTCTCAATTCCAGGTATTAGACCTATTGAACATACTTTTTTTAATAAACAAGGGCGGGTTGTTGAGCGTTTTAATATCGGCGATACTGTTTTTCTCAGTTTGCAATTATATAATTATCTCGGAGCAAGAAAGTCATTGAAATTCGTACTATCTACTGCCCTTGATGAATTTAATTTTGTTAGCCCGGTTAATAATGAAATTAACAATGTCCAAGTTAATCAAGATAGTCAATTTGAATTAGATGGATTTTGTTTTATTGTTAATACAATTTTGGACGAGCTGATTTTTTTGAGGGTTGACATCTATGGGGATAATCAGTATCACGATTTTTTCCTATTACCGTTAATTACATCAATTGAAGTAACAACTTTCCAAAATGAATTAATTAAATTCTCGGTAGGTGATAGGGGAACATTTGGGTTCAGCAGTAATGAGCGAAAATCTCAAGGTGTTGGTTTTGTTTATCAAGGGTTTGATAATCAACTTTATCGTGGCTCTGGAATAATGGTAACCGAATCAAATTTGAAAGTTGTAAGCACTGTTCATGGAACTGGTCCAAATAGTAATGATTTTGTTGTTATTAAGAGATTTTCAGAACCATCAAGAAACGTTGGAATAATTAGTGATTCTCACGCTCAAATGAATGACAGAATCGGAATCGAAATAAGTCAGGATTATTTTCTTCCCGAAGATAAAAGCTGGACAAAGAATATAATTTCTGTCAAAAATATCAATGATTATCGCCTGAATGATGTTGCAGTGGGCTTTTTGATTGATTGGGATTTGAACAATGATAGCAAAAATAATAAAGTAGCGTTATTACCAAATGCTATCCCAGATGAAAAACTTGGGCAATCTGCAACTGCAAAATATGTTTCGTATTATCAGGGGGAATTTCCTGTTTTTGGTTCTGCTGTTTATTCTAAAGAAAAAAATGCAATAGCTCAGGCTGCGGGCTTAGATTCCGATATTACTTTTGTATTTTCCAAAAGCGATCAGATTAGAGCTTTGAATAGCGGGACAAGTTGGCAAAATGATAAAATTGCTGATGTTAGCTATGTTATTGGGATGCGGTTTCCTGGACAATTAATGTCTGGCGAATCAAAACAGTTTATAATATGTACTGGAGTTGCCAATTCTTCCGATGAATTGGCTTCGATATTGAAGGAGTGTCTTGATAGTGAAACCTCTATAAGCGATAATGAAGATTACTATAAAGATTTTATGATTTATCCCAATCCTGCCGATGATATAATATTTTTAAAAATTGATGATGAATACAAAGATAATTTGCAGATTAGGATTGTGAATGTATTAGGAGAAGAGATAAAACTATTGGGTAGTAATGAATTGACAATCACTGGAAATGAAATTAAAGTACCAATTGCAAATTTAGTTCCTGGGTTTTATCAAATAATTTTGTTATCAGGAAATCAATTTTGCATCAGGAAAATGATGATTTTGCGTTGATATCAGTCATATTGATAGTAAGCATCTTGGAGAATTTCAATTTGTTCTGATTCGAGATTATAATATGCACCCACAATGGCTAACCTGCCATTTTCGGTTGAATTATTTAATACTGGACTGATTTCAAGGGCTTGTTTCATCTGCCAATAGATATTTTCTCTAATTGCTAAATCAATTATATCGTATTCAGGAGTGATTTTTTGTGTGGCTAATTCATAAGCGGGTTTAATATGCTCAGCAATATATGTAATATATTCAGATGGCATAATATTTTGATGTACCGAAATAATAGCCCCACAGCGTTGATGCCCCAATATCATTAATATAGAACAATGAAATGAGAGAAAGGCAAATTCTATACTTCCCAATACGCTGTTTGTTATAATATTCCCTGCTTTACGAATTACAAATAATGAACCAATATCACTATCAAATATATAATCGGTACGACCCGTGAATCGGAACAGCCAAGTATGATTACTTCTGGTCGTTGGTCGTCAGCTGTGATTAATCTTTCGTCTTTGAAATCGTGCTTTTTGGGGCTGTTATTGACGAAACGATTATTCCCCTCCAATAACATACTAAGTATGGTCTTGTATTTGTTCGGTAAATTCTCTATTGGTTTTAGTTCCATATAAATTTTAATATTTTATCTTGAAATCTGTCCGTATATATTCCCTGCGCCGACACCAATAATAGCATCATAACCACCATAATCAAACTCACGATAGTAAACAAATGCTAAAAAAGTATGAGGGGTGATTGAACTATTTCCTTCGAAATGCTCATAAGAAATTCGTTCAATTTTTCTTTCATCTACATTATATCTACCAGTCAAATACATATAATTATGTCGTGCTCTTCTAACCATATTTCTGGAACGATACATCTGCAATTCAGGGTCGAAATACATTTGCCAGGTAGATTCTGGTTTCCATCCATTGAATGAACCTATTATATACACTTCTTCATCTGTTTGCCAACTATCTGGATCGAGGAGAAATTCGAGATAAACATATTCATCATAAGAATCGGATATATATGATGTTATCATCGCACCGTCGTCGTCTCTTTCGTAAGAATAGCCAGTGCGTCGCAAATCGGAGAAAGGCAATCGGATTGGTGCATTAGTGCTTGGGAAAAGTGCTGTATTCGACATATCTAATATTCTATAATCGTTTTCTGAAGGGATTTTTTCGATGCGAAATCGCTTTTCAACTCCAGCAAATCCACCAATCATTCTTTTAAATTGGTATTTGAATAAATTGTTGTATCTATTTCCTCTGGAATCATTTGTAATTATGTATGGTTCGTACCAGCGATGATTTTTATAAACTACAACTGAATTCAATCTACTATCGAATAAAGGCTCTGAACTCGAAATTGAAACCTCGATATTATAAGCAGTTGGAGCAACTTTTAAGTCAGGCAGGTAAAATTCATTATATATATCAACTCTAGCTCTGGCTTTAAGTTGAATAACAAAAAAGCGAGCTTCAGCAATGGGTCTATCTTCATATCCATATTCATAAAGCTGTACTTTCCAATTTCCAGAATATTTAATTTTCAACTGCTGATTAGGAATATTGAGTGTGCCTCGATAGCTATAATATGCTGATAGACGAGGTGCGGATTTCCAAGAAATCAAACTTGTTCGATTCATTGTAATATCATTAAGAAAAATGTTTTCGTCTTCTGTCCAATCATAGTTGCAATGAACCATTTTGGCGTATAAATTTGGTGGCACAGAGGATTCAACATCGAATTCTACGGTCAATGCTCTAGAAAATAGTTGCGATTTATACTGGCTACTGCTTCCTTCCATTAATAAAATCGGTGGTTTGGTCTCGTCATCTCCGTAAATTCTTATAAATTTAAACTGAACGGGTATCTCACGGGCGAATACACTTCCCAATGGTATGAAAATTTGTGAAAATAAAAATATCAGTGTTAGTACTTGAAATCTTAAATTAAGATACCTATTTAACTTAATTCCCATTTAAAATATATTATTAGGATTTAAAAGAAAAGTTAGTCCAACCATCAACGAGACTACTCTCGGATTGAATTCATCTGTTATTGTTTGTGGTTTTTTCGGTGGTAAAATCTCTAGCAATGGATCTTGGGTGCCATAATCTGAAAAAATACCTGATAACATATAGCCAGCTTGGATGTTGAATTTTAAAACCCCCAACTCGTCCTGATATAAATTAATATTAGCTCCAGCTTTGACTTCAACTAGGGTATTTATATGAGATAAATCTATTTCGGGTCCATAATTTGCTGATAATGGAAGTCCAAAAGAAAAACCAACATTGATAATATCGAATATAATTCCTGGAGTAAATGTTATATAACTAATTCGGTGTTTGAATGATTTGATAACATCACTGGATTTACTTTCTTTTATTATGAAACTATAATTCGAATAACTTAACTCTGAATATAGAGATATAGGTAAATTTAATTTTAGTGGATATTCTATTTTTATTCCTACGTCGGGCACGCTACTGAATGAAAATCCATTTCTTCTGCCGTCGGGAGTATTGACTGCATTAACTCCTTCCTTGAATCCAATATAGATACCAAGAAAAACTGGGCTACTTTCACAAATTATTTGTGAAAAGATTACAGGTATTAAAACTAAAGTTCGTATGAATATTCTCATTTTGCATCTCGATTAATGAAAATGAATTATTTTTTTGGAATATTTGTTTCGAGCATTGAGACTTCTGTTGTTAATTTACCATTTGTAAATAATCTTTTATATAGGTCAATCAAGCCTCGAGCTTCATCAAATCTTTTCAAAATTGTCAATACTTCAATTTTCCCGACGTAAGCAGGTTCATAATAATCAGTATCGGGGAAGTTATCAATAACTTCTTGATAATATATCAGAGCGGAATAGGGTTCTTTCATTTTCATATATAATTTAGCTGTGTAAAATTCTCGATAAGCTAATTTATCCCTTAATTCTTTGATATATTTTTCGGCGTCAGCGTATTTATTGTCATTCGGATATAAACGTTGGAATAAATTGAAAGCATCAATTGCTTTGTATGTATATTCTTTGTCTCTATCATAAGGCGGAGAAAGCTCATAATAAGATAGTCCAGCTTTGAAAAGACTTATCGAAGCATATTGGCTATTAGGGAAATTAGCTCTCAGTCTATTATAATTATAAGCAGAGAGTACATATTCTTTTCTGTTGAATTCTATTTCTGCAGTATAGTATTGAGCGTCATCAGCATATTGACTCGAAGGATGCTGGAGCTTAATAATATCGAAGTATTTTCGAGCTTCAAGATATTCTTTTTCGTTAAATAATCGGACAGCTTCGGTAAATAGTTCAACAACATTGCTCGTGTTGATTTCTTTAGATGAACCACAAGAAATTATGAGTGAAATGATAAATATTATTAATGCTTTTATTTTGACTTGCATATTATTAGTATTATAATTTTCCTTCGAGTTATCTATTCAATGTATATAACGATTATATTTACAATTGAATTGATTTTTATAAAAAAAAGAAAAATAAAAAAGCAAAATAACTAAATGAGGCGAAGAATTAAAGAAATTAATAATCATATTCATATAATGATGAGTTTTACATAAATTGAATGTATGAAATATACCAATTAAGAAAAATTATGGAAAATAGTCAGAAGTTTTTAATATTTGATATAGAAACAGTTCCATTGCCGTTCGAGAGATTATCCGAATCTCAGCAAGAGTACTTATTAAGAAGGACTAACACAACAGAAGAAAAAGAAAAACGATTAAATGAGATGGCTTTGATGCCATATACATCGCAAGTCGTTTGCATTGGTATTCAATTGATGTCTGGAGTGTATAATGAATTCTCAACAGAAAAAAAGGTTGCTTTAGCCGTTGATAATGAGTCGAAAGATTCTGAGATAAAGAGTATTACTCTTTCGACTGGTGATGAATGTCAAATTGGTAATGAGAAAGAAGTATTAAAGCGATTCTGGAAGTCATTTGCAAAATATGAGAATAGCATTTTAGTAACATTCAATGGGCGCAATTTTGATGCTCCATATTTGATGCTACGTTCGGCTCTATTAAGAGTTAAACCAACACGTAATTTAATGGCTGGAACAAAATTTAATTATCAAAATCATTATGATGTGCTTGATGAATTAACTTATTATATGCAATCGCCAAGCGGCCCAACAAAGCGATTGAATTTTGACTTTTATGCACAAAGTTTTGGTATAAAATCTCCAAAATCCGAGGGTATTGATGGTTCGAATGTTAGTGATTATTTTGCACAGGGGAGAATCAACGAAATCGCTGAATATTGCCTCCGCGACGTTTCTACTACCTGGGAATTATTTTTAATTTGGTTAAATTATTTGAAATTCTAATCTGAGTGATATGGCTAACATCGAAAATATCAGTTTTAGAAAAGCATCGGCTGAGTATTTTGATTGGACAACTTTTCTGATAGCTATAATATTAATAGCAATTGGTTTAATTTCTGTTTATAGTGCAACATATCTATACAGTGCTGCCCAAACAACTGCAATGAGCTCGACATTTCTCAAACAGGTTATTTCTGCGTTATTTGGTCTTGGTATTGTATTTATTATTTTATTCATACCCGAAAGATTATTGATAATTTTATCATATCCATTTTATATTGTTTCGCTCTTATTGTTACTTCTGGTTCTAATGTTTGGAACGGAAGTTAGTGGTACAAAGGGATGGTTAAACTTAGGTGGCTTTTCGATACAACCTTCGGAAATAGCTAAATTAGCAACAGTTATGGCTATTGCAAGGAGACTTTCAGAGAAGGGCAAAGATATACGCTCGATTAGAGAATTTGGTATTATTTTGGGAATTATATTTTTTCCAATATTACTCATTTTTTTTCAACCAGATTTGGGTACGTCTTTTGTCTTCATTGCTGTTTTATTTGGGATATTGCTATGGAGCGGATTTAATTTATTTATCCTATATGTCATTATATGTATTCCAATTTTAGTTGTTTTTTCTTTATTCGATGAGACACTCCTAATTGTAGTTACTGCAATATTTTCAATTCTCTCTTTCTTTTTCAAACGGAAAATTATCTGGACTATGCTATCAATAGGTATTTTTGTAGCTGTCAGCTTTGCCAGCCCAAATATCTATAACCATCTAAAACCACATCAACAGGCAAGAGTTCAATCATTTATCAATCCTGATAGCGACCCATTAGGTAAGGGTTATAATGTTCGTCAATCAAAATTAGCTATCGGCAGTGGTGGTTTGACTGGGAAAGGTTTTTTAAAAGGGACTCAAACTCAACTTAGATATATTCCAAAGCAGTGGACTGATTTTATTTTCTCAGTTCCCAATGAAGAACATGGCTTTTTGGGAGGATTGACCGTAATTGCCTGCTTATTTAGTTTAATTTGGAGAAGTTTGAAAATTGCAGCTGACGCTAGCAGTAAATTTTATAGTATTATTGCAATCGGTATTTGCTTATTGCTTTTATATCATACCTTAATAAATATCGGAATGGCATTAGGGTTGGTGCCTGTAATGGGAATTCCATTACCGTTTATGAGTGCTGGGGGTTCGTCTATGATTGTAAATTGTGCTATGGTCGGATTGCTTTTAAATATCTTTCGAGCAAAAAAGATAAAAAGGCATAAATGAGGTTAATTGCTACAATTGGGGATTGCAATGGCATTGGTATTGAAATTCTGCTGAAAGCTCTTAGAAATCTTCTACCTTCCTGCAAAGAATTTTTCAGTATAATAATATCTGGAAACATTGGAACCATTGCTGAGTATGCAGAGAAAATCCAATTCCCAATCAAATCGGAGGGTAACAATATAATAATTGACAGTAATAATGTGGAAATCCTACATTGTAGTGCTTATTCAAATGTCAATTTTGGTAAAGTTTCGGAAGAAGCGGGCAAGCTTGCAATTGAGTCAATAGAAAATGCTGTCGAATTCATTCAAAATTCTAATGCCGATGGATTGATTACAATGCCGATTAATAAGGGAACAGTCTATTTAGCTGGTTGGAAGTATTTGGGTCACACAGAATTTTTAGCCCATAAATCTAATGTAGATAATCCTTTGATGATACTTTTCAATAACGAGATTAGAGTAGCTCTCGTTACAATTCATATTCCATTGAAATTAGTAACGAATGAAATCAATATTGTGCAAATTGTTGATAAATTATCAGTTTTTAATTCAAGTTTAAAGCAAGATTATTGCATCAATGCTCCTCGTATTGCGGTTTTGGGCGTCAATCCCCACTCAGGGGAAAATGGTAATATCGGCGATGAAGAAATCAAAATAATCACTCCAGCTATATCGCAAGCTCGTGCTGACGGTATCAATGCATACGGTCCATTTCCAGCAGATGGTTTTTTTGCACATCAGTTATGGAAACAATTTGATGGCATATTGGCTATGTATCATGATCAGGGATTAATCCCTATTAAAATGCTTTCAAAGGGGGAGGGAGTTAATTTTACTGCAGGCTTGCCTTTTGTTCGCACATCCGTTGACCACGGTACAGCATTTGAAATAGCTGGTAAAGGAATAGCCAATGAAATTAGTGCTATAAATGCAATATTGAATTGCTACAAAATTCTTGTCAATAGACAAAACAACACAAAATAACCCCTCTATTATTTTACACTTCTTAATACAAGATATTTTCATTAACTTAATCAATAATTTTTTTGATTAAGTTCGGTTTGATATATGAAAAAGATGGTATTGTTAGGCGATGAAGCTATTGCGCAAGGAGCATTAGATGCTGGTTTATCTGGAATATACGCATATCCGGGGACGCCTTCTACTGAAATAACTGAATATGTACAATTTTCGAAGCAGGCACTACAAGATAATGTAAAATATAGTTGGTGTACAAATGAAAAAACAGCGGTAGAAGCAGCTCTCGGAATGTCTTATACTGGCTTACGTGCAATGGCTTGTATGAAGCACGTTGGATTAAACGTTGCTGCTGACCCATTTATAAATTCCGCTATAACTGGTGCTATTGGCGGCTTAATTATAGTTTCTGCTGATGACCCTTCGATGCATTCGTCACAGAATGAGCAGGACTCAAGATTTTATGGGGACTTCTCTTTTATTCCAATTTTAGAACCAACAGACCAACAAGAAGCTTATGATATGGTTCATTATGGATTTGATTTTTCCGAGAAATATGAAATTCCTGTCCTAATGCGAATTACAACACGATTAGCTCATTCCCGTTCGAACGTCAATGTTAGAGAGAAAAGAGAACAAAATATTCCATTACTACCAACCGACCCCATTAGATTCGTATTGATGCCATTCAATGCACGAAAACGTTACAAAATATTATTAGATAAACAACCGAAATTACTCGAAGAATCAGAAAATTCCCCCTTTAATAAATATCTCGATGCTCCAGATAAAACTCTTGGAATCATAGTTAGCGGTATAGCTTATAACTATCTCGTAGAAAATTATGAAAATCATCAATTACCATATCCAGTATTGAAAATATCTCAATACCCTTTACCCAAAAAATTGATTGAACAAATATATAATGAATGCGATGAAATAATGGTAATCGAGGAGGGTTTTCCATTTATAGAAGATAAACTGCGTGGCTTTTTAGGACTTGGTTCTAAAATCCGTGGTCGTTCCGATGGGTCAATTCCTAGAACAGGTGAACTAAATCCATCAATAGTAGGAAAAGCATTGGGTATTGAGTATAGCACAGGTAAGAGTGCACCTGAAGTAATCGTTCCCAGACCTCCATCATTATGTCAAGGTTGTCCACATTCAGTTACATTCGAAGCACTAAATACAGCATTAGGGGGGCAATCAACTGGCAGAGTATTATCAGATATTGGTTGTTATACTCTTGGTGCTTTAGCTCCTTATAATTCGATAAACTCTTGTGTAGATATGGGAGCTTCCATAACGATGGCAAAAGGAGTTGCTGATGCAGGCTTCCATCCTGTTGTTGCTGTAATTGGTGATTCGACTTTCAGTCATTCAGGTATTACAGGATTATTAGATGCAGTCAATGATAAATCGCCAATTACAGTTATCATCGCTGATAATCTCACGACCGCTATGACAGGTGGGCAATTCTCCCCCGCTGTCGGTAGAATAGAAGATATATGCAGAGGAATTGGCGTTGAAGAAGAACATATTAGAGTATTTGAACCTCACTACAAAAAGATGAATGCTATTGTACAGATTTTAAAAGAAGAATTAGAATATGAGGGCGTCTCTGTTATCATTCCACGAAGGGAATGTTTAGTTACTTTAACAAAGAGAACACGTGAAGAAAGACAAAAAGCTAAAGCAGAAAAAGTCTAATAAATGTTAAATAAACATAATAAGTCTAATGAAGAAAGATATAATTATTTCAGGGGTAGGCGGGCAAGGTATATTATCAATCGCAGCAACTATTGGCTATGCAGCACTCGAGGCAAACTTATATTTCAAGCAATCCGAAGTTCACGGTATGAGCCAGAGGGGAGGCGAAGTTCAATCTCATTTCAGACTATCTGATAAACCTATAGCATCGGACTTAATACCCGAAGGAAAAGCTGATATGATAATTTCCGTCGAGCCGATGGAAAGTCTGCGTTATATCCCTATGCTTTCACCTGATGGATGGCTAATTACAAATACGACTCCTTATATCAACATACCCAATTATCCAGATTTAGATACCATTATCGCTGCAATAAAGAAATTTCCTAATAATATAGCAATTAATGCAGAAAAAATTGCAAAAGAGGTTGGCTCACCAAAATCAGCAAATATAGTTTTACTCGGAGCTGCTTCTCGTTATTTGGATATTGACTACGATATACTCCAAAATGCCATACGAACTGTATTTCGCAAAAAAGGTGAAGATGTCATTCAAGGTAATCTAAGAGCTTTTGAAGTAGGGAGGAGTATATTCAATAATTTAAAATAGTGATTTTAACTGATTATCGCTTTATTTCTTAAATCATAGATATACTGGCTTAATTCTGCCGAAAGTAATATTATCAAATTGAAATAGTAAATCCAGATAGCTGTTGATACGATAACAGCGTAAGCGCCGTAGAATTTTCCATAATCGGAAACAGTTGTTAAGTACCAAGCAAATCCATAACGAGATAACTCAATTACGATGACTGATATTGTAGTGGCTATTAGTCTCACTAACCGGGGTAATCTTTCATTTGGTACGAAACGAAACAAAAAGAAGAAAAAGAAAAATGATGAAATAAAATATAATGATTTAAACCAAAATTGAGATATGAGTGAATTAATCAAATCTGGGAAAATATCTTTAATGAATGATAATATAAATGATGAAATAGGTACAATGTAAGAGGATATAAATATTAGAATTGTAAGAATTATTGTCAATAATATATCTTTTAGCCGATAAATAATAAAGATTTTTTCAGTCTTGATGCCGAAAATCAAATTCAGGGCATTTCTTATTGCATTTAGCAGAGTTGATGAAATCCATAACAGAACAAATATTCCAATCCAACCGAACAGTTTGCTCCTATCCCCAATAATTCTTATTTCTTCAACAATTGTGTGAATAATTTCTTTTGCTGAGCTAGTTGGAGGTAATAAGTTCAGCAGGAAATTTTCGATTGTTTCGGATATTTCAGAATAATCGAATATAAGATTAACGATATATAGAGCGATAAGAAACAATGGAATACTATAAAGTAGCATATTAAATGATATACCAGCAGATATTAGAAAAATGTGATGTTTGCTTATTCTACCAAAAAAAATATCAACAATTCTATAGATGTGATATATTTTTGCACCAAAATTTTTTAACATATAATTCAAATACTGGTAAATTATTTCAAACAATAACATTAATTTAATAATTTCAAACAAGGTAAAACTAAATTATTTTAAATGTATATTGATTATTAGTGATAAATTTAGAATCAATCGAGCAATTATTAAGCTATTTATAATATCAGCTTTTTGCTTATTATCCTGTGCTAATCCGCAGCCACCACCGGGCGGTCCTCCCGATACAACACCTCCAGTAATTCTTGAAACGGTTCCAGCAAGTGGAACTACAAATTACAAAGACGATGAGATATCTATTAAGTTAAATAAATATATGAATCGCCCAAAAGTACTGGAGAATTTATATTTATCCCCCGCTATTAAATATAAAATTTCCTGGAGCGGGAAAAAACTTATTATCAAATTTTTAGAACCATTAGATACTTCGCTTACTTACACAGTTAATCTTGGAACAGAATATGAAGATTATCTCGGAAATAAGCCCGAATCTGGGTTTACATTAATATTTTCACCTGGTAGCAGAATTGATAGCGGAGTTATTGCTGGTACATTATTTGGCGAAAAACGTGTTGGTGCGTTCATATATGCATATCGAATAGATAATATAGAACTTGATACTTTAGATATTAGGAAAACGAAACCTTTGTATAGAATTCAGGTGGGCAAAACTGGTAAATTCCAAATTAAAGCTTTAGCTAAAGGGATTTACCGTGTTTTTGCTATAAATGATGTTTTTCGAAATGAAATCTATGACGAAGGGATTGATTTATTTGGTGCTAACAACTATGATGTCATAGTTAATTTCGATTCAATACCAAACATATCATTAAAGTTAGGACCAATAATTGATAAAAATGGTCCTATGGTTTATAGTGTTGAATCAATAAATAAAAGATTTATCCGGTTAACTTTCAGCGAAGATATTGATTCATCGTCGGTCAAACCAGGTTCATTTATTTTAACTGATTCTTCTGGTGTTGATTCAATCAATATTATCTCAGCTTACTTTTTGCACAATACAGCAAAAAAAGTCGAATTTATTACTCTTCGTGAATTGTATCCAGAAGTGAAATGGCAAATTTTTGTTCCTGCAAAAGATGATGGTATCAGAGATTTGAGCGGGAATATCATCAATGATACCGCTAATTCGAAAATTTTCATAGCAAAAGATACAAATGATACTTTGAAACCTGAAATAATTAAGTTGCCTTTTGCCGATAGCTCTGCGAACATAAA
>JBBISM010000016.1:3821-21533 GCA_037441245.1 Ignavibacteria bacterium | reverse complement strand
CAGTGAATTTAATGAAACAAATGTATAGAGATGAAAAGTGGCTCGGCAATGAATTTAATAATTTTGAAGGGGCAAGATATAAAGCCTCAAAATGTTATCAAAGAGAGGGTTTGACCCGAGTATATCTTATTGAAACTGATAATCCTGCATCTTTAGTGCAAGCAAAAGAAAAAATAAGAAATATTTATAGAATAGAAAATCACTCTGTTCACATAAATGATAGGTATGATGAAACATTGAGATTGGCTCAAATTTATTTCAATGAAAATAGCATTAATTTTATTAACAATGCTTTAGTAGTTCAACCACCTCGCTTTAATCATCTTTTCCAAGAATATAGAAAATTTCTTGTTGGCAACAACGTTGACCTCGAATATTTCTGCGTAGATGGTAGTGCTGTTATGTCTGCTTATGGCATTAGAGATTGCAGGGATATGGATTATTTACAAAAGGGTTATGAGGAAATTGTGTATAAAGACATCGAAATCATTGGAAGTCATAATTCTGAGATACATCACCATACAAATGATATTGATGAAATCATTTTCAATCCTGAGAATCATTTTTATTACAATGGCTTGAAATTCTGTTCATTAGAAGAAATCAGAAATATGAAAAGGAAAAGAGGAGAACAAAAAGATTTTGAGGATGTGGATTTGATTGACAAAAAACGTGGAGCTGAGAGCAAAGCAAATGAATTAGTTGCTAATACTGAAATTAAAGGCAAAAAAATAGTTGGATTAGTGCCTGGCAGAAATGAGCGAATCCAAATTGCACAATGTTTGCAGTGTCTGTCTAAATTCACAGATGCAATTGTATATTTAGACGATTGCTCCGATGATGATACACTGGAAATAGTCCATTCGCTCCGTGAAGAATGCAATATCGAAAAGATAATTGAGAAAAAAGAGTGGATAAGGAACGAACCCAAAGACAGGAATGATTTGCTTAATGCAGGCAGAGAAATTGGTGGAACTCATTTCATTGTATTGGATGCTGACGAAATTATCACCTCCAATTTGCTTTTCAATAATCTATTGAAAAATGCAATATTGAATTTGCAACATAGCGATATTATCAAACTTAATTGGATTCAGCTATGGCGTTCGACCGAGCAATATCGCTTCGATAACTCAGTATGGACATATAATTATAAAGATTTCATCTTTTGCGATGATGGGAAATGCTATTATAGTTCGGATTTTATTCATACTTCTCGATGCCCCGGCAATCTTAATGGTAGGGTTTTTACGCTCGAAGGTTATGGTGCCGGTGTTATGCATTTTCAATTTGTTAACTGGCGTAATTTATTGATAAAACAAGCCTGGTATAGATGCCTCGAGCGAATAAAAGAACCAAATAAAGATATCGAAAAAATAAATACTTTGTATGCTCCGAGTAAGGATGAAACTGGACTAAATTTAGCTCCAGTCAAAGAAGAATGGTTCTCATATTATGATAATTTTGATAAATCAATTTACAATCTCACCGAGCATTGGCGGGAGAAGCAAATTATTAACTGGTTTAATAAATACGGAAAAGAATTTTTCAAAGAACTCGATATTTGGGATATTGATTGGAACGAAGATATTCTAAAGCTGGATAATACTAGTGGGGAAATTCTTGTTTCTGCCATTGTATCTGTGTACAAAGCCGAGAAATTTATAGAAGGTTGCCTCGAAGATCTTGTCAATCAAACATTATTCAAACAAGGCAAATTGGAAATAGTAATAGTAGATAGCAATTCACCGGAGAATGAATTTGAGATAATAAAGAAATATCTTGAAAAGCATAAAAATATCATTTATCATCGAACAAAAGAACGCGAAACGGTTTATCAGGCTTGGAATAGAGGGATAAAGCTTTCGCGAGGTAAGTATTTAACAAATGCCAATACCGATGACCGCCACCGACCCGATGCATTGGAAATTATGGCAAATTACCTCGAAGAGCATCTCGATATTGGAGTAGTGTATGCTGATTGTTACGTAACGGAATTAGATAATCCAATTTGGAATTATGATTATCAAAAAGCGTTAAAATGGCCAGATTTTGATCTAAGGCATCTTTTTGACGTCTGCTTTTTGGGTCCACAACCATTATGGCGAAAATGTTTGCACGATAAATATGGTTATTTTGACGAGGAATATATTTCTGCAGGTGATTATGAATTTTGGCTGAGATTGATTGTTAATGGCGTTAAAATGCATCATATCAATCAAATATTAGGAATTTATCAGGAAAACAAAAATAGTATTTCGTTATCGAATTTAAATCTTAATTGGCAGGAATCACAAAGAGCAAGAGTTAAACATTGGCCCGAAAGTTGGGGATTAAAGCCAGTTACAAAGTGGCAATCGTATGAAAGAATTATTAGTGAGCAAAAGTTGAGGCGTATATTAATTGTATGTGATTACTTCTGGCCGTCCATTGGTGGTGTTGAAATTTTTGCTGAAGATTTAGCAGTTTCCTTTATTGAAAGGGGTTATATTGTTGAGATTGCTTGTAGAAAATTAACAAAAAGACAAGAATTTGTTTACAAAGGTGTAAAAATAAATCAATTCGAAGGGGATAATTCAAATAATAAAATAGTTAGAGAAATTGATAGAAACCGATTTATTCATTTGTGTAGCAGAACAAATTTTGATATTGCGATTGCTATCAGTCAACCAGATAATTGGATTGGGGAATATTTAAAAGCAACATTTGATAAGCCATATCTTATTTATTTACCGAGCATCAATTATGACAATTTTGTTCGCTGGCAAAAAAATGGATATTTCCCGGAACTTGTTGAAAGACTATCTATTGCTGATAAATTAATTGCTGTCAGCGAAAATGGTTGGGATGCAAAATTTTTAAAGCAAATGAATTTGGATTTTGAGTTTATACCTCACGGCACAATACAAAATGATGCTAAAATTGATTTTAAGGCAGAATTTGGTATATCTACTAATAAACCGATGATTTTATTAGTTGCAAATTTCTGGACTGTTAAAAATCATATCGGTTTGTTTAATGAGTTTAAAAAATTGAAATTTGATTGCGAATTAGTTGTGATTGGCAATAAACTTGTTGAATTTGAGAATTATTATAATACTTGCATAAATGAAGCTGGAACCGACCCAAGAATAATAATATTAGGTGGCTTAGAAAGAGAAATAACTTCAACAGCAATACGGGATGCAGACCTTTTAGTTGTACCTTCGCTCGGCGAAAGTGCTGGTCCACTGGTAGTATTACAGGCTATGAGCTATGGTACACCCTGGCTAGCTACGACGTATTGTAATTCAGTAATGGATGAGGCTGGTGGAATCGTTACCGATCTGGAAAGTTTCAATTAAGTCATTACAGTACTTTTTTCTAACCCGGGTGCATTGAATAAATTGGGAATATTAGGAATTGAGCACTGGCAAAGATGTTTTCAATGGGATAAAATGATTGAAGCATTTATTCAAATCATAGAGAACGGCAGGAATAATTTGGATTTTAGAATGCCAAATGATATTAGAGAAAAAAGTAATCAGTTAAGAGAAGAAATTTTAAATAGAACAAGTATCAAAAATAAAGAAAATCCCATACATTTCTCCGTTATTATCCCGACTTACAACCGTTCGGATGTTCTAATAAAATGTATTGAGGCATTGAATAATCAAACCTATCCTTCGGACAAGTTCGAGGTGATAGTAGTAGATGACGGCTCGACCGATGACTCAGAAATAAAGGTAAAGAATTTCGTCAGTAATTATCATCTAAAGTATATTAAGCAATCAAATAGCGGACCAGGAGCTGCGAGGAACAAAGGTATATTAGAGGCAAAAGGGGAGTATGTGTTGATTTTGAATGATGATGCAATTTGCAATCCAGATTTATTGAGCGAGCATAGCAAAGTACATAATTCACTCCCAAATGAAAAGATTTCTGTTCTTGGAGATTTCCCTTACATCGAAGAAGCACAGAAGAAGCCATTCGTATATTTTCTTGAGAATAGCTCTCTTGTATTTGCATATCCAATAATGGAAGCTGGGCGAAGATACAATTATAGATTTTTCTGGACTTGTAATCTCAGTATTCGCAAGAAGGTAATTATCGAAGCGGGAATGTTCGACGAAGAATTCCGTGAGCCAATGGTAGAAGATACAGAACTTGGCTATAGATTGCAAAAAATGGGCTATTCAGTTTTTTATCATCCCAATGCTTTAGCGGTACATTATCATTCGATGGATATAAACGGATTCGCAAAAAGACAGAAAATGTCTGGAAGAAATGTTGTTTTATTATTTAAAAAGCACCCTGAATTACTCGAAACTGAAAAGCAACTTTTTGGTTTTGATAATCTGGGATATGAAAATCAGCTACAGTTTAAAGCATTAATAGCACAAAATAAATCTGCAATAGAAAAAATAACTCAATTTTTACTTGAATTGGATAAAGTAAGTTCCAATGACTTAGATAAAGTAAGATTGCCCGATGGCAAAAGTCTGACGAAACAAGAGATGGTCAAATTTATGGAGAAGTTAGCTTTTACTGTGCATCAATATTGGTTCCATATCGGTTTGCTCGAAGGGATTGAAAAATATGGAGTTCCAGGCGAACAGGAAAAACAAATAAATTCTAAAGCAGATATAAAGATAAATCAAAGAAAAAGAATACTATTCACTATGTATGGTTGGAATGAATCTGGCGGTGGAACGATTATACCGAAATCAATTGCCATTAGATTGGCTCGTAAAGGCTATGAAGTTGCTGTGTTTTATGCGGGCTTGTTGCACCCAGAAAATAAGAATCCATACTTTTTTGAGAAAATCAACGATAGCGGTGTCGTTCTTTATGGTGTATATAATCGCCCTGCTATATTTACAAATGGGGCAAACCCAGAAAGCGAGATAAGAGATGAAAAAATTGTAGAACTCTTTACCAGAGTTTTGGATGAATTCCAGCCAGATATTGTTCATTATCATAATTTCATTGGACTTTCATTTGCAATTGCTGATTTAACAAAATCGAAAGGGATTCCAACTGTTTTTACACCGCATAATTATCATTTGATGGATCCTAATTTATATATGATTGAGCAGGATTTGCAAATTTGGAAAACTGTTTCTCTAATTGAAAATTCAGCTTTAATTAATACTTATTCTCATAAGAGAGAATTATATATCCAACGAATGATTGAAGCACGTAAGTTATTGAATGAAAGAATTGATATTACTTTAGCAATATCTCATCGTGTTAAGGAATTGTTGATTGACTTCGGAGCTAACCCTTCTCGCATTGCTGTTGTTAATCAGGTGCCTGAAAGCGTTGAGCATCTTACAAATCTTAAAACTCATTTTAATCCATCATTACCATTGAGAGCAGGATTTATAGGTACTGTAATACCTCATAAAGGAGTTCATATCATTGCTAGTGCTGCTCAAATAATTCCGAGCCAAAAAATGAACTTTTATATTTATGGTTTTGGAAATCAAAAGTATATCGAGGTAATTAAAAATTTCGATAAAATGAATAGATTAAATTGGATGGGCGAATATAGACCACAGGATTTACCAAATATTTCGGGAAATCTCGATTTTGTAATAATTCCGAGCGTATGGGAGGAAGGTGCTGGAATGGTTTTGCCCGAATCATTGGCTATGGGATTACCAGTTGTTGCTGCTGATATCGGTGGTATTCCGGATTATATAAAAAAAGGAGTAAATGGGGCTTTATATAAATATAATTCTGCTTTTGAATTAGCAAATATTCTTAATGAAATTGCGGATAAACCCGAAAAATTAATCGAATGGCAAAAGAGTTGTAATTTACCATATAGTTTTGATGAATTTGTAGATTGGCTTATTCAGATATATAGCGAATTGCTGTCTGATAAAATAATAAATTGCGAGGATTTATCTCTATATTTTGATAAGCAAATCCAAATAGAATCATTTGCCGGTTAAAAGTCTTTTTTAAGAAAAGTGAGGCGGGCTAAATAATAAGGGATTAATATCCAGAGAACGAGAATTATCCCTGAAATAACAATACCGAGTTCACTACCAAAGAATTTTTTATATATTGCACCCGTATATCCCATCATTGCAGATAAATCGAGCTTTAGTGTAATAATAATTCGTGCGAGATTAATAGGATTTAAAGAATTGATTACAATTGCGGGCACTTCGAGTGGATAATCGCGAAAAGCATAGATTAAAAGCATAAAAATACCATCATACAAAACAAGCAGAATAGCCCAAAGCATCAGACCTAAGCCAAAACCTTTCGCTTTGTCGTTCTGCTTATAAGCTATAAAATAGGCGAGGGCAAGGAATGAGCAGGTCATCAATATACCAACAAGCAGTATGATTAGCGATATAGATAACTCTCCTTTAACGCCTCTCAAAAGCAAAGACATACCACTGCCAATCAAAAAAGCAAGGCTTAGAACAATCGAAGTTGATAAAAATGAGCCGATAAAAATTAATTTTCTTGGTATTGGTTGGGAAAGCAAAATTTCGTTGAATTCACGCCTGTTATATATATGTTGAATTCCGAAAAGCAAACTAACAAGAGGAATAACAATAAGAATTATATTGGTGAGACTTATCAATACTTTGGATATATCCCCGCTAAACCAATAGATAGACTCGATAATAATAAAGAAAAGCAATGTATAACCAATAACCCATCTGCTTTTCAACAGGTCATTTATTTCTTGCAATAATAATGTCTTCAGCATTTTATTTATTCCTAAAACTCAAATAAAGCTTTGATACTGCTTTCTCTAAATCGCCATTTGTCATAAGTTTTTCTTTCAGCCCGCTGAAAATAATGTTCCCATCATTGAGAATATGAATATAATCAGATAATTGTTCGATATCCGATAGTATATGAGAAGTTAAAATGATAGTTTTACCTTTTTCCTTTTCCTGAATTAATATTTTCTTTAATGTTCGGCTCGCAATAGGGTCTAAACCTGCAGTTGGTTCATCGAGAATAAGGATAGGCAGGTCGAACATTAGTGCTAATACAGCATTTACTTTTTGCTTTGTACCGCCAGATAAGTTTTTAAGCGGTTTTCCAAGTTCATCTGAAATATTTAGTTGCTCAATAAGATAGTCTCTATTGGCAGGTTCGATATTTCTGATTTTAGTTATTAGTTCGAATAATTTAATCGGAGTAAGATTTTCAGGGAAATTGGCGATTTGAACCATATAACCGATATCTTTTCGATACTGCCATTCATTGATAATTTGCTTACCGTTGATTTGGATATTTCCAGAATCGGGCTTGACTAAATTCAATATAATTTTAATCAGAGTAGTTTTACCAGAACCATTATGCCCGAGTAAAGCATTAATAGAATGGTTATGAAATTGAAGATTTATATTACGTAAAACACCTTTTTTCCCAAAAGATTTATTAATATTGATAACGTCAATCATATCGGCATAACAATTAATGGGTTATAGTCCGCAATTGAATCAGATGTAACGATTGGAATTAGAGATTCAGCTAAATCAAGCAAAGCTACAAAAAAACTATTCAGAAATATCAGAAGAGTGGGATATCGCTCTATCATTACTGCATAAAGTGTTATCGGTCTATATGGGACATCTCCCAAATTGTCTTTATTGAGGTCATAACCTTGATATTTATCCCAATAATTTTCAGTAAACGTACTGCTTAATTGAAAGCTATTGGCTGTTAAATCGAATGTGTTACCCGAAAAAATATTCATTCGGAAAATATTGTTGGTTGAATTTGCCATCAGTCTAACTGCCCAGCCGTTTCGGTATATTGAATTTCTGTAAATTTTATTATTACCTCCGCCTTCGAAATAAATTGCTGTTGTATTTTTGATAAATTCATTATCAGTTATTTCACTATCTGATATATCTTTTAAAAGCAAGCCATAAGCTGAACTACCCCAATTGTACTGGAAAATATTATTTCTCATAATGACTTTTTTTGTGTACATAACTGCAACACCTGTGCCATTAGCAGAAAATTCATTTCTTTCGTAAAGAGCATCGTCAGAAAACATAAAGTGCAAACCATATCTGAGATTATTTTCAATTAAATTATTTTTTATAATACTATTTTTTACGAATTCGAGATATATCCCATCTCGCATACCTGTAACGTAGTTATTAGTTAGTATCATATCTTTGCAATACCAGAGGTGAATTCCATTTCCAGATGAGGATTCAGTTACCGATTCACCCAAAATATTGTTTCCCCTGATTTTGATTGAACTGCTATTTGCACAATATATAGCAAATAAGCAGTTTCTGATTATGCAATTTCTTATTTCACAATGCTTGACAGAATCAAATTTAAGCCCCGCTCTATCTTCGGTATAGCTAACACCGGTGTTTTCAATAATCAATCCATCAATACGGGTATAATCTGATTTGACTATTACAACAAAACCCTCGAAATTACCCGATATAACAGTTGAGTCATAACCGATAATAGTCAAGGATTTGTTAATAATTATAGTTCCTTCTGAGTAATAACCACCAAAAGTTTTGATTGTATCATAATCCGAAGCTAATTCAATTGCCTTTTTGATGCTATTTAATTCACTATTTTGCCTTACTTCGTGAATACGGCAAAAAATTACATTCGATGTAATTAAACTTAAGATAATAGCAATATTTAAATATCTTTTCAATAACTCAATCACCCCATTCTAAAGCGATTAATTGCATAATACCATCCCAGTCATAAACTTTTCCTTCGTGTTCTTTCATCGTTTCTTTTAATGTGTTTTCATCTGAAAAGGCCGTAAGATACATTGCCATAGGACTAGGGAGCGAACGGCTTCTAAGAAAGTGTGCTTTTTTTGCATCAGTTAAATTTTTCGGATTTCCATAATCAATAACCCATAGAGAAGCTATATCTTCCTCACTAATAAGCTTATCGTATATAAATTTTGCCATACATTCGGCAGCATCGAATTTCAATGCTTTGCCTTTTTTGGTTACAATCTCAGCTCCATATCTATGGTCGCTGATAATCATTTTGCAATTAACGCATTCATCGCTTCCGAAATCTATTGGAACTGGTTCGGGAGAACAAGCAATAATCATCAAGATTAAGCCAAGAGTCCAGATATATTTTTTCATTCTTTTTGCTCCTGTTTTCGTTGTAGTTTTAATTCAAAATAATACATTATCCAACCAGCTAATAAAGATGAAAACACGAGTATCCCGCCTGATGCTGGATATGATGAAACTGTGAAGTTCATAATTTTCTTGGAACCTATGAAAGGCGGGTCATAAGATTGTGTCTCGGTTTTAATTATTGCGTTCGGGTCTAAATTATGACCAAATTCTTTTTGCCATAGATAATAATCAATTAAGCCAATTATACCAGCTATCGAGAAAAGAATTAGCCATAGAAATACAAATATCTTTTTTCCCATAAAATTAGATATTAACCCAGAAATAATCAGAAAGATTACTACAATAGGGATAATCTTAAATTCAGGAACTTCATCTGTTTTAATTTTTTGCATTCCGATATAATGATTCAGATTATTTATGGTCTCTAAAGCGTTCTCTCTTGTTCCTTGTATGTCATTGATATAAATATAAAGCCCCAATCCCTCAGGGAATTGGGGCGCATCAAAATCTATATGCCATAAAGGTAAAATAAATAAAGTAACGGGTATAATCGCTATTATGGCATAAATTATTTTAAATTTATTTTTCATCTTAACCACAAAAATTAATTAGCTTTATTATAAGATATAGCAATATTGGAGTTCGCTGGAGATACCCTAACATATCCTTGCATTTCCTGATGCAAAGCAGAGCAAAAGTCTGTGCAATAAAATGGATATACTCCAGGGAATTTAGGCGTCCATTTTAATGTAGCCGTTTCGCCCGGCATAATCAGCAATTCGGCATTCTCAGCTCCTTTGACAGCAAATCCGTGCGGTATATCCCAATCTTGCTCAAGATTTGTAACGTGCCAATAAACGATATCACCGGCTCTGATACCTTCGATATTATCTGGCATAAAATGGGAGCGAATAGATGAGATATAAATTCTTACAACATTTCCTTCTCTAACGACACGGGCGTCTTTTTCTGATTTAATCGCATAGGGATGATTGTTTTCACCAATTGGGTAGATTTTCTTCGAGTTTTTTACTACAATATCTGCCAGTATAGCTTGTGCATAATGTGGTTCGCCAATTGTTGGGAAATCAAGCAACAGCTTCATTTTATCACCGGATATGTCATATAATTGAGCGGATTGGGTTAATTCCGGTCCTGTTGGTAAATATCTATCTTTGGTTATTTTGTTCAAGGCTATAACATATTTGCCCCAAGGTTTCTTGCTGTCGCCGCCAGGTATAAGCAGGTGACCGATTGAATAGTAAGTTGGAACTCTATCTACAACTTCCCAGGTACCAATTTTCCACTTAACAATCTCTGAAGTTAAAAACATAGAGGTATAGCCGTGTCCTTTATCATCAAATTCTGTGTGAAGTGGACCTAATCCTGGTTCTTTGACTTCTCCAGCTAATACAGCTTCATAATTTAAAACAGGGATACCGTCAATTTCTTTATCAAATTTTTTCTCCTCAATTGCTTTCAGCATTTTAGTAAATGAGAAAACCGGAATTAATGCGGCTAATTTTCCACTTGCAACAATATATTCGCCCGTAGGGTCAACATCGCAACCGTGGGGTGATTTTGGAGTGGGTATATAATATACTAATCCTGGGCAATCTTGGGGAATTAAAACTTTAACTTTTGTTATTTCATTAGAAGTTCCTGTATGATTTTTTTCATCGAAGTAGTTATGGCGGTATTTTGTTGCGACTTCTTTGTATTTCCCTTGCTTTATATATTCTTCAGCAAGTTTCCAGTTCACTGCAGCAACATAATCTTTGTCGTTTTGGCTTGCATTGACTTCAAGCAAAGTATGTGCTTGCTCAGTATTATATGACGAGAAGAACATCCAACCGTGTGATGCATTTTTACCGGCTCGGCTCAAATCGTAATTGAATCCGGGTACAAGAAGTTGAAATGCAAGTTCCATTTTTCCGGAAGTTTTGTCAACTTGTATGAATGAGAGTGAGCCTTTGAAATTATCTTTATAAGAATCAATTGCAACGTCTTGGTTAGGAATAGGAACACTAAAGCGAGTACCTGCTACAACATACTCGGTATTCTCAGTCAAAAATGGAGAACTATGATTGCCTCCGCTAAAAGGCAATTCAATTATTTCGACAGTTTTGAATGACGAAAGGTCAATTCTTGCTACCCTTGGGGTGTTATTGCCATTAATGAAAATCCAGCGTCCATCGGCTATTCCATCTGTCATTGATAATGCGGGGTGATGAGCGTCGTCCCAAGGAATAAATCCGAAAGATGTTTCGAACATAGGCTTAGTTTCTTCTGAGTATCCCCAGCCATTTTCTGGGTTCTGTGAGAATACAGGAATTACTTTTAATAATCGCCCGCTTGGGATGCCATAGACCGCTAATTGTCCACTAAATCCACCAGAGAAAAAACCGTAAAATTCATCAAATTTACCGGGAGCAACATATACCTTGCTAGCTGCATCTATATCGCCTGCTAAATCAGCTCCAGATTGGCAGGAAATGAAATAAGCTATAGTTGCGAATGCTACTATTGCAATAGTGAAGTAGAAATTTTTTTTCATAAAAATACCCCTCATAATATTGTAAAAAGTGAATTATTTATCTCCGTCAATTTCTCTTAAATGCTCTAATAAAGCCCGAGCATCTTGTTCATTGATGTTTTGATTAGTCATTTGAGTCATATATTCAGCAAGTAAAGCTCGGACTGTCGGATTTTTTTTTGCCATTTCTTCGGGATTAATAATCATATTCATTATAAATTCAGGTGAGCGTCGTTTAGTAACTCCTTTTAACGGGGGTCCAACATATCTTTCGTCATATTTATGGCAAGCTGTGCATTTTTCTCGGAAAATTTCTGCTCCTTTTTCTGCTAATTGCTTATCGAGTGGACCGATTTCAATTTTTTTTATCGGACCAATTCCTCGGTCAATATTATCCGATTCTCCGCAGGCAACCATTAAAATAGCAATTAATATTAATAGTGATATTTTGATATAATTCATAATGAACCTATGTTAATAAGAATTAAAAGTCTGATTTTCTTTTACAATTTTAAGAAATAATATTTTAAAAAACAAATGCTTTTATCACATTTTATTACTAAAATAAAAAATAATTTTCAATTTATCATTACTTTTTAATTCAGATAAAGAAGTATTATTTATTTTTTTGAAATAATTAAAATTAGGTAGCTCAAAAAAAATATTGATTGCCTAGATTTAATAAATGCTCATCATTCTTTTTAGGGAGTGAATCTGATTGTTTTAAGCTGATAGCTAATACCGAAAACCAATTTAGATTGAGGATTATCAATGTTAAATTCATTTTCTTTCATAAGATATAAGTTCAATGTTTGTCGTTTGGTTGTTGATATATCGGTGTTGAATTTGTATCTAATTGCATTAAATCTTTTGTGATTGAGATTAAGAAAAATATCTGATTCCACAGAAAAGGTTAATATTTTGCTGGTGTTATAACTAATAGTTACTCTATTTCTAATGTAATCATTCTCTTGCTCTTTATCTAAACCTTTCGAGTCATATCTTAATCTATATTTGAAGTCGAAGCTTTCTATTGAGTAGCTGAAATTTGTGCTATAATATAAACCGCTGATATTGGCTTTCTCACGTATTTTCCAGCGATAATAGGAAGAAATTCTCCACCACGACAATATGCGATAAGATAATCCAATATCATTGATATCAGTTCTAATATATTTCTCTGTTAGATTTGAACGTAGCTCTTTGCCTGCTCTAATCGAAAGATCATAAGGTAATTGAACATCAGCTTCGACACCACTCCATAATTCTAATGGGACATTTTGTCCCAATAAAACAGCATTGTTTAGAAAAGTTGCTGAAAAAAAGCAAATCAGAAATAGTTTATAGATTAACAACAAGTGTTGAGTATTAAAATGGGATTTAATTTTTCCAGTCATAGTAGATTCTAACTCTTGCAACATCTCGAAGGAAATCAATACTTCCAATTTCGAATCTTTTAATATCCAAACCAGTTCTTTCTTTCAAGTCGGCAAGTAATTGGTTGTGGTTTTCGGGTTTGATTAATTCGATTTTCTCGACGATAATAGTTTTTTGTTTCTCTTTATTAATAAATGCATATTCAAGCACAGCACCAGTAATCAAGATAATTAAATTGCTCGAGAAAATGACCAATGGATTGTAGTTTTCTGTTATGATGGAATTGATAAGAGCAATTGTAATGGCGGCAAAGATATATGTCATTTCCTTGATGCGTACTGTTGTTGTGCGATAGCGAAGAATTGAAAATATTGCAAGAATTCCAAAAGCAAACCCAATGCTCAATTGGGCATTTTGCAATGAAAAGCATACGAGGAAAACTAAAATATTTAAAAATGTTAGTGCGAAAAAGTACGTTTTTTTTCTCTGACGTCGGTAGTATATGAAATAAGAGAAAATTAGAATTGAGATTGTATTAATCAATAAACGTGCAAAAAAATCAGAAATGTTCCCGTTTCCCCATTGGCTAATTTCAAAAATGGTGCTGTCCATCGTAGCTTCCGCATAGTTTATCAATCAATTTGAATTTTGGTTTGTATCTGTTGTATTTTAACTGATTATTAGTTAAGATAGTACCTGTGCAGTATTTACTAATTCTTAATGGTTGTATCTGTTCCTGCCTTAGAAGGTCGTATATTTCAAAGCGATTATTTATTCTGAGATTTTTTACTTCTGCTATTACTAATTCGGGCAAATGAAGCTCTGAGTTAGTATTTCGGAAGAAAATATTTGTATCGAAAGTTACCTTTTCTTCTTCAGATTTATGTTGCAAAGTTATGCGTTGGTAAGAAATGAATAATTTTGGTAAAAATTTTAAATTGCTGTAATCAATATATCTTTTGAGAAAATCATATTCAATACCCTCAATAACAAAGCTGAAATTGCTTTTTCTCCGATATTTTATTGTATATTTTTTATTGTTTCTTCTTTTAATTTCAAAATAGCAATCGCCATTTTCAAGGTATTTTCTGTATCTTATTTTATACCTGTTAAGTTTTCCGTTGATATGGTCATTGAAAAGTTTGTAAATGTGAGTATCAAAATAGAGATTTTCATAATGAAATATTTTGTTATTGTTGATTTCCAGGATATTATAATATCTGCTTAAAGGTTCGACGATATTACTAAAAATTTCGAGGTTCAGTATAAATTTTGTATCGAAGCGGCGAAGTAATTGCATTTTATCTAATTCATTTAATGAAATAGAATTGAAATTGTTTAACTTATCACTCAGTATTTCGAACCCTTTTAAAGCCACTTCCAGTTAATATCTATTTAAGAAACAATTAAAATTATGTTAAGATTTCTGACATTTGAAAAAAATTCAAAATTGCAATTTAAATAATAGATACATTTTTAGCAAAAAGGTCTCAAAATATATACACAATAATGTACATTTGTTTACACAAAAGAATAGATGGAGTACCAAAAAAATCTTGAAATTTAGAAAATTAGTGATTTTAAATAACTTTGATGTGAACTAATTGAGCAAAATTGATTGATATTCGTTTTTTATCTCTTTGTAAAGTCTGTCAATTTGATATAATATTACTTCGCTCATTCGATCGGGTTCGATTATTTCGTGCTTTATACTAGCTTCGATAACTGCATTCGGCATAGAAGGCGCCAGTGCAGTTGCTGGGTTTTGCACAAGTACGGTACCATTAACTGAAGCAATTGCATTGGCACCTTGCATTCCATCACTTCCTAATCCAGTTAAGATAATCCCAATACAATATTTTCCAAAGCATTCAGCTGCGCTTCTGAACAATGGGTCAGCTGATGGCCTGACAAAGTTTTCTTTCGGGCCGTCATCTAAAAAAATTTGATAATTTCGTTTATCAATAAGAATATGCTTTTCTCCAGGAGCTAAATAAATATTATCAGGCTCGGAAATTTCGCCATTTGTGATAAGATTGACTTTAAGTTCTGTTTCGTTTTGCAATCTTTGAGCAAATGTTTCTAACATCCAGCTCGGACCGTGCTGTACAATATAGAATGCAGCTTTATTTGTTTTAGGAATTCTTTTGAAAATTTGTATTATTGTGGGTGGACCGCCAGTACTTGTGCCGATTACAACACCTACAAATTTTGGTTTGATTTCATTTGTGGAGAAAATATTATATGGTTTATCGAGTAAACTTTTTTGAGATTTTCTTGATAAGGCATCGTTTATACGAGTCAGTAATTCTTCTATATCAACAGGTTTTGCAATGAAATCATCGGCACCAGAATCAAGAGCATAAGCTCGAGCATTATCTGATATTAAAGCAGTAATCATAATTATTAGTGGAAGTGGATGGATTAGCAAGCGGATTTGCCTGATGAGTTCTATTCCGTCCATTTGGGGCATCATCCAATCAGTCAATATAGCATCATATTTTCCATTTTTAAGGACTGACAATGCCTCTTTGCCACTATGTACTAATTTTACAGAATATCCAGCTTTGTCTAAGATACGTTTAAATAAAATTCCGTTTGTAAGGTCGTCTTCAACGACTAAAATTTTATTCTGTTGTTCCATTTTAATATCTGTTGCTCCATTTTAATAAATGATTTATTTAAACATTTTACTACTGATTTAATTAATCGGTAGAATAGGGCAAAAATGTAGTATCAGAAATTTCAGAATTTATTTTGTAGGTTAAATCATATATCATTGAAAAATACGGGCTTTTTTCAATGATTTTTTGAGGAAATAAGTATCCTTCAAAATCAGAGTAAATTTTAAATTCGGTTGTGATAACAAATGAGTTAATATTATCATCAACTAGGGCATCGGTGCGAGTTAGAAGATAATTTTCTTTATCGAAATAATGATAAATAGTCCTGCCCAATGGAGAGGTAGCTCTCATAACTATAAAGTTTTGCTGAATTCCTAATACTTCGCATTTGTACCCCAAATCTAATAGATTTGCAACAGGGAATAATTTCGACATTAGTACTGAACTTTCATTAATTATATCGGTTTCTTCTTCAATGTTGGGTCCAAATTTTATCCAGGATTTTGTCCCATTAACCCATAATTCTTGATGCATATCCCCAATTTCGATATTTTGATACATTTTGTCGGGGGATTTATGTTTTATACTGATAAAGCCAGTTGATTCGGGCTTGTCAGGGTTATGCATTGTAACTTGACCGCTTTTCTCCAAAGTTGTAATATCCGATAAGTTCTTGGCAATTTTGTTATTATATCTAGTGATAAGTGTCTGTGGGGAAATAGAGGATTTATCGTACTTAGCGTAATAGGTTGTAATCGGATTTAATTTGTTGTCATAATAAAATACGTTGCTGAATTTTTCGAGTTTTTCAGCGATTTCATTGCTCCCAAGTACCAATATCCAATCAATATCACTGCCAAAGTATTTTTGATAGACTCGGAGAATTGAATATGCGGATTCTGTTCTCAATTTTAACGGTAAATTTTTATAATAATCAATGGAGGTATTGAGCAGATTGGCATTATATAGCAATTCGGAAAACTTGCTGGGTTTATCGAAAGAAAGTATTATTTCTCCGCTTAGATATCTTTGTGCTGAAGTAAGAATTTCGATTTCAGGCAATTTTTTTGATAGTGATTTTAAAATTTCCTTAGTTGTTCTAACGACCCTTTCAATATCGTTTTTATTGCATTTTATAGTGAGTAATATATAATTGGAATACAAATAGTTACTAATGTATCCTCTTATTTCGGATATTGAATTGATTGAATTTCGTAATTGTTTGGATAAAAGACCCCTGTCTTCGGCTGTCAATATTTCTAAAACAGTTTTTAATAATTCATATTCAGGTTCGCTTTTTGATGGAGCGTGATAAGCATAACAAACATAGGTTTCATCTAATTTGTCTGATATTGAAACGAAGTGAATACCTTTTGGTAATGGTGATATATCTTGGATTTGGATATCTGTTTTAGGTCTTTGTTGCCAATTGCCGAAAGATGTTTCCAATTGCTTGATTATTTCTTTTGTCTTGAAGTCACCTTGCATTGTAATAAATGAATTATCAGGAGTGAAGAATTTCTCGACATAACTTTTAATGCTTGTAAATGTTATATTATCTGAATTAATGTTTTGAAATGAGTAATTATGTGATAATCCGAAGATTACATTACGGGTTAAATTATTTGCTAAATCGAATTCATTTAATTTATGTTTAATTAAACTTCTATTTTTGGCAATTGCTTTAAACATATCATTTGATATATTAGGTTTCTGAATTTGGTTAGCAATATTGGGTAAAAGAGTTTTTAAATGTTTCTTTAAAAATTTGAACTCTATTGAAATATAATCTGGAGTAACTTTTCTTGTTAAAATCAGGTTATTATCTCTCAGATAATTCCCTAAACTGCTTGCATTGATTGAATTAATTAATAAATCAGATGCTAGTTCTGAAAGTCCAGGTTCGTTTAAATCAAGTGAACTGCCTCCACGGAAATAAATATTTATCAATACAAAAGGATAATCTCGCTTTTCAATGATATTAAATTTGAGTCCATTTTTTATAGTATGTATTTTAACATCAGGTACAGATATTTTGTAATCTGTTGTTTGCCCGGGTTTT
>JBBISM010000016.1:3448-3807 GCA_037441245.1 Ignavibacteria bacterium | reverse complement strand
ATTGCTCAGTAATGGGCAAATACTGAAAAATAAAGCCAAAATAATCAGAATTTTCATTTTCGTTTCTCTCTATATTTTTGTCAAATGATTCTATGGTTGGTAGATGAAAGTAACATAGTCGTTAGTATATAAATATTTATTAGCAACCTTGTTTACTTCACTGAGAGTCAATTTCAAGTATTTATCAAGTGTAGAATTAATCAGATAAGAATTTTTATAAAGATTATGGAACCAAGCCAATTGTTGAGCTAATTTATCATAGTCTGCAATATTTTCATAATAGTTATGCTCGATATAATTTTTTGCTTCATCTAATTCACTTTCTGTGATGCCATTGCTGGCAATTTCTCTCAACTCAG
>JBBISM010000016.1:0-3421 GCA_037441245.1 Ignavibacteria bacterium | reverse complement strand
TTTTCACTTGATAAACTATATATTGTAACAGCCGTGTTTACTAACGGAATTTCAATTGCATTGTATTCTCCATTATTTTCAAAAATTTTTCTAAAGCGAGAATTTGGTATTTTGGAAATAACATTATTTAATAATGCAAATGAATGATAATCTGATTCTTTTACTGTTGGTGTAAGAAAGCCAATGTAAATTGATGGAATTTCAGTATTGGGAATAGATTTAATTATTCTCACTGGTTCTAATTGTATTGACAGAAGGGTATCAACTCTTTTGGGTGTTTCTTGCTTATTGTATTGTGAAAAATATTCATTTATGGTTTTTAATGTTTCGTTAATATCGAATTTTCCTGATATGACTAAGGTCGCGTTATTCGGTTGTATGTATTTGTCATATAGACTTTGCAAAGTGGTTGCGTCCACTGCAAGAGTTTGCTCCGAAATATCATAGGGTTGATGCGAATACTCTGTGTGATGGAAAATATTTTCAAGCACATCATTTAATTTTGGATTAATTAAAGTATTTCTTTTGCTGAGTAGTAAGTTGTTATATGCATATTTTGTTAAATTCCCAAAATTTTCCTGTGTGAATTTAACTTTTCGCATTCTTTCGGATTCAATCCAAAGAGGTAGCTTGAAATCAGGGGCAGGGACAGTTGAGTGAAACATTATATAGTCATTTTGAACTTTTGTATTGAATTGTCCGCCTGTTTCAAATATCAATCGTTCTAATTCACCGAATGGGATATTTTCTGTTTGGCTATTCATATAATATGCAAGAAGACTTACTATACCTTTATAAGTTGAATCTTCATCGCGAGAGCCTATGTTATAAATCATAACTGACGAAAAGAAGTTTATGGAATTATCTGCGATGTAAATGATTTTTAATCCGTTTTTCAAAGAATCAACCCTAAGTTGCAAAGGTTTGAAATTGCCATAGACAGCAGGCGTTATAAATAATAAAGCAAAATAAATAATTAAGAAATCTCTGATTTTTGCGAACATTTTACCTCCAGCATTCATCTTATTTTTTGACTTTCCTATAAAAAACCAAATAACCAATATATATAACGATGAAAGAGACACAATAATATGGTAACCAATCCCCAAAAATGACATAAAAGCTTGTATAATCCAGAATTGCAATATTATCCGCTTTTGCAATACTTTTGTATTGAGGAAGTGTAGAACTGCTTTGTCCGGTTGGAGTGATAAATCCGCTTTTGCCAGTATTAGCACATCTTGGCAGGTATCGCCTATTTTCTATAGCCCTCATAGCAGCAATGACGTAGTGTTGTTCAGGACCGAAGGTATTATCGTACCATCCATCGTTGGTAATGACAGTTAAAATATTAGCTCCTTTGCGAGTAAATTTGCGTACAAAATCGGGATAAACAGATTCGATACAGATTATACTTCCGATATCTGCATCAATTTTTTCATTATAAATTTTCTGGTTGAATATTGAATCGCCTCTTCTCCAAGAAGAAATCCCAACACTCCATTCGAGAACTGGTCGCAAGAATGATAAAACTTCTATGAAAGGTATCACCTCGCCGAAAGGAGTTAATTTTATTTTATGGTATATTTGAGGATTATATTTATTATATGGGGCGGGATTCAAAAGCAAAGCCGAATTATACGTATCATAAGCTATAGTGCTGTCCCATTGAAGATATTTTGTTGTAGGGGCGAGTTTCTCGTCTTGTTTTAGAATATATAAATCAGCAAATCCAGTAAGAAGCGAAACACCTGAATAATGAACCCAATCCTCGAAATAACCGAAATTGTGTTTACTATTAAAATCGAGACTTACATAGTGAACAGCTGTTTCGCTCCAAATAGCAAGGTCTATAGCTCCATAGTTATAGATTAAAGAATCTTGCAATTGTTGATGAATGGTTATTTGGTCATACACAATACCGCTCCATTTATCCCAAGGATTAATGTTAGCTTGTATAATTCCTACCGTGATGTTTGGATTGTCTTTCAATAACTTTTCATGGTCGAAAAAGTTTAATCTATCGAAGCTGTATATAATTGGTACAATGGTTAATAAAAACAAAGATGCTAATAGATAGCGTATTTTTTTTATTTTTAACAAAGTTAAATTCAACGAGAAGAAATTACTTTCTTTGGCAATTGTAATTATCCTATATAAAATTACATTGACCAATAAGATAACAAAACTAATACCCCAGACGCCTGCTATATCAGCGAATTGAACCCAATATAAATTATATGCTTGTGAATAACCAATTGTTAGCCAGGGATATGCTAAATCGGATAAGGTGCGACTCCATTCATAAGCTATCCAAATGAATGGAAACAGCCACAGTGCTTTAATATTGCCGATTTTATTTTTTAAGAAATTATAAACAATGAATGCTCCAATAAAAAACAACGGATGAACGAGCCAAACCGCTAAACCCGAGATTAATAAATAAGTGTCTGAATTGGGTTGCCAACTCGATATCCACCAATTTGTTATTCCATGATAAATAAAAAAAGTAATGTAGATATATCTGTATTTTTTTTTGATTGTAAAATTTTCTAAAGCCCAAAAAATAGGTATAAATCCAATGAAAGCGAACAAATTAAAAGGTAAAGGCGGAAACGACAAACCAAGTAATATGCCTGAAGCTGCAAAATATAATAATTGATTTCTCTTTTTTTCCAAGTCTGATATTGCAGATTTAATTAGTTTATTTAAAAAAAATAATTTTGTAATAAAATAAATAAACAAATTAATAATTTAAAACGAAAATCGTCAAAAAGTCATTCAATTAAATAATGCTAAAGGAATATGGCAGATTTCAATACTACTGAATTTAAGACACCACAGAATTTTATTAAAGCAATAATTAATGAAGACTTGCGGACAAATAAATATGGCGGGAGTGTTCATACAAGATTTCCACCCGAACCAAATGGATATTTACATATTGGTCATGCTAAATCTATTTGCTTAAATTTTGGTATAGCTTTAGAATATGACGGTAAATGTAATTTGCGTTTTGATGATTCTAATCCAACCAAAGAAAAAACCGAATACGTTGAATCCATTATTGAAGATGTTCGTTGGCTTGGCTTTGATTGGGAAGACCGCCTGTATTATGCTTCTGATTACTTCGATAAATTATACGAATACGCCAAGCAGTTAATTAAATTGGGCAAAGCCTATGTTTGTGATTTAAGTCCTGAAGAGATTAGACGATATCGTGGAACTTTAAAAGAACCTGGGATTGATAGTCCTTGGAGAAATCGCTCGGTCGAAGAGAATTTCGAATTATTTGAGCAAATGAAAGATGGCAAATTTAAGGAAGGAAGCCGTACTTTACGGGCAAAGATTGATATGGCTTCACCTAATTTAAATATGCGAGACCCAGTAATATACCGTATTTTGTATTCCCACCATCATC
>JBBISM010000015.1:21292-21560 GCA_037441245.1 Ignavibacteria bacterium | reverse complement strand
ATTAACTTACTATCAATTCTATTTATATCATCATATTGCTTAATTGGGCAGACAGCAACCTTGCGCGCACCAGAATGCATCGTATTTGATGATGTTACCAATGCATACTACGTTTCAAATGTCGGTCAATTTAATAGACCTGATGGTAAAATATCCTTATTAACCCGCTCTTATGTACTCAGTGATTTCATCAATTGGGGATTAGATGATCCCAAAGGTATGGCGATATTGGGAAGAAATTTATATGTTGCTGATGTAACAAAAATTG
>JBBISM010000015.1:7828-21253 GCA_037441245.1 Ignavibacteria bacterium | reverse complement strand
TCCATTAATGTTGCCGGTTCAGAGTTTTTAAATGGGGTTTGTACTGATGGCGAAAGATATATCTATATTACCGAAATGTCTCAGAACAAGATATTTCGCCTTGATACGAGAAATAATCAGGTTAATGCCCTTCAACTCAAAGGTTCTGTATTGACTCCGAACGGAATAATATATGAGAAAGCTGAAGATAAAGATAGACTTATTGTTGTATCTTTTAAGGAAGAAGCTCCGATTTATGAAGTATCACTAACTGATTTATCCGTTAAGGTTATTTTATATACACCGATGAATTTTCTTGATGGTATAGTAATGGATAGAGTTGGTAATTTCTACATTACTGCCTGGGAAAATCAAAATCTGGGTGGGGGCAAGCTATATAGATATGATTATAATTTTGAACAGCCTGAATTCCTTTTATCAACTGGCTTGAGCGGTCCAGCGGCGTTATATTTTAATAAAATACTTGATTCTTTGCTCGTTCCGAATATGTTAACAAATAGCATAAGTTATTTTTATTATCCCTCAAAACCAGCTCTTGTTGAAAAAGTCTATCCACCTAATAACAGTAAAAATGTGGCAAGAACATTTGCTTTTCAATGGAAGAGAGCTGATGGGAGTTTGAAATATACTCTTCAAATAGCTACTAATATTGATTTTACTGATAACCTAATTGAAATGAAAATTAATCATCCCGATATTTTAACTCAAAAAGGAACATTAGATGCCAATACAACTTATTTCTGGAGGATTAGAGCTGAAAACTTAAAAGAAGATGGTGATTGGGGTGATACTTGGACTTTTAAAACTATTGATATAGTTGATTATAAACCAATACTTATCTTACCGGAAGATGAGTCTAGAAATGTTGCATTAAAACCCGAATTTAAATGGCATGCTCGACCTGTTCAATCTTATGAAATTATTGTATTCGATAACCCCATAGAGATGGGCGAACCAGTTTTGAACATCAAAGATTTGAAAGATACATCATATATCCACAATAAAGATTTTGAAAAAAATACTTTGTATTGCTGGAGAGTAAGAGGACATACAACCGAACCCAAAGAATGGTCAGATCAATGGTGCTTCAAAACGATAGGCGATGTTCCAGCAAAACCACAATTAACTTTACCACAAAATGGAGCTAATGAAATCAGTATTGATTGCACTTTGCTTTGGGAATTTCAAGAAGAAGCAGATTATTATATTTTATATCTTTCGACAAATCAAGATATGAGCGATGCTGAGATTTACAATATAAAATCGGGTAACTCAATTGAAATTAAGCACTTAAATTATGAAACTGCATACTATTGGCAAGTTGTCGCAGTTAATGCAGCTGGCGAAAGCGAACCGAGCGATATCTGGACTTTTACAACTGTTAGCTCATCTTCAGTCATTGATTTTATTAATGATAAAGTAATTGTTTATCCTAATCCAGCATCTGAATCATTCGAATTATATTTTGATTCTTCATCGTTAAAGAATGTTAAAGTATGTATTCTTAATTCAATTGGAATCGAAATCAGCACTATTAATACATTGGACAATAAAATATCGGTTAATACTCATAATTTGAATTCTGGTATTTATTATTTAAAAATCATCAGTAATGATTTCAGTATCATTCGACAAATTTGCATCATAAAATAGTATTATTTCATTAAAGATAAACGGCGTTAACTTAATTTATCAAAGCGAGTTACTGCCGTTTTTTGTTTTTTTCGGTAACATTGATTATATTACAAATCTTTAAGAAAATTTTCTAAAACTTTGTAGTAAAGCAAAATGGAAAATATCAGAGTTGTAACTGCAGCGGCACTTTTCGATGGACACGACGTATCAATCAATCTATTTCGAAGATTATTGCAAAAGCGAGGAGCTGAAGTAATTCACCTCGGTCATAATCGCTCGGTCAATGAAGTAGTAACTGTAGCAATTCAAGAGGATGCCGATGCAATCTTAGTAAGTTCATATCAGGGTGGACACAATGAATACTTTTCTTATATGATTGATTTTCTAAAAAGTCTCAATGCAAGTAATATTCAAATATTTGGCGGTGGTGGAGGCGTGATTCTTCCAAGCGAAATCGAAAACCTCGAAAAACTTGGCGTTACGAAGTTATATCACGCTGTAGATGGTCAAAGGATTGGAATAGATGGTATTGCCGATGACATAATGAAACGTATTACCGATTTTAAAATTAAACTCAATGGAGAACGATTTATTACTATTACCGAAGAGCAAATAAGTCAGAACAGAACTGATAATCATTTAGCAATCTCAAGCCAAATTTCTTATATCGAGAAAAATATCAATAATGAAGCAAAACTCAGCGAGATTCGCAAGATTTACCAGAAATACGATAAGAAACAATCTCTTGTATTGGGAGTTACAGGGACTGGTGGTAGCGGTAAGAGTTCAGTTATTGATGAAATAATTGGGCGTTTTTTAAGTTACTCTGAGGATATCGCAATTGCAGTTCTTGCGATTGACCCAACAAAAAGTAAGACAGGCGGCGCTCTATTGGGCGATAGAATAAGATATAATCAAATTTATAATCCACGAGTTTACTTTAGGAGCTTTGCAACAAGGCAAAGTGAATCAGAGATTGCAAAATCCATAAGCGATTCAATAAAAATTTTAAAATCTTGCGGATTCGATTTAATATTAGTTGAAACAAGCGGAATAGGTCAAGCAAATAGTCGAATTACTGAAATTAGCGATAAATCGGTTTACGTAATGACAGCTGATTTTGGGGCTCCTTCACAGCTTGAAAAAATAGATATGCTCGACGTTGCCGATATGATTGTCATAAATAAGTTTGAAAAACTTGGCTCAGAAGATGCTCTAAGAGAAGTCATTATTCACTATCTGCGAACTCATCAAATCAAAGCAAATCCCAAAATTTCTTTAGAAGAATTGGGATTACCTGTTTATGCTGTAAGCAGTAATCAGTTCAATAATCATGGAGTAAACAGATTATTCAAAGATATACTCAAAATTCTAATTGACTATGAATATCGTGATTATACCATTAACTATCCAATGATAGAGCTACTTCCTACAGATTTTGTAAGAGATTATGGATTGCTTGATAATCGAAGAGTTAACTATTTATCAGAAATTGCTGATTGTATTAGAGAATATCACAAATTCGTAAATAATGAAGCCGAGATTGCTGATTGGGTTTATGTTTTTAAAAAATCTGCTGAAATCACTGAAAATGAAAATGCAAAAAAGACTTTAATGGAAGAATATGAACATAATTGGAATCTATTGCAATCCCAAACTAGAAAATATTTAGAAAATCATAGTAATTGCGTTCATCAATATTATGATGATGAAATAAACTACAAAATTCACGATAGAGAACTAAAAATAAATCTTTACAAAAAGTCAATTTGTGGCACTAAAATTCCCAAAGTCATTCCACCTCATTATGACTCTTGGAAAGAGTTAGTGAAGTTTTATTACAAAGAAAATTTTCCTGGTGGCTTTCCATATACTGCAGGTGTTTTCCCATTTAAAAGAACAACAGAAGACCCCAAGCGTCAGTTTGCAGGCGAAGGTAGTCCAGAACGCACTAATAAAAGATTTCATTACCTTTGTACAAACGATGAAGCTAAGAGATTATCCGTTGCTTTTGATGGCATAACTCTATATGGCGAAGACCCATCAACCGAACCAGATATTTATGGTAAAATTGGAGAAAGTGGGGTTTCTATTTGTAGTATTGAGGATATGGATGTTTTGTTAAAAGGATTCGACCAAACTGACCCGCTAACATCAGTCTCAATGACGATTAATGCTCCAGCTCCTATTATGGTAGCTTTCTATTTTATGGTTGCATATAAACGAGAATTAGAAAAAACAAAAGCTCAAGGAATAGAACTAACAGAACAACAAAAAGAGGAATTAAAAATCAACACATTCCGAAAATTGCGAGGTACGGTGCAAGCAGATATGCTGAAAGAGGATCAGGGCCAAAACACCTGCATTTTTTCGATAGATTTTGCTATGAAATTAATTGGAGATATACAAGAATTTCTCTCGAAACACAAAATTACAAACTATTATTCTCTCAGCATAAGCGGTTATCATATAGCCGAGGCAGGTGCTAATCCAATTACACAATTGGCATTTACTTTAGCAAATGGTTTTACCTATGTTGAGTACTTTATAAATAGAGGAATTGATGTTGATGACTTTGCCCCCAATCTCTCATTTTTCTTTTCAAATGGTATGGATCCTGAGTATTCTGTTATTGGCAGAGTTGCAAGAAGAATTTGGGCAATTGCTATGCGGGATAAATATAACGCCTCTGAAAAAAGTCAAAAATTAAAATATCACATACAAACATCTGGCCGTTCCTTACACGCGCAAGAAATTGATTTCAATGATATTAGGACAACCTTACAAGGATTGCTCGCATTTTATGATAATTGCAATTCGCTTCATACTAATTCTTATGACGAAGCAGTAACTACTCCAACAGAGGAATCAGTTAGACGTTCGATGGCGATACAATATATTCTTGCAAATGAATTCGGAATGCTATATAACGAAAATCCGAATCAAGGATCCTATTTAATCGAATTTCTAACTGATATTGTAGAAGAAGCAGTATTACAAGAATTTGATAGACTTTCAAGGCGAGGGGGGGTATTAGGAGCTATGGAATCACAATACCAACGCTCCAAAATACAAGAAGAATCTATGTATTATGAATATATGAAGCAATTAGGCGAATACCCAATAATCGGAGTTAACACTTTCCTTCGTGAAGGAACTGAAAATCCTTATGACAATATGAAAATCACACGTGCTACAAATGAAGAAAAAGACCAAAGATTGAAAGATATTGCCGAATATAAAGAAAAACACAAAAATGAATATTTGAATGCTTTGGAGCGACTGAAAAAAGTTGCAATAACTAAAGGCAACATTTTCGAGGAATTATTAAATACGGTTGAATACGCTACAATGGGGCAAATAACTCATTTGTTATACGAAATTGGTGGAAAATACAGACGAGGAATGTAATTATACTATATGGTAACTTATGATCGAATCAACAAAAATCGAAGAATTAACAAAAGAAGAATTAATTCAATTATTGAAAATATATGCAAAAAATTGGTTAGCTCACGACGGTTGTTGGTTCTTATCTATCGAAGAGCAGTATGGAATTGGATTGGCGATGGATATTGACCGTGAAGCCTGGCGTAAATTCAGCGTTATAGAGGCAAGAAGATTAATTGATTTTCTTGGGTTAGGCAAAAATTCAGGTATTGAGGGATTAAGCAAAGCACTATCTTTTAGATTATATTCGACCCTTTTAGATAGTAAAATTGAAATTGTTAATGAAAATCAATTAAGATATTACATCAGGGGATGTCGAGTTCAAGCTGCTCGTAGAAGTAAAGCTATGATTGATTTCCCCTGTGCTTCGATAGGTATAGTCGAATATAGTTACTTTGCCAGAACAATTGACGATAGAATAGTTACTCGCAAGGTCTCTTGCCCACCAGATATTACTAATTATTATTTCGATTGCATTTGGGAATTTGAGCTAATTGATAAATAAAATAACATTATGAACAAAACAAATTGGTATTGAATGAAACGAATTCAAAGTAAAATCTCTACAAAAAGCCCTGTATATAGGGAAAACTATGATATTAATAAACAATTATTAAAAGAATTTCAAGAACGATTAGAACAGGTCAAGTTGGGTGGTACTGAAGTGCATAGAAACCGCCATATTGAACGCGGTAAATTGCTTCCCCGAGATCGTATAAAAAATCTATGCGATCCCAATACACCATTTTTAGAGTTTTCTAGTTTCGCTGCCTGGGATATGTACGATAATATGGCACCTTCAGCGGGTATTATTACCGGAATCGGTGTAATAAAAGGGCGTGAATGTATGATTGTAGCTAATGACGCTACTGTCAAAGGCGGAACTTATTTCCCAATGACGATTAAAAAACATATTAGAGCCCAAGATATTGCTTTGCAAAACAAATTGCCCTGTATTTATCTTGTAGATTCAGGTGGTATATTTTTACCGCTCCAATCTGAAACTTTTCCTGATAAAGAACATTTCGGACACATTTTTTATAATCAGGCTGTAATGTCTGCAATGGGAATACCCCAAGTAGCTGTTGTTTTAGGCTCCTGCACTGCTGGCGGTGCTTATGTGCCTGCAATGAGTGATGAGACTGTTATGGTGCGAAATCAGGCTACTATTTTTATTGGTGGTCCCCCATTGGTTAAAGCTGCAACAGGGGCGGTCGTTACGGATGAAGAATTAGGAGGTGCCGATGTGCATTGCAAGATTTCAGGTGTATCCGACCATTATGCCCAAAATGACCAGCACGCACTCGAAATTGCTCGTAATATCGTTGAAAATTTCGAAAAGCAAAAGAAATTCGACATTGGGAGAATTGCACCCGAAGAACCGTACTATGACACTGATGAACTATTTGGTATTATACCCAAAAACGTCCGTATCCCTTATGACGTCAGGGAAATCATTGCAAGAATAGTTGATGGAAGCAGATTTCAAGAATTTAAAGAATTATATGGTACTACGCTTGTTACAGGATTTGCCAGAATTTTGGGCTATCCCGTCGGTATTGTAGCGAATAATGGTGTGCTTTTTTCCGAGTCAAGCTTGAAAGGAGCTCATTTTATTGAATTATGTGCTATAAGAAAAATTCCTCTTCTTTTTTTACAAAATATTACAGGTTTCATTGTGGGAAAGATGTATGAACACGGAGGAATTGCACGAGATGGAGCTAAGCTTGTTCACGCTGTAGCAAATGCACAAGTTCCGAAGTTTACTGTTATAATCGGTGCCTCAAACGGTGCTGGGAACTATGCTATGTGCGGAAGGGGCTACAATCCAAAATTATTATTTATGTGGCCAAATAGCAGAATATCTGTTATGGGTGGCGAACAGGCAGCAGATGTATTGACACAAGTCAAGGTGCAACAATTCATAAAATCAGGTAAAACTATGACCGAAGAAGAAATCGAAGCTATTCGCAAGCCAATTCTTGAGAAATATGAAATTGAAGCTAACCCTTTTTTCAGTTCAGCTAGAATTTGGGATGACGGCATTATCAACCCTATTGACACACGCACAGTTATAGCATTAGGAATTGATTGTGCTTTAAATATGTCCATTAATGAACATCGATTCGGTGTCTTCAGAATGTAAATTATGAAAAGATATGAAAGCAAAATAAAGCCAGCCAAGAAACCTTTGATATTACTTGTGGATTCCAATCTAAGTAAGCTAAGGAAAATTGGCAATTATCTAAAAAGTAAAAATTTTGATGTTGCTGTTGTGCAAGAAGGGAAAACAGCTTTAGAAAGTGCTATTAATATCAAACCAGATTTAATATTACTTGACCTAATTCTTTCTGATATGGATGGTTATGAAGTGTGCGAAATCTTAACATCTAATGCAAATACAAAAGACATTCCAATTATTTTCTTTTCTAAGGAGTCAGCAACCGAAAATATCATACAGGGTTTGCAATTGGGAGCTGTTGATTTTATTCATATCGAAGATGGAGAAGCTGAACTTCTTGCAAGGATTAACACTCATCTCAAATTAAAAAAATATACCGAAGAATTAGAAGAATCGAATAAACAATTGAAAGTATTGATTGAAGAATTGAACAAACTCAATGAAGAAAAAGACGAATTTTTAGGAATTGCCGCTCACGATTTGAAAAATCCGATAAATAACATTGCACTAATTGCAAAAATATTATCAAGCGATGATAATTTAAAAATCGAGGATATAAAGGGCTTTGCTAATGATATTCTAATCTCAGCAGAGCGTATGCTTGAACTGATTAAAAATCTATTGGATATAAATAAAATTGAAAGAGGGGAGCTTGTTCTTAAACCAATATCATTCGACATCATTGATACGATAAAATTTATCGTTTCCTGTTATTACGAAAAAGCAAAAGATAAAAATGTTCAGATTCAAACAGAATTGACCAATAAATCAATAAATATATTAGCTGATCCAAATGCTGTTGCTCAGATATTGGACAATTTATTATCAAACGCTATTAAATACTCTCCTTTTGATGGGCAAATTATTGTCAAATTAACTAATCATAAGGATAAAGTAATAATAAGTATCAAAGACGAAGGACCAGGATTTACAGATGAAGATAAATCAAATCTTTTCAAAAAGTTTGCCCGTCTAAGTGCTCAACCTACAGCAGGCGAAAATTCAACAGGTTTAGGGCTATCAATAGTAAAAAAATTAGTTGATGCGATTAATGCAAACATTTCTCTAATTAGCTCACAAGGAGAAGGTGCAAATTTCATTATTACGATATACAAAAATATTAAAGGAACAAAAAATGAATAGTTCCCAAAATGTTGTCATTACAGAAGAGAAAAACGGGATTTTATATATATTCTTAAACAAACCCGAAAAACATAATTCTTTAGATAATACTCTGATAAGTGAATTAATCGTTACTTTTCGAACTTATGAGAAATCTGCAATCAGATTAGTTGTTCTGCGTGGAAAAGGCAAATCCTTTTGTGCTGGTGCTGATTTGCAATGGATGAAAGAAGTAATTAATTACGATTTCCAGGATAATTTGCGGGAATCGAATGAATTAGCCGAGTTGCTTTATACAATTAATAAATATCCAAAACCTGTTATTGCTGTTGTCAATGGGGCTGCCATTGGTGGTGGTGCTGGGCTTATGTCCGCTTGCGATTTTGTTATAGCTGAAGAGAGTGCAAAAATAGGCTTCACAGAAGTTCGGTTAGGACTTGCTCCTGCGGTCATTGCCCCATTTGTCATTTCAAGAATTGGATTTGCTAAAGCAAAAGAATTCTTTTTAACTGGTGAATTAATCACAGCTCAAATAGCATTAGAAATAGGATTAATTAACAAAGTTGTCCAAAGAAATGATTTAGAAGATGAATTGAATAAAATAATAGATAACATTATTGCTAATAGTCCTAATGCCCTGAAGAAAATAAAAGAGTTGATTTATAATTTATATTTTGATGAAAAAATAAATATTCGAGATTATACAGTTGATTTGATTGCTAATCTCAGAATTAGTGAAGAAGGACAAGAAGGTATGAACTCCTTTTTTGAAAAAAGAAAACCATATTGGCAAAAATAAATATATGTGAAATGGAAAGAAAAATAAAAAAAATTTTAATTGCAAATCGCAGTGAAATTGCTTGTAGAATTATTAAAGCGTGTAAAGTGCTTGATATAACATCAGTGGCAATTTATTCAGAAGCAGATAGTAAAGCCCTACATTCCCAATTAGCAGATGAATCGTACCTTGTTGGTCCAGCACCAGCACTCCAATCTTACTTGAATATGGACAAAATAATCGAAACAGCGATTAGAAGCCGATGCGATGCGATACATCCCGGTTATGGCTTTTTAGCTGAAAATTCTATTTTTAATAAAAAAGTAAGAGATGCTGGTTTGATATTTATAGGACCAAATCCTGAGTCAATGCAATTATTAGGTTCAAAAGTTGAATCCAGAGTGGCAATGATTGAAGCAGGCGTACCAGTAATACCTGGAATGAAAGGATCTTCTAAAGACTTAAATGAGTTTGAAAAATATGCAAAAGAAATAGGATTCCCAATTTTGATTAAAGCATCAGCTGGTGGTGGTGGTAAAGGTATGCGTATCGTTAATAAGTTTGATGAGCTTCATACTTCAGTCGAATCAGCAATGCGTGAATCATTGTCTGCTTTTGGTAGCGACGAAGTTTATCTCGAAAAATATTTACAATCGCCTCGACATATTGAATTCCAAGTAGCAGGGGATTGTTTTGGCAATGCTGTTTATTTATTCGAGCGTGAATGCTCAATCCAAAGAAGACATCAGAAAATAATTGAAGAAACCCCATCGCCAATTATGGATCCAGATCTTCAAAGGAGAATGGGCGAAACTGCTGTGAAAGTCATTAAAATTGCTAAATATGACAATATTGGTACTGTTGAGTTTTTAGTAGATATTGACAAAAACTTTTATTTTCTTGAGGTAAATGCTCGTGTACAGGTTGAACATCCTATTACCGAAGAGACTACTGGAGTTGATTTAGTTCTGTTACAAATTGCTATTGCTAACGGCGAGAAATTACCTTTTCAGCAGGAGCAATTATCCCAACAAGGACACTCGTTAGAATGCAGAATTTACGCAGAAGACCCAGCAAAAAATTTTATGCCCTCTTCTGGCAAAATTTTATTTTTGCGGGAACCCAGCGGTCCTGGTATCCGATTCGATAGTGGTATCTATCAAGGTGTTGATGTTCCTGTTTTTTATGACCCAATATTAGCCAAGCTAATTGTTAAAGGTGAAAACCGTGAGCAAGCAAGAAGGAAAATGATAGAAGCATTGAAAAATTTAGTTATTCTGGGTGTTAAAACCCCCATTCAATTTATGATTAATATTCTCGAACATCCAGAATTTATTAACGGTAATACATATACAAATTTTATAGACAAGAATATGAACAATATTAGTACAAATGATAGGGCAATCGAATTTGCTCTTGCAACAATTGCGGTATTTGAAATGAACCAGAAAAAATTTTCAATCACATCATCCGATACTGGTATACCATCGCCGTGGTTAAGTATTGGCTCTTGGGAAATATAATTTGGAGGTGTTTATGATTATTGAATATGAAGGCAAAACTTATAATGTTAGGACAGAAAAAATTGAAAAGGATTCGTATGATGTTATAATCAACGATGTTAAATCTGATTTTTCAGTTATTCCTATAACTGAAAATATATTTAAAATTAAACAAAATAATAAAAACCAAATCGCTTATGTTACCTCAAATGATGAGAAATATTATTTTTGTTGTGCTGGAGATTTATATGAGATTTCCAAATCTATCGAGAGTGATGTTGGTTATGACGTTTCCGAAAATTCATTAAATAAACTTATTATCAAGCCCCCAATGCCTGGCAGTATAGTTAAAGTTGAAGTTTCAGTTGGTCAAGAGATTAATGAAGGAGAACCAATTTTAATCATCGAGGCAATGAAAATGGAAACAACACTTTTTTCGTCAATCAGTGGTGTTGTTACCGAAGTTAATGTTCAACCCGGAGAACAGGTGCCAGCAGACAAAATATTAGCTATTATTGAAAAATCAGCAGAATAATTATCAAGGTGAAATATGCCACAATTATATATATCAAATGAAAATGAATCAGTTAGAATGTTTCGAAATGATTTTTTAGATTTTTTTTCTCGAATCCATTGGAGTGTACCACTATATATCTATATTCCTGTAATTGCATATTTCTTATATCACAGTGCTATTGAAGTAAAATTGAATGTGCTTTCTATCATTGTATTATTAATTTTGGGTATATTTTTCTGGACCTTGCTCGAGTATGTACTTCATCGTTTTATCTTTCATTATGAACCAAAAACAGATTTCGGGAAGAAAATTCATTTTGTTTTTCATGGTGTTCATCATGATTATCCCCGTGATGCTAAGAGATTGGTGATGGTTCCTACGGTAAGTATTCCTCTGGCTGTATTTTTTTACTTTCTTTCTTTATTTATACTTGGTGCTTCGTTGTCAAAACCTTTTTTTGCAGGTTTAGTGCTTGGATATTTAATATACGATATGATGCACTTTGCCTTGCATCATTTTGGCTTTAAAAATCAATTATTACTCGAATTAAAAAAACACCATATGAAACACCATTATTCTGAGCCAAATAAGTCTTTTGGTGTTAGCTCGCCGTTGTGGGATTATATTTTCGGTACAGTTTCGAAAAAAAAAAATAAAAACACATATTTTTACTAAAATCATACTTTTAACCCGATAATTCTTTGTTTTTAAATTCTACTTTGGTATTTTTGCAAATTCAAAATGAATGAACAACAAGATTTGTTTAAATATAATAATGAGAAGTTTTAATGAAAATCCATGAATATCAAGCAAAAAGTTTGTTGAAACGTTATAATGTTCCTATACTTTTTGGTGAAGTTGTATTTACCCCTGAAGAAGCTGGCAAAGTTGCTTATGAAAGTTTCGTTGTTAAAGGTATTGATACAATCGTACTGAAAACACAAGTCCACGCTGGTGGTCGGGGAAAAGGCTTGGTTTACGATATTGAAAATAATTCCAAAATGGAATTGTTTGGAAAAGAAGTTAGAGGTGTAAATATTATCAAAGGTGATGATATTGCTGACCGAGCGTATCAATATTCGAAAGCTATATTAGGGAATAAATTAGTTACTATTCAAACTGGTCAAGATGGTACTTTCGTGCGAAGAATACTACTTGAAGAAGGAGTTTCAATAGCTAAAGAGTATTATGCTGGTATTGTTCTGGATAGACAAGTCGGGCAAAATGTGATTATGGCATCAACAGAAGGGGGTATAGAAATTGAAAAAGTAGCTGAAGAATCACCTCATCTAATATTAAAAGAATATATTAACCCTTCACTTGGATTTCAAGACTATCAAGCACGCAAATTAGCTTTTGGGTTAGGGCTACACGGCGAACCATATAAACATTTTGTAAGTTTCATCAAAAATTTAGTTAAAGCTTATGAAGACCTTGATTGCAGTCTTCTTGAAATAAATCCCCTGGTCTTAACTACCGATGGTAGAATTATTGCTCTTGATGCGAAAATGAATTTTGATGATAATGCTTTATATCGCCATCTTGAATATGTTGAATTGCGAGATATAGATGAAGAGTCGCCTCTGGAAGTAGAAGCATTAAAATATGATTTAAATTACATCAAACTAGATGGTAATATCGGTTGTATGGTCAATGGTGCTGGATTGGCAATGGCAACGATGGATTTAATTCAACTCGCTGGCGGAAATCCTGCAAATTTTCTAGATGTTGGGGGTGGAGCTAATGTGCAAAGAATCTCTAATGCTTTTAGAATTATGATGAGCGACCCAAATGTCGAAGCTGTGCTTATAAATATTTTCGGTGGAATTGTTAGATGCGATAAAGTAGCTGATGGAATTGTCGAAGCATTGAAAACAGTCGAAGTAAAAGTACCAATTATTGTCAGACTCGATGGTACAAACGCAAAAGAAGCGGCTGAGACATTAAAAAATTCCGGCATTGAGTTTAAAGTAGCATCCACATTCAGTCAAACTGCTCAACTCGTTACCCAGGTTTTAAAAAAATAAACATCATTGTTTATTTACTGGAAGTAAAAGACTTAATCTCCTATAATTGATATATGTTTATCAATCATTTATCATCTTTCTCAAATACTATATGCCAGACACCACGAATATCGCCTTCGCTAAAACCTGTCGCTAAATCATCAGGATAATTTGTATTTAAATAGGTAATTAATTCTTTGGGAACATCATTATCTCGATTCCCATGGCATGGC
>JBBISM010000015.1:0-7818 GCA_037441245.1 Ignavibacteria bacterium | reverse complement strand
AATTATTGGTTTAAAATAATGAATATGTTTTTTATGCTCGATTAAAACAGGATAAAGAGAATCACCTTTTATTTTTGCGTCAATATAATTTTTAATTATTTCTTCTTCAAACCCAGAAGCCTTATTATTTGGATTTCGGAATTTAATTGCTGAGCGACGGATACTTATTTTATCAGTCTTGTAAATTTCAGTAATATCATTAGCATTAATTCTGCAATAATCTACAGCACCGATTATACCTTTTCCAGACATAGCATTAAATAATTCAGTTCTGAGCGTATCGAACGTAATTTGGATAATACTATCACCAAGTTTTTGATAATCAACTTCTAAAATTCTTTTATTATTATCGCAGAAATTTAAAAATACAATGGAAATCGAAAATAAAATTAGGATTTGAATAATATTTTTCATAGCAATAGGATTTATGTTTAAAATATCAATAAAAAAAATTAATTTCAAATAACTTTATTGATTTAAAATCACAAGTTGACAAGATGATAACAAAATTAATCATTTATACTTTGTTTAATGAAAGGTAGTTTAATTTTTATTACCATTTTATCGAGATAATAAATTGAAAGTAATATCGAAAATGGGTAAGAGAGCCAAATGAATCTCCCATCAGAATAAGCGGAAAGAACTGCATATATTGATAAAAGAATTGAACAAACCAATCCAACAATCATAGGCATATATTTTTTTAATGAGTCACTTGAGTCGTTTTTTAGTAATTGATAAATTGCAATCACAGACAATAATCCAGGAATGCCAAATGATAAAAAGAAGCTGAGAAAAGTTCTTGGGCGTAATAAATTTGAAACAACAACTTTTACTGATGGGAACCAGAATGAATCATCTGGCAATTGTATTATATTCTTGGATACGAAATAAAATGTAATAAACACAATGGAATATGCAACACACCAATAAAGCGGTATTTTGCTTATATTTCTTTTAACCCAGGTATAATAAAAGCATACCGGGATAAGAATTACAACTGATTCCTTTATGAATGGTCCAAGCAAAAAGATTGAAACAAGAAAATGCCATTTATTCAATAACAGAAGAAACAATCCCAATGATAAAAGAAAAATAACGGCGGGGTCAATATTACCTATCACGCCATAATAGAAAGTGGGAAACGAAAAGATAAATAACAAACAACCAATTAAAAGTAAATACTCAGAAAATCCAAGTAATGAAATTGTTTTATAAATAAAATATAGCGAAGCAAGCATAAATAAAAAATTCAAAATATTAATCGAAGTCATTGGATCGAACGGCAGAATAGATGCTATTATTGGAACAAGCGGTCTATCGGAATATGGCTTTTGGATTAAATCAATCGTGGACTTACCTCGGAAATATTCAGTTATGAGAATGTATTGATATGCATCGAGTGGCAATTTTTCTATTGAGACGCCCTCATCATTTGAATAAGAAAGTCCGTCATCTTGAGTGAACTTTTCTAAGATGCCCATATCATTTCTATTGAAACGTGGGATAGAAACCAATAGCAAGCATAGAAACAATATACCAGAAGTTAGAAGATTTTTTTTTGTTGAACTCAATTTCCTTTATTATACGGTTATTTTATCGAAAAAAGTTATAGCAAAATTAAAACTTTTGTTAAAATCTTTCCCATAAATTCGAATTTTATTAGATATGTACCAGGCTGTACTTTATAACCGCTGAAATCACTTCTATTCCAATTATATTGTGTAGTAGATTCTGGAAAAGTATGCAAAGAGTGGGAATGTATAAGCTGACCGAGCAAATTATAAATTTCGATATTGCAAATACCAACTTTATCGGTTTTGATGTGTACATTTAAATCCTTATCTGCAGGATTTGGAAAAATTTCCATCAATTGAAAATTTGATAGTAAATTAAAATATTCAATTGAAAGGTAATTTTCATTATATGCTCCCGGAGTGGGATTCATTTTATAAAAATTGCCGAAACCATTTGGATATCTACCGTAAGAAATGTCTTTATCTTGTAGTCCAAAGTTTACAGAATCAAGAATTGTATTACTATGCTCATCTTTATTCACAAGGAGTAGGCATTCTCCATCAGCAGATAATTTGAAGTTTGTATGCAAACCCGGGGTATCTTTAGAATTCTCATCAGCCCAAACAATTAAGTATTCACCAGCTTTGAGAATGGTATTGGTAGGAAATTTCCATTTCTTTGGATTGTCAATTTTATCGCTCAAGTACATACCTGCCAAATCAACATCTTTCAAACTACGATTGAATAGCTCTATCCAATCATCATATTGACCTTGTGGGTCAGCTACAGTTTTAGTATTTGCAGCCATTAATTCATTAATCACAACATCGGGATTTTGCTCTACTTTATTTTCTACCAATAATAAATAAACATTATGTTCTGCTTTTTCGGGACTATATGCTGAGGTAAAGAAATTATTATTACTAATGGCTTCAATATAGTATCTTATATAAGTTCCAGCTGGGAAGCCCGGTATTGTTATTGCATAAATACCGTCATTTGGCTCATTGTCGCTATTTAAGCCGTCATCTAACAATTCCACTTTTTTAAAAGTGCCAGATAGACTAGTCCCCAAATATAGAAACACGGACTTTATTCCTGATTCTGACTGGACTTTTGCCTGAATTGTAATGGGTTCATTTGCTGATAGATTTAAATTTATTCCATTCCGAGAAATATGTTTTACCTCTGTTATAGTGGGGGGATTAGAAACAATCATTGGGACATTGAGAATAAATGAACGGCGGTTTTTTACAAAGTTTTTCAATTCATTAATAGAATTTAGAAATTGTTGATAAGAATAGATTTTCTTATTGTCATTGATTACCTCATTCTCAATCAAGCTTTTGAATTTGTCAATCAAAGGGTTAATCTTTCCTTCAATTAATGTATTTTTAAGAATTGTGCGTATATGGGCTATATACCTTTGTTTTAGAGCGGGATTGGATAATAGTCTGTTAATAAGTATGTATTTTTTATCTGTTTCTCTAAAAAAGATTGATTGATTAATTTTGTTTATCAAAAAAGTGCTATTTCCATCATATTCGATTGGATGGATTCTTCCAGTTGCATCATCGTAATAAGCATAGTAATCCGAACCACCTTTATTAATGTAACCATCTTCATCGGTGAAGACATTTTCACAGGCAATATGCCATAAACTGCGGTCAACATCAATATAATATTGCAGCGAATCGTACATTAGCTCAATAGGGAGTATACTAAGCTTATAACATGCATTAACAAGATTATCCCAAGGACTTTCCATTGTAGTTGATTTCAATGTATAATATCTTGTATAAATCAAAGGATCATCGCCAAGATAATTTAAAGAACAAAATCCAGCACCGAAATTCGGTTGGCCTGGTTGCTTGGCAGTGGATGTATCAGGAAATTTTGCCCTCCAACTTGTTCCTTGATTATCTAAAAACCATTCTGAATAATATTTTTTGTTAATTTGTTGCACATTTGAATAAAGCCCCCAATTTTGTCCATTTATTACTAATTTGACAAAATTTGCTTTTGGGGCTGGTATGTATTCGTTTATTAAATAGTGAAATAGCACTTCTTTCATAAAAGATGGATCTTGAAAGCAGTTATTTAAATTCAGAGTTTTATAACCAGCTAATCTTTGATTTGAATCGCTGAAATCAATTGATATATTGAAAGATTTTTTTTGCGACATCACTGTCATCATATATGAAGTTTCTCCTCTGAATCGAACTCCAACGCCGTTATAAGTTACTCCATCGTATATAAGAGTTGCTGTTAAATCTTTTTCAGTAGGACGATTATTTGCTAATAACTGAAACCAATTGCTTTCCTCGAAATTCAGATAAATTGTTTTTATAGAATCAAGGTTATATAAATTATTATCAACTATGCCAGATATTGATAATATATTCTGTTCTGTATCATAATGATAGTTATCTGGCAGAGTCTTTGAAAAAAGAATTTCGAAGTAATTCAGTATAATCAGTATAAATATTAACACATTTCTCATAATCATAATATTATTTGTTTCTGAATGATACTAAATATACAGATGATATTAAGATTTGTTGCAAAAAATATTTTTATTAAAATTAATTATTTTTAATTTTTTTTGTTTTATTCGATATTATTTCTTAATTTAGTATTTACGAACATTTTTTTTTTATTAACAAATAAAGGAGTTAATTTATGAGAAAAAACGATATAATTAATACGAAGAAAAGTATTTTAATCGGGATAACTCGAAAGCATTTAGTTAAATACTTTAATTTCATAACGATTTTTCTTTTACTTCTTATAAATTCATCAGCACTATTCTCTCAATCCTGGGTTTCGGAAGTCAGCAAAGACGGATTTATTTTGAAGAAAGTTGTCAGCGATACAGCGATAGCTACAGGTCAACCATTTAGTTATACAATCTACTATACTATACCCGCTGGTGCTTCTAATGTATCTATCATAGATCAATTGCCAGCATCATTGATATATTTAGGTCATAGTGTTAATAATGCTTGTGGTAGTCCAACAGTTACTGCACCTACCTTAAACTCTCAAGGAGGTACGTTGGGAATTTCTTGGCTAAGTGTTCCAAATGGTTGTTCTGGCTCGATAACAATAACAGTAGCATTTCCAAATGGAACTACCTGTAATGGAATTGGTGCTAGAAATAGAGCGTGCCTAACAGCATTTTACAATAATAAAGATTATGATTTTTGTACTAACTTTCTTTCAACAACAGCCCTAGCAACAAATCCCTGGCATATCAATAAATATCCAATGGGATTAGCTTGGGTTGGAGGCAATTGCCCCTGGGCTACAGGCAATGATACTGTTACTTACCAAATATGTGTGTATAAAAATGTCGGTACAACAGGCCAGCTCAATTTAGTAAATGGAGTAGTTACAGATATTCTTCCGACTGGTGCTGTTTTAGTAGGTTCGACATGTAACGCTACTCAATCGGGTAACATAGTAACTTGGAATGTTGGAAATATGAGTGCTACACAGCAATACAATACTGCTTGTTGCCAAATTAAAATATATTATCCCCCAGGTACTTTTCCATCAGGTTCTTCGATAAATAATACTGCGATATTGAGTGGAAATTTAGGTTCTGTGAATCCACCTTGCGGCACAGTTTCAGATACAGCTAAAACCTGCGTTCAAAAAATCACAATTCAAAGTGCCACAATAAGTAAATGGGTTTATACAAATAAGCAACCAGGATGTGCTGGTCAATATCTGATATATATCTGTAATACTGGTACTACACCGATGCAATTTACAGCTCTGGATACATTACCAAACTCTTTATCAAATTATTCACTCGGAACTGTTTGGCCCAATACAATCAGCGCAACTCTCGGTTTAAATAACATATTAACAATTCAAGGAACATTACAAGCAGGTCAATGTTGTTATGTTTACGTTAATTTCACAATACCATCGAACGCAACAGTAGGCTCTCAAATAAAAAATTGTGTTTGGCTGCAATTACCGACAGGACTACAGCAAGCTTGTGCGACATTTACAATTGATGCACCCGCAGCGAATCCTTGCTTATGGAAAGAGATATGCAACGCACAAAGCTCTTATACGCCTGGCTCCACTTTCAGATATAGATTGAGGATACAAAATATTGGAGGTTTACCGCTTTCAGGAGTTACATTAACAGATGTGCTCGATCCAAATCTTGAATATGTTGGAAATCCATCCTATTATACAGCTAACACTTGGAATATCCCAAATTGCAATCCTAATCCAGCTCCTAATCAGGTTTGGAGCGGAGTATCGTTGAGTTATAATAGTATTAATAACACTGTAACAGCAACATTGCCAACAATTCCAGCTACTTGTCAAAACCTATTTTATGCCAATTGTGGAATGTATGGCACATCGAACGTACCATATTATTATATCGAATTTGATGTGAAAGTAAGAGATACCGCTGCATTAGGTAACATACCGAATAAATTCTCCTTGTCTGGTGGTGCCTTAGGTAATCAGACATTTACTTCCAATACCGTCTTTGTTTTAGTAAGTGGAGTTGTTGGATTTAATTTGAAGAAAGAAGTAAAGAAAGAATCAGACCAAACTTTTGCTAATTCTGTTACTACATCTGCGGGTTCAAATGTGGTTTATAAATTGAAATTAAATTCAACTGGTACTGCAGCACTTGCACATATAACATTTGTAGATTTGTTGCCATTGGATGCAGCGCCAAGCGATTCCAAAATACTTCAAGTTTGTAATCCACGCGGTAGTCAGTATAATATAACCGTCAATAATGTAGTCGGTTCACCGATACCGGTAACTCCATTTCCTTACAACAATTCAACTACATCATTGGCCAATGTCAATAACTTAACACCATCTGGAGCACCTGGCGCTGTTTTCTCTATTGGTTGTGGTTCGGCAGGTACCTGGAGTTCTGGTATATCTGCTGGAAATAAGAATATTGCCGCATATTTTGGACCTACTGCTGTTGGAACAACTGGTGCTGAAGTTCAATTCTCAGCAAAAATTGATAATACTGCCCAAGCCAATCAAGTAGCTTGCAATACTTTTGCGGCAAGTGGTTGGACTAAGCACCTAATACAGAGCTCAATTTTAAGCTATCAAATCGCAGGTCAATTAGAATCTAATACTGCTTGTGTAACTATATCCTCACAAGAGCCGTCCGATTGCATAAAGGATCTAAAATTAGAGATTAAATGTATCGGCAAAGATCCAACTAATGGTCAAACTCAATACAGCGTTGCAATAAGCGGTAGTAGCTGTTCGCCTGCAGTTTTACTGATTTCATCTCCGCAAGGGACTTTCAGCCCAACTACATTTAATATAAATAGTTCCAGTTGGACTGTTAATACAACATTTACCAACACTACAAACGCAAGTTTATTAACAATCCATTACACACTAAGTTGTGCTGGGCTAATATGTAGAGATAGCATAAAATGGGATTTACCACCTTGCGATGATCCTGAACCACCAAGTGATAAATGCTGCCAAAATTTCATCAAATTAATAAAAAATGAAAAACTCACTTGGAATAGTGCTACTGGTTCTGTTAGTTTGTCTGCTCAAATTACAGCAGGTCCAATTCCAATTCTTCGTTTTTCAGCTACGATTGTTAGCGCTCAGTTAAGAAGGAAGTGCATAAACTCTTTAACTCCCTGGCAAAGGATATTCGGCGATATAACTGGTGGTAATCTTGTTGTAGCTCCTGCCCCAGGACCACAGCTATTGAATGTTTATAGTCGTGAAGCAGTTTGGGGACCAGGCGAGTGCATTGATTGGAATAAATCTGCTCAACTTAGGTTAAATATGTTATTCCCACCATTTTCTGGTCATAAGGGTTGCCATGATACACTATTATTTGCAATTAGATATAGCTTTACTGATTGTAAGTGCCTAACTTGCGATACAGTGATTTATTACAAAGTAGTTCGAACATTACAATTTATACCTTGGGATCCGATAAGTATCGGAATAATAAGACTTAGCAACAGCAAAGCTGATGAATTGATTCAATCTGAACCACCTGCTTCAACATCACTTATAATGGATAACGCCAATGAGGGTAATTTATGGGTGTTAAGTCCTAATATACCAGAAAATCAAGTGATTATAAAAGGGATTGAATTGAATTCAGAATCTGTAGAAATTATTGAAGTTGGTTATGGGAACACTAGTGGCATCGTTCAAGAAAATTTAGCATACATTGAGACTGATATTAAACCAGGCGATAACGGAGAAATAAAAGTAAAATTCAATAATTCAAAAAATCTGAAGCAATTTAAGGTA
>JBBISM010000014.1:20808-24255 GCA_037441245.1 Ignavibacteria bacterium | reverse complement strand
ATCATCGAGCGTTTTATCATTTGTTTGGATTACTTTTGTACCAGCTTCGAATTGCCTTTGCAATTCAATCATTTGCACCATTTCTTTTATTATATCAACATTCGATTCTTCGAGCCATCCTTGACGAATTGCAATTGATTCGGCGGGCAGATAATTTGCAATTGTATTTTCAGTTGCTATAAACTGTTGGGCTGAAACACGACGCAATGACTCAGAATTTTCGATAGATGTAATGAGGATGGTACCGATATAATATTCATTTGCAAATACTTCCCCATTTGAAGTAATTCTTATTTTCACGGCTTTTGGATCAGGCGTAATCATTGGGCTTTCGAAATTTTCATTTTGAATTGCTAATGGTCCACCATCGCTCATAAGCATTTTAGCATCAGAAGAAATAATATTACCTGAAGCATTTATCAAGAAATGTCCGTTACGAGTAAAATAGATATTGCCAGCTTCATCCTGAAGCGTAAAAAAACCGTCCTGTTCGATGGCAATATCTAATGGATTATCCGTTTTACGAAATACACCTGTCGAAAAATCTGTATATGAACCTATTGGAGAATCATCATTTTCAACATCTCCTGGAGTATTAAACAAATTTTGACTGGCATCAATGAGACTGCGTTCGAAAACAGCTTCTCTTTTGTAGCCAGTTGTTTCGGCATTAGCGATGTTACTTGCAACAACCTCTAACTTAGTTTGTTGATTGATTAATCCCAATGCGGCTGTATATAATTCTTTAATCATTGAACTTTTGCGAATTGATTGTTTGTAATGATTTTGTTTATTAAAAGCACAATTTCATTCATATTTTCTATAGGTAAATATTCTATAAACTCAAAATTCATCAAGCGAGACAGGAAATCTTCATAATGATAACTCGGAATATCGTTTTCAATTATCCATTGTATAAGTCTATCAATAACAAACTTATACTTTTCATCAGTTTGCCAATGATAAATATCTTGCAAATGATTCATAATTAAACTTTATATTTATAAACCAAGCTAAAATTTTACAAGGAATGTGCCATTTAATAGAATAAGAATCAAACCGAGTTTAAATTCTGTTTCCATCAATTAATATTCTACTTATTAGTTTTCCTAAATTATTGTAATTAATAGATATAAATTAATCGCAGTATTTGAGAATTTAAAGAATATATTTATTGAAATAATTTCTACTCGATTTATTCAATGAATACTAATAGCCATTGGTGAATATTTTAACCAATAGCTTATTTAAATCGAATAGCTTTTACTGGAGAAATTTTGGTTGCTATTATTGATGGTATAATGGTTGCAAGGAAAGCAAAACTCAATGAGATGATTATTACAACTAAATAATGGGTTGGTTCAAAATCTACGGGTAGAAAATCCAAAAAATAAACTTCGCCTTGAAGTTTAATAATTTTGAAATTACTTTGAATAAAATAGAAGACAAATGCAAGACCGCATCCTATCAAAGAACCGATGAAAGCCAAAGATAGGCCTTGAAGAATGAATATAAAAATTATATTATAGCTTCTAATTCCAATAGCTCTTAAAATACCAATACTATGAGTTTTTTCTACAACAATTATCAACAATGTTGTGAAAATATTCAAAATTGCTACAATACTTATCAAACCTAAAACAATGGGAATCGGTTCTTTTTGAAGTTCAATCCAAGCGAAAATCGAACGATGAAGTTCGAAAACTGTTCTACACATATAGGGAAAATCTAACGTCTCATTTAATCGAGAAGCAATTTGGTCTAATTGACTGAAGTCATTGGTCTTTATTTCCAAAGCAGTAGCAGAATTGGGATCCATACCAAAAAATTTGATAGCCACGCCATAAGGTGCATAAACTAAAACATCATCATACTTCGCCATACCTGTTTCATAAATACCTGTAATTTTAAATTTACCAATTATCGCATCTGGCATAGTTAAATCTAATGATTCTTGAACGCCGTAAATAATTACCTCATCACCGATTTTCAAACCGAATTTATCTTTCAATCTCTTTCCAATAATTAGTTCTTTGGATTCACCCTCAATAAAAAAATTAGTACCTTCAATGATTTTATTTCTTAAATCAGTGATACTGCTACCCAAATGGATGCCACGAATCATAATACCTTCGACTTGCTTGCCATCGCTTAGTAGGCCTTCTTTTTCGATGAGAGGCGCTATATCTTTAATCTCTGGAAATGCTTTTTTGATGTGATTTATCATCTTGGGATAATCCTCGATAGGCTTACCACTCATAGTGAAAACAGTGATGTGGCTGGCGAAATTAATTGCACTCTCTAATAATGATTTCTCAAATCCAGAAAGTATTGAAAGAGAAATTATCAAAGCTAATGTGCCAATAATCACGCTAACAAGCGATGCACCTCGAGCAAAATTAAGAAATCGTTCCTGCTTACCCGAGCGAGATAAACCCTTTGCTAAATATCTGATATTCTTAAAATTCAATTCAGTTCAGTTATAATATTTTATATACAAAACTCCGAAATTTTATGAGAGAAAAAAAATTAATATAAATCAAAACTTGTCTTGTACATTTATGGATATGCGAAATTATTATGTTTCATTAGTATTTAGAGTTAAACTCGAATTATTAAAAATTTAGACTGCAAAATTCCCACACTTTCTTCTGTAATTCCTTTTATCAGCAATATAGGGATAATGCGAGGAACCGAAAATTTCATTTAAACCAGAGTTGGCTGTTCTTGATTTCATTATATCCAAAATCTTATTGAAATATTTGCCGGTCAAATCATCATATTTATCAGCCCAAAATAATGGTTGCGGGAAATAAAGATTTTGAATCATTGCAATTAATCGCCAGGGGATTGTAAACTTATGCAAAGTTGATTGCGACATCTTTTCACCGTTGACTTGTCAAGAATTAACTTTAATTCCATATTGCTCAAATTCTCTTGCCATTTTGAAAGTGAGAAGTAAAAAAGCTAATTTAGAATTAGCATAATATTTTGAGACGCTGTATTTCAATTGATTATCAGTTATTCCAGTTAGATTTTCCAAATCTAAACTTTTTTTGGGTGAGAAATAATGATTGATAATATTACTTGAGATAGTCAATATTTTTACAGATTCCGAACTTTTCAAGCAATCCAGAAGTTAGTTTGTCATATAAAACGGTCCTAAAACATTTGTGGCAAAGCACATTTCAACGCCATCAGAAGATTTTAAGTATTTTGCACCGTGATTGAAATATCCTGCATTATGAATTAAAATATCAAGCTGAGGAAATCTTGATTTGAATAAATCACAAAATTGATTTATTGATTTTAGCGATGATACATCAACTTGCATCAAATGAACATTTGGATTATTAGTTCGAGCAATAATTTCATTATGAACTTTTTCGCTTTTTTCAATATTTCGGCAAGCCATAATAACAGTAAACCCCTTTTCAGCAAAGCGTT
>JBBISM010000014.1:14205-20784 GCA_037441245.1 Ignavibacteria bacterium | reverse complement strand
CCGGTTATGATTATTGTTTTATTGGACATTTGTTAAAAACCTCTCGTTATGAATGGAGTGATTGATTGAAATTTATTAAGAAAGCAACGGGAAGCACCATAAAAAAGTGCAATATTACATTTCTTCCCAATCTATATGGTCATTGACTTTATATTTTTTGTAGACTTTGAGAACTTCTACGCAGAACTCTTTAATATGCAATCATTTATCGCATTTGCTTTTTTCCAGTGCCGAACAAACATTCTTTTTCCACTTTCAATTTGATTATAATTTTTCTTTCTTAAATTACAAATAGAACAAAGTGTCTGTCCTTTTCAAAATATGCCCCATATAATACATCTCCTTGAAACAGAGCAATGTCTTTCAATTGAAAAAAAGGCAATTTCGATGTTATATTTTTCAGTAGATAATCGGTATGTGTAGAATCTGTTTGCAATAAAATAAGATATGATATTTTAATCCAAATTAATTATTTTTCCCAATAATTACAAACTATTATTCACTCTCACATCACGACACGATTCAATCGTAAATCGAAGACGCTGTTTGCTTTGGGTATTTTTATTACATATTCACCTTTTTTATTGATAAATCCATAAACATCTTCTTTACTATTAGCCGCCCATGCGATGCCATTGACAAAAGGTGCCGCGGATGTGAATTGGGGTTCTATTACGTAATTACCATTTCTATCAATAAATCCCCAAAGGTCGCTTTCTCGCACAGCAGCTAATCCTTCGCTAAAATTTGTTACCTCTATAAATTTATGATTAGTAATCATTTCGCCATCGAGATTAATCAAAGCCCATAGTGTCATATAATACTCGTGAATGATTCCAACCCATGCCATACTATCTTTGAAATCAAGAGCATTCTGAAAAATATGGTCAATTCGAGGCGAGCCATCGCAGTTTAGAAATCCAAAATATCCATCTTTATAAACGCGTAATAACCCTTCCGAACAATCTGATGGCTCGTCATATTCAATTTCTGTAACTTTTTCCCCATTTTTGTCAATATAGCCGACTTGAAACTTAGCATCAGAAATAGCAGCTACTCCCTCAGAAAAAGGATAACCTACAAGATTCTGCAATACAATCTCGAACTCTCCTTTTTTATTGATATAGCCCCTTTTTTCTTTGTTCATAACGTAAGCTAAACCCTCCCTAAACCAAGTAGCATCGAGATAAATCATTGGTATTACTTGCTTGCCCTTATCATTAATGAATCCATATAGTCGTTTTTCGCCGATAGAATCGAGGAATTTAATCGTAATAGCCATTCCTTCAGAAAAATCCATCAATAAATGAGCTTTAGGAACAGTCATCAATTTTCCTTTCTTATCCATAAAAGCCCAACGTTGTTTCCCGTTAATTTCAGTTTTGACCCTAAAATATCCTTCTCTAAATCCCCCAAATTCAGATAATTTTTGGGGTTTAATCATTGGTTTATTATCAGAATCTATAAAGTACCATATATCTCCAATACGGTATGCCACAAGTGGCTCTGATTGAGCAAATAAAACCGAGTGAGAGTAAACCAGAATTAAAAGGGCAATGGTTATTCCATTCATATTAATAGTCCTTAATTTAATAACTTGTAAGTGAGACGATTAATAGCCGATTTTGATTAAACACAAAAAAACCAGGTAAATCCCGGTTTTTATGTGGGCCCTGAGGGACTTGAACCCCCAACCTACGGATTATGAGTCCGCCGCTCTGACCAGTTGAGCTAAGGGCCCTATTTTAAAATATTTTTGAAAAAAGTAAAACTCAATAAATCTCACTTTTTTGAGAAAAGCAATTTAATAAATTTTTATTTTTTTTCAAAAAATTTGAATTGCTTTTTATGATTCGTTGGTAAATTTTTATTGTCTATGTCGAGTTTTTTTTCTTAACTTGTGTAGGGAACAAGATTGAAAATTTAAATGCTTTATGGAAAAAGAACAAAGAAAAGAAACAGAACAGCCAAAAGGTAAGCTCTACATAGTCTCAACACCAATAGGCAATATGGACGATATTAGTTTAAGGGCTATTAAAGTTCTAAAAAGATGCGAACTAGTAATCTGTGAAGAAATAAAAGAAGGAGCTTACTTACTAAAAAAACTGAATATATCTAAAAAATTAGACACACTCAATGAGCAAAATGAAGAAGCCAAAACCCATTTTTTCATAGAGCAATTACTCAAGGGCAAAACCTTTGCTCTCATATCAGATGGAGGCACACCAGTTTTAGCCGACCCTGGCTCAAAATTGGTTCAATCAGCATTGTATCATAAGATTGATATAGAAGTAATTCCTGGACCGACAAGTATAATAACAGCCCTCGTACGCAGTGGATTTTCACTCAATCAATTCCTGTATGCTGGCTTCCTCAGTAGGTTGAGAGATGAAAGAATATTGCAATTAAAACACCTTTCTGAAGAAGCACGCACAGTTGTATTCCTCGAAACTCCATATCGCCTCAATGCAATACTCGAAGCAGCTTCGAGCGTTATGCCAGAACGTAATGCTTACATTGGAATGAATTTGACAACCCAATATGAAACTCACCATTATGGAACTTTCAAGGAACTTTTCGATAAATTTAATGACAAAAGAATCAAAGGGGAATTCGTTATATGTTTTGAGGGTATAAGCTACTCGGAAACTCTCATAAAGCCCGAGAGAATGAAATATAAAGAAGGCAATTATGATAGAAAAAAAGGACCAAGAAATTTTAAAAAGAGAAAAAGATGAACTCAAATTTTATTATTCAAGGTAATTTAGTTGATTTATTTAAAAGAGCAATTTATCCAGCTTCAATCGAGGTTCGCAATGGAATTATTTATAAAATTGAAAATGTGAAAAACCGCAATCTGGAACATTATATTTTACCCCCCTTTATTGATAGCCATATTCACATAGAAAGTTCTCTACTTGCTCCATCAGAATTTGCAAGAGTTGTTACAAAATTTGGCACCGTAGCCACTGTCTCTGACCCACACGAAATAGCAAATGTATTGGGACTTGACGGCGTTCAATTTATGATTGAAAATGGCAAACAAACACCTTTCAAATTTTATTTTGGCGCTCCATCTTGCGTTCCCGCAACAGATTTCGAAACATCTGGGGCAAAGCTATCAACCGAAGATATTGAATTGTTGCTAAAAAATACAGATATTCATTATTTAAGCGAAATGATGAACTTCCCTGGTGTAATTAATCAAGTACCTGATGTAATAAGAAAACTCGAGTTAGCAATTAAATACAATAAACCAATTGATGGACATTGTCCCGGATTAAGTGGCGATGACTTAAAAAAGTATATTGATGCTGGTATCACAACTGACCACGAAACTTTTTCTCTCGAGGAAGCTCATGAGAAAATTAAACACGGAATGAAGATATTAATCCGCGAAGGTTCGGCTGCGAAGAATTTCGGGGAATTGCACCCCCTGATTGCTTCTAATCCATCAATGGTAATGTTTTGTAGCGATGATAAGCATCCTGATGACCTTATTGTTTCGCATATAAATGAATTAGTAAAACGCTCCATTAAATTAGGTTATAATCTATTCGATGTTTTGAGAATCTCTTCTCTTAATCCAGTTTTGCATTATAATCTCGATGTCGGACTACTACGGGAAGGAGATGATGCTGATTTCATTATTATCAATAATCTTCAGGATTTCGAGGTTCTTTCCACATATATTCGGGGCATTCTGGTTGCTAATGATGGGAAATCAAATATTGAACCAATAAAATCAGCGAAGCCCAATTTCTTCAATTGTAGCACAACAAAACCTGATGATTTCAGAGTTAGAAAAACTGGAAGCAAATTATTAGTTATCTGTGCTATTGATGGGGAAATATTCACAGAAATGGAAGTTATAGATTTACCAGCAAATGAGGATTATATCAATTGCGATATTGAAAATGATATTTTAAAATTGGTGGTCATCAATCGCTATGAGAGCAAGCCACCAGCAATTGCATTTATCAAAAATTTTGGTTTAAAAAAGGGTACGATTGCTTCAAGTATTAACCACGATTCACACAATATCATTGCTGTAGGGACAAATGATTATGACTTATCGAACGCTGTTAATATCATAATCGAGAATAAAGGCGGTCTATCTATTGCAGTTGATAACAATATTGATATTTTAACTTTACCTATAGCAGGCATAATGACTGATGAAGATGCACATTCGACCACCGAAAAATATAAAGCTCTTCAAAATAAAGCGAGAGAATTAGGAACGAAACTTAAATCCCCATTTATGACACTTTCATTTATGGCATTGCCCGTAATACCAAAATTGAAACTAACTGATAAAGGTTTGTTCGATGTTACAAAATTTAATTTTACTTCCCTTCAATTTTAGATTGTATTTGTAATTATCTTATTAGATAAATCAAATGAAAATAAAAATAATAAAGTTTAAAAATAGAGATAATGAACTACCGCTCCCCTCATATTCGACTGAGGGTTCAGCAGGAATGGACATTTATGCCTCGCTCGAATCCCCCGTATCAATTGAACCAGGGGGAATATCATTAATCCCAACTGGCTTAGCAATAGCACTGGAGCCAGGCTATGAATGTCAGGTACGTTCAAGAAGCGGATTAGCATTGAAATATGGAATCTTTGCTCTCAATTCGCCTGGTACTATTGATTCAGATTATCGTGGAGAAATCAATATAATCCTTGCCAATTTCGGTAAAAAGCCTATCGTAATAAGCAATGGCGATAGAATAGCTCAATTGGTCATCGCCCGCTATGAAAAAGCTGAGTGGGAATTAGTTGATGAATTACCAGCAACTAATAGAGGTATTGGTGGATTCGGAAGTACTGGAATTTAATTTTCTACAACATTACCAAATAAAGTGGCTGAAGTTGACCTCATTATCATCAATTTGACAAAATCGCCGATACTGTAACGCCTTGTATGATTAGGAAAAATTGCGACTTTATTTGTATCGGTTCGACACTGCCATTCATCTGGATTTTTTTTGCTCGGACCTTCGACAAGAATTGTATGCACCCTGCCTATTTCATTCAAATTTTTTTCAGCAGAAATTTTATTTTGTAAGTTAATAATTTCGTTGAGTCTTCTGATTTTCACTTCATCAGGAACATCATCAATCAATTCATAAGCTTTAGTTCCTTCTCGTGGTGAATATTTGAACATAAAAGCACCATCGTATCTTACATTTTGTAATAGCTCGAGTGTCATTCTTTGTTCTTCCTCAGTTTCGGTTGGGAATCCAGCAATAATATCAGTAGATATACTGCATTCTGGCATCAATTCTCTAATTTTTTCTATCCGCCCTAAATAATGCTCAATAGTATAAACTCGATGCATCTTTTTCAATATTCTATTGGAGCCAGATTGCACCGGTAAATGAACGTGTTTACAAATATTTGGATATTTAGCCATTGTCTCAATTAGTTTGTCGCTCATATCCTTTGGATGCGAGGTCATATATCTAATACGCATATTCGGAAATTCAACAGCACAAGATTCGAGCAAATCGGAAAAATCTCTTTTATCATCGGGGTCTTTGAAACTATTTACATTTTGCCCTAGTAATGTTATTTCTTGAATATTTCGCTTATTCAAGCCCCGTATTTCCATCAATATTGATTCTATTTTTCTCGACCTTTCCCGCCCACGTGTATAAGGCACAACACAATAAGAACAGAAATTATTACATCCTCTCATAATCGAAATCCAGGCACTAACCCCTTCTGTTCTCAAAGGGGTAATATCATCATAAGTCTCTACTTTACTCAACTCAACGGCAATGCCTTTAAATCCACTTTTAGCGTCACTAATTAATTGGGGTAAACTACGATATTGGTCAGGACCAACTACGATACTGACAATTTCCTTGTTCTCAATTAATTGCAATTGTAAACGTTCAGCCATACATCCAAGCACTCCAACTACTAATTTATTGTTCATTTTCTTATAGTGCTTCAGGTGAACAAGGCGTTTATGTATAGTTTGTTCGGCATTTTCTCGAACGGAGCAGGTATTTAAAAGAATTACATCTGCCTGTGAGGGGTCATTGGTCATACCATAGCCAGCTGAATCAAGTACTGAAGAAACTATTTCAGAATCGCTTAAATTCATCTGGCATCCATAAGTCTCTATATAAACTTGGGATTTATCTTTATTTATATCGTGCATATTAATTCCGATTATATTGATAATTAGTTAAATCTAATTTCAAAATTATGAATTTTTTTATGGTAAAGCAAGAACCCCCAAAATGCTTTCGCGTGAAGCCCCTGTAACTGGAGGTAAATTTGAAGGAATCTCCAAAATTCTGAGGCAGGCAAGATAAGCGAAGCAAATTGCTTCTTTTGCTTCGACTGGAATGTGATATTTATCGCTTTTTTCAATAATCGTATTTGGCAATTCTCGTTTTAATAATTCAATTAGATTATTATTCAAAGCACCGCCGCCAGATACAATCAAATTCGATTCTGGAATTGCAAATCTGCGGATATTTTCAGCAATATTCCAGGAGGAAAATACCGCTGTAACTCATCCGCACACCGCTCCGGCACTGCCCGATCCTTGAC
>JBBISM010000014.1:0-14172 GCA_037441245.1 Ignavibacteria bacterium | reverse complement strand
CTACCAGTTGATTTTGGCGGTTGCTTATAAATAAATTCAATTTCTTTTAACTTCAAGAATAAGTTATTGATTAATTTTCCCTTTGATGCAATCTCTCCATTATTATCATATGTGGTATTATATAGTTTTTGCATAGCCATATCAACAAAAATATTGCCTGGTCCTGTATCGAAAGCCAAAATAATATCTTTAGTAGCATTCCTGGGAATTATTGTTAAATTTGATATTCCACCAATATTTAGAGCTATTACATTTTTTTCTTTCGAAGCAAGAAATGAATAATCAAATATTGGTACTAAAGGTGCTCCCTGACCACCCAGAGCAATATCATTTGAACGGAAATCACCGACTACAGGTTTTTGGATTAATGCAGATAAAGCGGAAATAGAGCCAATTTGAAGAGTTGAGGCAATTTCATAACCAACTATATGTGTGGGTTCGGGTTTATGCCAAACTGTTTGACCGTGAATTCCAATTGCGTCCAGATACGATAGTGGTATACCAGCTTTTTGAAGTATCAGGTTAATTGCATCATAATACAAATGCGATAAAAGAAAATTTAAATCAGAAAACAAACTAACTGGTGCAGGTTTTTCTATGATATTAATTATTAAACTTCTAATTGTATCGGTAAATTCTATTATATCCCATTGTAGGAGTTCAAACTTTATATCTCGATTCTCACCACAATAAAATTTGACCAAAGCACAATCAATCCCATCAAGAGAGGTGCCTGTCATTAGACCGCACACAATCCTTGGTTCATCGAGCCATTTGCTTTTGGTAACTTTCATATTCAAATAAAAAAACTATCCTAAATCCCAGGAAAGAAATTAATTCAGGATAGTTATAATTTATATTTAAAATATACCAACGTTTTCTTGTGTTGGTGTCTTAGAAACGTCTTTGCCAAAATTAAAAATATCTGGTTTATGCTCTTTTTTAATTTTCTCTTGAATAGTCATCAATGCTTTAATTACGGTTTCCGGACGTGGTGGGCAACCAGAAATATATGCATCTACGGGTAAAAATTTATCAATTCCCTGAACAACAGAATAGCTTCTGAACATACCGCCAGTGGAAGCACAAACCCCCATAGAGACAACCCATTTAGGGTCGGGCATTTGGTCATATATTTTTCTTACAACCCACGCCATTTTATAAGTAACAGTTCCAGCAACAAGTAGCAAATCAGATTGCCTTGGAGTCATTCGAAATACTTCTGAACCGAACCGAGCGACATCGAACCTCGAGCTTGCAAAAGCCATCATCTCGATGCCACAGCAAGATATTCCTAAGGGCATTGGCCAAACAGAATTCTTCTGGGCCCATTTTAATATGGCATCAATACTTGTGGTTATGAATCCTTGCTTTTCTATAATTTTATCTAATCCCAATTTAATCCTCCTCTTTTAATTTCATAAATAAGACCAGCAAGAAGAATTATTATAAAGATAATCATACCAATCAAACCTGCTAAACCAGTTTCCTTGAAAGCTACTGCCCACGGATACATAAATACTACCTCAATATCAAATACTATAAAACTCATTGCTACAAGATAAAACTTAACCGAAAATCTTTCTCTCGCAGTGCCTCTCGGAATCATTCCACTTTCATATGTGGTAACTTTTTCAGGTGTTGTTCTTCTCGCTCCAATCCATTCCGAAAGAATCATAAATATGATAGCAACTGCAAAAGCAAATACTAACATAAAAATCAGTGGTAAATATTCTTCAAGCATCAACTCATCCTATATATTTTTTTTATGTTTTCGGTTTTATAACACTCTTCAAGATGTAAATTTATCTGCTTTTAATAACATTTCAAAATATAATTTAATTATAAGACTATTTCAGTCGTATTTTATTTGAACTTCGAAAAAATTTCATCCCCAGTAGCTAATGCAGAATAGAAGTTGTCTATATTTATTCCCAAAGGAATTTGCCTTTCCATAAAGTAGGCGACGATATTTTCTGTTGCCATATTTCCAATCATTTCTTTTCCAGTCAATGGACAACCACCAAAGCCCTTGATAGCACCATCGAATCTAAAGCAACCTGCCATATATGCTGAATGAATTTTTTCTTCCCAGCTTAGAGCATCTGTATGCAAGTGAATTCCAAAATCAACATCTGGATATTTTGCAATTATTTGACTCATAATTTTTTGAACCGACTTTGCATCGGCGATACCAATAGTATCCGATAGAGCAATAGTTTTTATGCCCATTTCGATTAACTTCTCGACCCATTCATATATCAAATCCTCGCTCCAACTATCACCATAGGGATTGCCAAATGCCATTGAAATATAGACAACGAGCTCTTTATTGAATTTTTCACATATATTTAGAATTATTTGAATATCTTCGACTCTACCGAGAGATTCTTTGATTGTTGCGTTAATGTTTTTTATTTGGAAAGTCTCAGAAATTGAAAAAGGAAAGCCCAAATATGTAATCTCGTCAAATATACAGGCATCGGAAGCTCCTTTTAAATTTGCTATGATAGCCAATAGCTTAGTGTTGGAATCTTTCAAATTTAGATTTTTAACAACTTCGGCAGTGTCACTTAATTGTGGTATAAATTTGGGGGAAACGAAACTTCCGAAATCCAAAGTATCAAAACCGACACTTAAAAGCATATTCAAATATTCGATTTTTAGTTCTGTCGGGATAAATGATACAATACCTTGCATCGCATCTCTTGGGCATTCTATTATTTTAATTTTATTATTACGTTTTGAATTCTCCATTTTATTTTTTTAGTATGATTGGCTTGCAATTGCATTGCTGTTCGACAATAGGTTTAGCCAACTCCGCTGATTGCCGTGAAGTATAATTACCGATGACAACAGCATACATAATTTCATCATCAACGATTTTTTCAATCACTTCAGTATAGAGTCGCTGTTTGAGATAATTATCCTTTTCCGCTTGAGCTTTTTCGATAGAGCGATAAATTGCAACCTGTAAGCCATAATATTCAGTTTTGGTTTGCTCTTGCGATTCTGTTTTGGATGCTGGGGGCGATTTAGTTGGGCTAGTTGATGGCTGAGAACTTCTTGTATTTAATTTTGCGATTTTCCTTGCTGATGTAACGATATCTGTCGAAGGTGCAAGATATTCCGATGAGGGAATAGATTGTCTAAATTTTTCGAGATATAGCTGAGCTTGGGCGGTATCGCCAATTACTGCATAGAACTGGATAATCCGCCAATATGCGTTTTCTGCCCATTGACTATCAGGATTTTTTTTAACTATATCTTTGTAAATTTCAAGAGCTTTGAATGCATCGTCAATGACAACGCCGTGCAGTAGTTTGACTCCCGGATCATCGGGATATGATGCCAATAAATCTGGTAATAACATTTTCACTTCGTCAATCTTGCCAGCAGCTACCATCTTTAGATAATGGTTGATATTTGGTTGAGGATATAAGTTTATAATAGAAAAACAAAGGATTATTAATATTAAAAGAATTCCTTTTTGCATTTTGCCCCCGCTGTATTTATTCTGTAATAAGTGTATCAATTCATTATTATTACATAATACAAAGATAATATATTTTTTAATTATATTTGTGCTTTTGGATAATGAAAATTAGATAATCTATCTTCATAGTGAACTCAAATAAACGTGGAAAAGACCAATCAATCAAATAAACTCAAATTTATTGTAGCAGCGGGTGGTACGGGTGGACATCTATTTCCTGCTATTGCAGTCGTTGATAATATAAAAAAAATAACCAATATCGAGTGTGAGTTCATATTTGTAGGTAATCCTAAGAAAATAGAAGGCAGGATAGTCCCAAAGCTTGGTTACAAATTAATTGAACTTGATATTTTTGGATTCAAAGGGCTTTTTAGGTTAGAAAATGTTATTCTACCCTTTAAGATTAATAAATCTATTCGAAAAATAAGAAAAATAATAAAATCAGAAAACGTAAAGGCAGTCATCGCAACAGGTGCTTATCTGAGTTATCCACCCGGAATGGCAGCCTATTACGAAAGAAAACCATTATTCATATTAGAATCAAATTTAGCACCAGGTAAAGCAAATAGAAAACTCGCACCAAAAGCAAAACATATATTCACCTCTTTTGAAGACACAAAACAATACTTCAATCCAAATGATAAATCGAAAATTATTGATACAGGTAATCCTATCAGAATGGACTTCAATGCAATTAGAAGCAAAGATGAAGCAAGAAAATCATTTGGACTTGAAATCAATAAAACAACAGTGTTAGTGCTTGGCGGTAGTTTGGGTGCTATGTCAATAAATAAAGCTATAGAGAGTAATCTCGATAAGCTATCGCAATTGAACATCCAATTAATCTGGCAAACAGGGAAAAATTATAAACCAAAATCTTTACCAGCAAACATAAAATCATTTGAATTCATTGATAGTATCACTGATGCATATTCATCAGCAGATTTGGTGATTGCTCGAGCTGGTGCAACAACAGTTGCTGAAATAATTGCAATGGGGCTTCCATCTATTTTAGTTCCTTTGCCAATAGCTTCAAATAATGAACAGAAGCTAAATGCATTATTCTTACAATCAAAGGGAGCTTGCATAATTCTTGAAGATTCTTTAATAAACTACAAAATATCTCAATACCTTAATGAATTGATTTTTGATAATGAGAGATTAACCAAAATGTCAATATCTGCTAAATCTCTTGATAAACCTGATGCTGGGAAAAGAATTGCTGAAATCATCCTTAAAAGTATAAATCTTTGAATAATGTATTAAAAAATATTATATTTTAGTTAAATAATTTGGAAATTCTCTTTTAAGAATAATAAATTCTGAGTTATGCAAAAAACAGTTATAAAACCCAAATTTGAAGAATTTCACCAAAGGAGAGATTTTTATTGGCAATATATTGCCGTTTATTCTGTTGTATTAATCATCTATAGCATATTGAGAGGTTCTCTACGACACGATACAATTAGTGTAGTAATCACCGACCCAATAGTTATTTTGTTATCTGCTTTTATTGTAATTACTTTTTTAGGTCTGATATTAAGCTATTACAAGAACAAAACCATAATAATTGGTAATGATTTTGTAATCTTCAAAACTCGGTTTAAAGAAAATAAATTCACTCAAAAAGAAATTAAAAGCATAATCATTGGAAAGGAAAAACTATTCAAAGTAAGGCGAGGAGTTTTCAAAGTAATTAGAATAATAATTGATAACAAAAGGAAAATTATAAGAGTACGCCCTTCATCTTATGAACGGGAGAGTGAATTTGTTGAAGCATTTGCTAAATTAAAAAGAAATATTAATCGGTAGGTTCGGAAGTAGATTGCTTCTCTTTTTTTCGATATTTGTTAATATCAATGTTGTATCTTTTGATTCGAAGGTAAAGTGTTTCCCTGCTTATACCCAACTTTGCTGCCGCTTTGCTTGCATTTCCTTTGCTTTCATCTAATATCCTTTCAATCATTGATTTATACGTTAAATGTATTTGTATATCTAATGGACCTGAAGTATCATCAGAAATTTCTGCTGTAGGAATATCAGTAAAATTCAATGCTTTTTTTATATCTCCAAAATCAATAGATTCTCCATCGGATAACTCATAAGCGGATTTAACAATGTTAAGTAGCTGTCTGACATTTCCAGTCCACTCTTGCTCTATTAACAAGGAAATTGCATTTTTTGTGATGATTTTTTTTATCTCTTTGTCTTGATTATAATCCCTAATATATGATTCTACTATGATAGGAATGTCTTCGACCCGTTCTTTCAATGTTGGTAAAATAATTTCGCATTCTCTCAAACGATGATAGAGTTGTTCTTTGAATTTACCTTCTTTTATTGCAGATAATAATTCTTTATCAGTAGCTGCAATAAATCTCACATCAATGGGTTCGGTCTTTGTTGAGCCTACTTTCTTTATCATTTTTTCTTCAATGGGTATCAATAAATTTGATTGAAGGTCTAATGATAAGTTTGAGATTTCATCAAGAAATAAGGTTCCTCGATTAGCTTGATGAAATAAACCATCTTTATTATCAAACGAACCTGTAAATGAGCCTTTAACGTGTCCAAATAACTCACTCTGGAATAATTCCCTTGGAATGTTAGGAATATCAACTGTAACAAATGGGAATTTAGCCCTTTGGCTTGCTGAATGAATTGCTTTTGCAACAAGTCTTTTGCCTGTTCCTGTAGCTCCAGTAATCAACACATTCAAATGTGTTCTTCCAAAACGAATGATGCTTTCACCAACTTTTAATATTGCATCACTCTCACCATACATTCCATAATTTTTGAGAAAATTGATAATATCTTTTTTTTCAGAATCAAAAAGTAATTTTGAAATAAAAGTTTTTAAAATCTGTTGAATTTTTTCCTTGCTAACAATATGTTTTTCGATTACATCACTAGCCCCATTTTTTGTAGCTTGAACCGCAATTGGTATTGTCCCTTTACCACTTATGATAACAACGGGTATGAATGGATAATTTTTCCTTATTTCAATTAATAAATCCAATCCATTCATTTTAGAATCTGGTGCAAATTCGATATCTAATAGAATAAGTGCAATAAGTTTGCTTTTGTCTTCAACTATTTTAAGGGCATTCTCTGGACTATAGCAGGTAATTGTTTCGTAGCCCTCTGAATTGACTATATCAGCTACTGTCGAACAATAATCAACACTGTCGTCCACTATTAAAACCTTGGGAATCACGTGTTGGCTATGTTTTATTGATGTTACTGACATAACAATTCTATTGAATATGACCAACATCTATTGATAAAGAATCATAAATTTCACGAAATCCTTTGCTTAATACTGTCTGAAATTTTGGATTCCATAAAGCTCGTAAGTTTGTGTTATTAATTTGATTTATATACTCAACAAATCGAGATGTATCACCCGGAGAATGTAAAGTCTGTATTTTAATAAATTCGTTGCGGATTTGTAATAAATATCCACAATACTTGGTGTGTTCGTAACTTCCAATTTTTTTCTTATATATGTAGTTAAGGTTTTCCATTTTGATTGCGTATAAATTTGCAAAAGAGTCTAGTTCGTATCCTTCAATGTATTTGTCTTCTAATATAATATAGCCCCATCTAATTATAAGGTCAGTTAGATTATCACTTATACAATCTGGCACTTCTATTTTCGTTGAGCAATTTGAAAATAGAAAAATAAATATGACTATTGAATAATTTATCTTCATTATAAACTAAAAAGTACTTTTAAATTACAAGTGTAACTATATTTAATGCAATTTAATCAATTTAGTAATAATTTAAAAATTAACAATTCAATTGATTGATAAATTCGCTATTCTCTGTCTATAGTAATTCGCAAAGCATTAAATAGTGGGCTTTTTAGTATTATATATACTAATAAGGGGCTGTCTTAATCCACTACAATTGATAGTAATTGTCATTGCCTCACAAGAGAAAATGCTGTATTAGCCCAACGATAAAGACTCCTGATTTCTCTGTATTAGCAAATTATATTAGGAGGTACAGACTCCTATCTATAAGTTTTTCAGAATTGATTAAATCTTGCTATTGTATTAATATAAGTTCCTTGGTTATTATAGTTTTTTGAGCATATATTATGATATAATAAACTCCATTAGCAAAAGAACTAAAATCGAAGGTTATTATCTTGGGGTTATCTAAAGCATTAATATTACCTAACTTCATAAGGCTTTTGCCCAAAATACTTCTCATTTCAATATTTATATCGCCCTTGATATCGCCATTTATTCGTAATTGGACACTGCCTTTTGATGGATTCGGAAAAATTTCAAATTGATGCACAAAATGATTTGTTTCAGTAATATTTGTAGCTATTTCAGTAGTGAAGCTCCAAATGTTCGACCAATCGCTGAAGGAGCGTTCATCATAACCTCGAACACGCCAATAGTACTTTGTTTCCCAAAGTAAATCTTTATACTCGAATTGTGTATCGGTTATTTCAGTAACATCTAATATATTAAAATTGAAGCTATAATCATCAGATAATTGTAAGTGATATTTGTTTGAACCTTTTGTCCCATCCCACATTAGAAATCCAGTTCTAGGAACATCTAATTCATCAATTCCAGGAGATTTGAGCATCGGTTCTTGTATTTTCGTTCTGAATGAATATGTTTCAGACCAATCGCTCGAAGCAAAGTTATTCCTTGCACTTACACGCCAATAATAATCAGTGTAATAGTTCAATCTTGAATATAAAACAGACAAAATAGAAATTTCTTTAAAATCAGATATTAAATTCGTAAAATCTGCATCTAAAGATATTTGAACTCGGTATTTTGTTGCATTTTTTACTGTATGCCAAGCGAGATAACCTGTTAAAGGTACACCGTGCTGTTCATTTTTGGGGTTAGCAATCGTTGGAAGTTCGAGTATTTCACTTGCTCTTGTTGTAAATTCCCAGATTTCAGACCATTGACTTTTGCCTTCAGAATTTGTAGCATTCACTCTCCAATAGTATGTATGATTTTCAGCTAAATTGGTAAGTAAAATATGATCATTACCTATGCTATCTATGTCTATGACTATCTCTGAAAAGTTAGAATCTACTGCGATTTGCAAGCGATAAAAATTATATATTGGACGGGATACCCAAGAAAAGTTGATAGTTGTTGGTGTATTTATAGAATTATTTGATGGTTTAGAAAGTTTGGGGGGAGAATGGATTGTTCTTAAATGTGAGGCATCGCTAAAATCACCTCTACTATAAAAATTAATCGCTTGAACACGCCAATAATAAATCTTTTCGTGTTCTAAATCCGAATATTCAAATTTGTTTGTTAAAATTCCACCAGCTTCTATTATTGGATTCAAAAATTCTGAATTATCGGCAATTTGAATTCTATAATATTCAGCTCCATCAACTGCTTTCCATTCGAGTAGTCCATCAATTGATATACCCACAGCCCCATCAGAAGGATAGTTGAGTACTGGGGTTGCTATTATTGTTCTGAAAAATTTAATATTTGACCAAGCGCTTATTGCATTGCTCCTCTTTGCTAATACTCGCCAGTAATATATTTCATTATAATCTAAACCGGAAATCTCATAAAAATTTGATGATATATTGTCGATATCTTTTATAGGTTGTTTAAAAGTCGAATCAATATCTATCTGGATTCTATAGGCAGTAGCTCCCACAACATTTGACCACTTGAATGATGATTTCGGATATACATTCCGTTCATCATTATTAGGACTATTAAGAATCGGGGCATTTAATGTAGTTGAAAAACTCCATTTATTCGACCAAGCACTAATACATTTTTGATTATACGACCTAACCCTCCAATAGTAATTCTCGAAATAGTCAAGTTCATAAAATATCATTGATGTATCATTGTTGATATCAATGTCGTATAATAAATTCTGGAACGTTGAATCATTCGTTAATTGCACTTGATATTTGGTTGCACCATATACCGAATTCCAAAATAATCGCGAACTAACATTAACTCCGCCAGTAAGATGTGCTGGTTTGGGTATCTTGGGAGCTTGTAGTCTTTCTGATGCTATTATAAATTCACCTAAACCTTCGAAATTAGCCGATAATTCTTTTGTTGTTGAATTATATGTGGTTGCTAATTTGGTAAATTCGCCAAAGACTTCATTGTTTCTTTTATAGATATGCAAGTCTCCCAGTAAATCAATATTGCCAAGATTACTCAAATCAATTTTTAATACACCTTTAATCGAAGATATTTCAGAACTTGAGATGACCCAGCGATAAGGATAAACTACGCAAGGAGTCGAATTATAGAAGTCTAAATATCGCGGTTCATAATTATGTTTTTCTACTCTAATTTGTTCATTGCGATTGATTTGATTTATATTAAGTTTTATATTTGTACGATTCTTAGAATCAACAAAATCATAAGTACCAGTTCCATTTATATCTTTTGTAACATAGTTCATTATCAATGGATAGCGGTAAACTCGATATGACATAGTATTGATTAAGCTCATTTCATAAGTAATTGTTCCATCGGGTCTAACTTCGGTAACCGTTAATGTAGTATCAACTTCAGTATCATCGTGTTCAACACTTTTTGCTGCCCCCCAGCCAATTAAAGTATTTCCGTTAGTAAGCCTTTGGACATTACCCATCCAAGGAACAAATACATCAGGATCCTTTCTATACTCCCAAACTTTCATTGCAGTCAAATTCGCCTCGTCAATTTCGTATTCAACTGCTCTTGAATATTGGTTGGATTTTAAATTACCATTGTCTAAAAGCAAAATGTTACCATTGGGCAATCTTTGAATATCGTGTTGATGGGAAAAGCCCCAGAATCCATCAATTGTATCGTTAATAAAAGCAAATTCATTGTTTTTGCAATACTTACCGCCCATTCTCCAAATAATTTCGCCTGTTTGACGATTGATTTTTGTTACTTCATCGAGATGACGACTGCATATAAGTATATTCCCATCGTCATCTACCCATAATGAATTCATATGAATAAAATTAACTGTATTGGCAGTTAAATTTACATCGTAAGTTGCATCCATTATATCGAAATGGTCATAAGTATCCCACTCCCAAATTAAATTTTTATTTTTACCAATATGTTGGATTGTAAAGTATCTAACACGTGCATTTTTTTTGCCACCTTGAACAATTTGGCTCATATCAACTTCTCTGAAATATTCAGCTATCAAATAGGCTTCTCCATTGGGGAGAACATGAATATCGTGAAAATCAGTTTCTTTGCCAATGCAATAGAAACTATCCACAATAGCATAGTTATTATCCAAACCATAAAACATACCGGAAGTACCATCAAAAAATGTAAACATCCCATTGGGTTGTATCTGAAAATTTAGTATTACAATAGCAGGTAGATTTTTAGGCGTGTCGCTAATTTGACTCTATGGCCAGCATTGTCGAAGGCAGCTAAATCCTCTCCAGTCATAGGGGCTAATAATAAATAACCAGGGGCGGGATTATTAAGTTTATGAACTAATATTTGAGACTCTACAAAATCGGAGGAAAATAGTTCGCTTCTTGGCAAAATTATTATCGCTATGAAAATCAGATATCTAAAATACATCATCATCAATCTCGCATTTTATTCTTTAATAATTAATTTCAGTGTTATTTGTTTTCCATTTGCTAATCTAAGCAAATACATCCCTCTGCTTAGTGCAGATAAATCTATTTCGATATAATAACTACCTGTGCCAATATACCCATTGTATAAAGTACTAACTACCCTACCTTCCGAATCATATAGATTAATATTCACTAATTCATTCTGAAGAGTGTTGAATCTAATACTCAATCTATTCATGACTGGATTTGGGAATATATCAACTAAATAATCATTTTCATCAAATCCAACGCTTGTTCCTTTGTCTCTTATTGCGAAATAACCTGAGCTTTCATCAATTACATTTCCGTATATCAAACTATAAATCCTAATTTGATACGAAGAATCGCTGGGAATATCCGTTGGTATAGTCCAGAAAAAAAAGTTCATCGGACTGTCTAGCGAATCTCTTATCAGTCTATAGTATTGACCATCTTTGAGCAATTCAATTCTAACCAATCCATCAATATTATCATCCCATCTTATTACATATTTCACAGAAGAATCCTTTTGCCAGCTTTCACCGCCAATCGGACTTATGACTGCAATAAAGGGTTGCAAAGCAGTGAAATTCCATACTCCAGACCATTGGCTCTCTCCTTTAGGGTTTTTCGATTTAGCTCGCCAATAATATTTTGTCCCTTCGATTAGATTCCCCATTTCATATAATGTTTTACCCTTATCTCTAAATGTCAAAACATCTTCTTGAAAATTGCCGTCTGTTGAGACTTGTAATATAGTTTCCTCAAAATATCCATCAACATTGAATTCTAATGATATTGGCTCATTTACATTGACTTTTGCATTATTGGGTGGATAATAAAGTTTAGGTTTTGGATTAATAAGATAATCACTTTCGAAAGCTATTATGATTTCACCAAAACCAGAAGCGGAAACATTTATTATTCCATCAATTATTTCAAAATCATCTGTTAATTGTTGAAAAACACCTTCGCCTTGCTTATCTCTCTTATAAATACTGATTTTCCCAGGATGGAGTAGAATATTAAGAATATTCAAATCAATTTTCAATTTATATTCAATCTGGTTTATCGAAGTACCAGAAATTACAAAATGTAGTGGTAATACAAACGGAGTCGGTCCTTCGAAAACTGGATTTTTAGGTGGGCAATCGTATTTTGTTACTGATAAAGAATTATAAACAAATCCAACTAATTTATTAATAAAAAGCTTAATTGCGGTAGTTCCTTTATCATTACTAAAATCATATTCATCGCCTTGATAAAGCTCGCTATGAGTAACTTTCAAAGAAGGACATAATACTTCTGGCATTTTAAAAGCTCTATATGTTACAGTGCCTATAGGAAATGATAATTCAAGAACAGTAGTTTTATCTGGAGTAACTTCCGTTATATCAATTTTTGGAGTTAAAAATGAACCCCATGAAACAAGTGTATTACCGTTGGGCAACCTTTGTGCAGAACCAAGTGCTTGGCCAAATATCTCAGGATTTCTACGATATTCCCAAACTAAACGAGCTGTTTTATTAATTTCATCTAATTCATATTCGGCTACACGTGAATATTGCGGTTGCCTTGAATTGCCATTATCGTAAATCATAATGTTGCCATTGGGTAATCTCCTAATATCGTGCTGGTTATTGAAATATAATGGGTCATTTTTAGGATTCTCGTCAATAAATTCGAATTCGTTTTTCTTCCCACCTAAGCGCCATATTATTTTCCCATCTATTCTATCAATTTTTATAATTTGATTCAAATGCCTGAATGACGCAAGGAAATTACCGTCATAATCAACTTCGACAGCGTTTATATGATCAAATCCGATATTATTTGCTGATAAGCTTTGATAGGTTTCTGTAATATCAACATAATCCCAAGTCAACCATTCGAAAATTACGTTATTATTTCTATCGAGTTCTTGAATCATTCCCCCAATGACCTTGGCATTTGGATTACCTCCGGGAACTAATTGGCTCAAATCCATCATTTTTGATACATAAGCAATTAGTACTTTGTGTCCATTGGGTAAATACAGGAATTCGTGAATATCAGCAAAATAGCCATTATCGCATTGTACTGAGTCAATTATATTTAAATTCTCATCCATTATATATACAATGCCGTGAGCATAGCCACCAAAGCCTCTAATTGTTTCATTATATGAGAACCTGCCATCAGGAAGATATCTGAAGTTATATCCAGCATTAACTTTTTTATACTTGATTGGTGTCATTGAAGTATCAAGCATAAGCAAATAATTGCCATAGTTGAACGCAGTGATGCTTAATAATAAATTTCCTGGATAGTGCTCGCTTTTGACTCGAATCGTTATCGGTGCAATGTCTTTGGGTATTGTATCATTTATTATTAAGTCGCTTTGAGGATTTAATGTATGAATAGGATTATTGTCCGTTATTTGTGCATATAAAAATGCTGATGTTAAACAGAATTTTACAGTTAAAATTATCAATCTTCTATAAAAATGTTTCATATCATCTAACCTAAAATAATTATTGTCTATTTATATTATTGATAACAACAGAAATACACAATAGTTACCTCAATAAATGTCAGTATATATCTGAATTTTATGTAAGATTAATCTTACATATTGATTTTAAAGGGTGTAGAAAGTAGGTGTGAACTATCTTTTGAATGAATTTGAATTTTGTTTTTATACTGGTAGGAAGAATAAACAAAAACTGCCAGAGAATCTGGCAGTTCTTTTTTGTATTAATATTTTATAGTTTTACTCGCAGCAGAAAATATAACCGAGTATTGCAAAATACCAATACCTATCGGGGAATAAACCTTCAGTAACAAAGCATATTCGGGCATTGCCATGCGACCAGGCATCGAAACATTCAGGACCGCCACCAAAAGGAGGACAGTTAATCGTAAACTTGAAATATCTATACCAGCGTCCTTTGCCTGTAACTTTATTTTCGCCAGCAAACATTGTTTCCCCATTCTTCAACTCAGCGTGAGCTAAAACACAAAATTCTGCATTGCATAAATCATCGGAGCCAAGAATGTTCTTAAGGTCGCTCAATGGAATATTGATGGT
>JBBISM010000013.1:15047-24325 GCA_037441245.1 Ignavibacteria bacterium | reverse complement strand
ATCAGCACTTGAAAGATAAAACTCTTCATTGCCACCATTTCGGAAATAAAATATTCTACTATGTTCGAGAAATCTTCCTAATATACTTCTAATTTCAATATTTTCACTTATTTCAGGAATATTAGGTCTCAAGCAACAGATACCCCGAACAAGCATTTTAACATTGACCCCTTTCTGAGAAGCTCGATATAATGCAGGAATAACTTGCCTATGAGCTAAAGAATTCATTTTCACGAATATTAAACCTGGATTATCAGGCGTATGCAATTCAATTTCACGTTCAATTAACTCTATTATCCTTTCGTATAAATTGATTGGAGCAACAATGAATTCTTTCCAATCTTTGAATAGAGAATAACCCGTTAAATAATTGAACAAATGAATTCCCTCGATACCCAATTCCTCACTTGAAGTAAAAAATCCAATATCTGTGTATAATCGTGCAGTAATATGATTATAATTACCGGTTGATAGATGCAAATATTTTTTCAGCTTACCCATTTCCCGTCGGATTACCAAAGCAATCTTGCAATGAGTTTTCAATCCCACAACGCCATAGACAACATTAACACCTTTTTGCTCGAGTTCTTTTGCCCAAATGATATTATTCTCTTCATCAAATCGAGCTTTTAATTCGACAAATGCAATAACATCTTTACCATTCTCGGCAGCTTTAATAAGTGCCGCTACTATCGGCGAATTCGAACCAGTTCTATAAAGCGTGATTTTGATAGATAGAACATCGGGGTCAACTGCTGATTGTTCGATAAACCTCAAAGTGCTATTCGTAAAAGAATCAAATGGATGGTGAACTAGATAATCACTTTTTGAAATTGCCGAAAAGATACTACTTCCGATATCAGTAAATTCACGAATCTTCCGAGTTGTAAATGGTGTATCCTTTAGAAGCGGTAAGTCCAATTTTGTGAATTGCATAAAATCGGGCAAACTCAATGGGCGGTCATGAATATAAACATCATTTTTATCTAAGTTCAATGTATTGACTAATAAATTGAGTAAAAAATTATCCATTTTAGAACTTACTTCAAGGCGAACTGCTGCAGTTCCCCAGCGACGCTGTTTCACTTGTTCGCTAATCTCAGATTGCAAATCTTCTGCTTCGTCTTCTGCAATTTCAATGTCTGCATTTCTGGTTACTCTGAAAACATTCGAACCCTGAATCTCCAATCCAGGAAAAATTAAATCTGCATTCTCTTTAATAATTTGCTCTAAAAGTATGAAATGATAGCCAGCAATGTGTTCTAATCGAATTAATCGAGGCAATACTGCAGGTAATTGTAAAAATGCTAATATATTATCGGAAGAAGATTTGGTTGGATCCCTTAATATAAATGCTATATTCAATCGCAAATTGATTAATCTTGGAAATGGATGGGTAAGGTCAAGGGTTAATGGCGTTAAAACTGGCAATACGCAATCAATGAAGAACTTCCTTAAACGCTTGCGCTCTTGTTTATTCAAGGCATTAATATCTTGAATGAAAATACCTTCTTTCTCCATCAATCCAATAATTTCTTTGAAAAGCTTTGTTTGATGTTCATAAAGGGGGAGCAATTTTTTACGAATCTCAAGTAGTTGTTGTTGAGCTGTCAATCCATCATAAGATAATTCTAGCGTATCCGCCATTACTTGTCCTTTTAAGCCAGCTACACGTATCATAAAAAACTCATCTAGATTCGAACTGAATATTGTTACAAATTTTAGTCTTTCTAATAATGGGTGGCTCGTATCTTCAGCTTCATATAATACACGTCTATTGAACTCCAAAAAACTTAGCTCTCGATTGATATAATATGCTGGATTCTTCAAATTATTTTTCAACTTTTTAGTATTTTCGACCTTTGACAAATGCAAATCTTAACCCAAAATATTTATTATAACTTATTATCGGCAATTACTACAAAAATTATATCAATTAGAGTGCCAGCTTAATTATTGTCTTGCTAGAAGGAAACTTTTAGATTTGTGAATTGAGTTTTAATCCTCTGTTTTTCCTGTTCTGAGAGATGATTATTTTTCAATTTTACAACCCGTAGATTCTTCATCGTTTTAATTTCATCGGGCAAAGATGTTAGTTTATTATTTTCTATGAGCAAAAAATTTAATTTGTTGAGTTTAGTGATTTCTATCGGTAATCTTGTTATTTGGTTATTATCCAAACGCAACGATACCAAACTTTCGAGATTGACGATTTCGGGTGGGATTTCTTTGATATTATTATCTGACAAATCTAATTGCTCCAACTTTTTCAATGATAAAAGTTCTTGGGTTACTGTTACAAATTTGTTGTTTGTTGCAACAAGACGCTGTAAGGAAGCCAAATTACCAATATCTTCGGGTAACGATTTTAAATTATTACCGCTAATGTCAAGTATTTTAAGTGCCGATAGTTTACCTAAACCCAAAGGTAACTCTTCTCTTCGATTATTTAAAAAACTAACCACTGCAAGTTTGTTCAATTTAGACATATCTTTGGGTAATATCCTAATCTCATTATCGCTGATTTGTAAAGTAGTTAATTCCGTTAGATTACAAAATTCATTTGGTATTGCACTTATCTTATTGACATTAATTTCCAATATTGTAAGGGATTTCAAAGAACCGAATTCTTTCGGTATAGCATCTATCTCATTGTAGCTCAATATCAGACGTCGAATTGATGATAACTTTCCTATTTCGGCAGGGATTTGTTTGATAATGTTATTAGATATGTTCAAGGTTAATAAACCATTAATATTCAGTATCTCCTCGCTGATTGATGCTAGCCTGTTATTATCGAGATAAAGTTCTTTCAAATCGGGTAACTTGGAGAGACCAGCTGGGACTGAAGTTAATTCATTCCTTGACAAATTAAGAACCTTCAATTCCTTCATTTTTTCGAAATTGAGTTTCAACGAGCTTATCTTATTATTCGATAAGTCAAGTTGTTGCAAATTTGTTAAGTTTGATAATTCCTCAGTAATTGATGTCAATTTATTTTTGAATAACCGCAAACTTTTCAATTTAGATAACTTACCGATTTCTGGCGGTAACGAACTAATATCATTAAAACTTAAATCTAATACCTCAAGCTCGGTAAATTGTTGAATTTCTGGAGGTATTGACGTTAATTTAGCACCACGAAAAGACAATCGTTTCAGTTTTGGTGCTTCTTTTAGTGCTTCCTGAAATGATTGATAGGTCTGTTCTGGTTTTAAAGGAGGTGGCTTTTGAGTTGTTGAGCTTTGTGAATAATCATTATTTACTTTTTGATTAAGCGTAAATAAATTTGGAGAAACAATTACACCAATTGCAAATAATGAAAGAAGCGTCAGCTTTATATTGACTTTCCTGACAACCCTAACCCGTATTTTGCTCATAACTATTTTGCTTCATTTAAATGTTAGTTAATGTAAAATGTAAATATAATTCGATAAACCTCCTGAAATTTTATAAATGTTACTAATGTTAATAACGAATTATTTAATTTGGAATTTTTCTTTTATCAATCAAAAACTTATTTTCCGCTAATTTAGAAATCCTCACAAATGGAAGCCCGAGCAATAAATATACAATCGCCACAAAGATACCCATTCCGATAAAATCATAATATTTGGTAGCAAGCTGGAAGTAAACCTTTGTCAATTCAACCATAGTAATAACTGAAACAAGAGAGGAATCTTTCAATAGTGATATAAAGTCATTAGTAATCGGGGGTATTACTAATCTTATAGCTTGGGGCAAAATAATATAACGCAATGCTTGACGCCTATTCATTCCTAAAGCATAAGCAGCTTCGAACTGACCTCGAGAAACTGAATTCAAACCCGCTCTATAATTCTCTGCTTCGTAAGCTGCATAGTTTAAACCTAATCCAATTATAGCTGCTAAAAAAGGTGATAATTTTATTCCAATTGTAGGTGCTGCATAGAATATAAAATATAATTGAATAAGTAATGGTGTACCTCTCATAAATTCTATATAAATAACAGCTAAAAGCGATAGCGGTTTGGGCGCATATACTCTCATTACAGCAAGAATTAATCCCAAAATTATTGCTAATAGCATCGAAAGAATCGAGATTTGCAAAGTCATCCAAGCTGCTTTGCCTATTGTCGGAATTATTCCAATATAACGTTCGACTAATTCTTCAAATCCTGGTTTTTCCTTTTGTAATTCAACATATCTGTTGTATTCAACTGGTTCAATCATAGATGGGTCATAGTCATTTATATATACAGCCATCAGCAAATTCCACAAGTTCCATCTATCGTAAATCTCTCTTAATTTCTTTGATTGGATTAAATAATCGAGGGCTTCATTTATTTTGTTTTGTAATGCAGTATCTTGCAATCTCATGGCAATACCATAAATCACTTCCCCAACGGGTTCGCCAACCACTTTCAAATCTGGGTTCCAAGCGGTATAATACATTGCTATAGGTGCATCGCACAAAACGGCATCTATTCTACCATTCACCATATCAGTAAATGCATTCACTTCTCCTTCATAGCTTACAACATGCACCCCTGGCATAGCATTCAAAATTCTTTCTGCTAATGAATTTTTCAAAGCTCCTGCCTTGAGTCCTTTTAAATCAGCTAATTTATTTATCCTATCTTCATCAGCAAGCACTACCAATTGCTCATAAGTTATATAATACGGCTTTGAAAATAATACTTCTCTCGTTCTATCTGGGGTTATTTCTATTCCATTTATAGCAATATCATAATCACCTCGATAAAGCCCTGGTATAAGACCATCCCATTGGTTTTGGACAAACACAGGTTGTAAATTTAAATAGTTGCATATAGCATTAACTATATCTACTTCAAATCCAATAAGTCTATCTTCTACTAATTGGTCCTGAAAAATATACGGTACATTTCCTTCAGCATCTGCTGCCCATCTCAACTGTTGCACCTGACTTACCGATGGTAAATATAAGATAGTAGAGAAAAAGATTATAAAAAGTACATTTTTTTTCATCGTTAATCTATCATCAATCTTAGATAATTGCGTGTTCTTTCATCTTTTGGTTCAGTGAAAAACTTTTCTGTTGTGTCAGTTTCAATAATTTTGCCGTCCTCCATATATGCTATTCTATCAGAAGCATTGCGTGCAATATTCAAAGAATGAGTTACAATAATTTGGGTCATTCCCTCACGATGAAGATTTTTCATAACATCAAGAACTTCACCGATAAGCTCGGGATCTAAAGCACTTGTCGGTTCATCATAAAGCATTACTTGGGGCGACATTGCTAATGCACGGGCTATTGCCACTCGTTGAGCTTGACCGCCAGAAAGTTGATGCGGATATCTATCAGTGAATTCTCCCATTCCAACTTTTTCCAATAACTGAACTGCTCTTAAAGTTGCTTGAGGACGTGTTTCATTCTTGACTTTCATAGGTGCCAGTATTATATTATCCAGAACAGTGAGATGAGGAAATAAATTTAAATTCTGAAAGAGCATACCAACACGCATTCTTAATGCATAGACTTTTGCCCGAAAATCTTCATCCATCAACATTTGATTATCTGATTTTGATTGACTTCTCGTATGAGACTTATCATTAATCCTTCTCTGGAATCTTGATATATATGCTTTTTCACTTTTTTGTCTTGAAAGGGTAACACCCGCAATATGTATAGTGCCTTCGTCAAGTATTTCAAGGCAATTCATGCAACGTAGGAAAGTCGTTTTACCACAACCCGAACGTCCTATGATTGATAGAAATTCACCTGTTTTGACTTCAATATCAATACCTTTCAATATATGAACACCAGAATGATATTTGTGCAAGCCACGAACAGATATTAAATAATCACTTTTAATCATATTATGAAATAATCATTTACTACTTCTGCATTATAATAAATTAAATACATTTAACAAAAATAAATTATTCGCATCGCTTAAATTCAATCTTTATTAGTTATCGAACTGATAAACTGAAATTGACAAAATAAAACTGCCCGAAAAGTAAGAACCTTTCGAGCGATTTAGTTAATCTATTGATATCTTGATTTAAATTGAAGTTATCGTAAGATAAGTTGGTCCAATATATCTTTTTCCTTTAGCTAACTTTCTCGTAGGAAGCGGCGTTTTAGGATCAGTGTTGGAATTAGATTTAGTTACTATTCTGGAACTTTCAATTCCTTGAGATTCAAAAAATGCTTTTAATGACCTGCCCCTATCATCTGTTAATTGTATATTTTCTTGCTTATTCTCATTATCATCTGGATAACATTCGATTTGAATTATAACATTTGGATTGAGTCTCAAAACATTTACATAATCATTCAGAAATAATTCGGCGCCATAGCGAAGTTTAGATTTATTCAATTCAAAAGGAGCTACAGGTAATTTTATGCTTACTCCTACTTCAAGTGGTTTAAGCAAAAAATCTCTCGAAATTTCAAGATATTTATCAGTATTAGGGGTCATGATTTCGAATTCTTCGGTTAAAAAATCTTTTTGTTTGATGCTTAATCTATACTTCTTCCCGGGTTTCAGACCTGTGATATAATAGTAACCATTTTGAGCAGAATTGCTTCTTGTCGCATTAACTCGTTTACCTTCTTCATCAAAGACCATAAGAAATACAGTAACCGGTTGACGAGTAACTTCATTGAAAATATTACCTGTCAGAGAAATAACCGGCCCAATCAATTGGCTATATGCTGAATGTGTCAGTGCGAAACAACAAACTGCAACTATTAATAAAGCGATTTTTTTCATAATTATTACCTCCTCTTTTTAGCTTGTTCCTTGGTTAAAAATCTGACTGTACCATCAGCACATCCCAAAATGATAATGCTTTGGTCAAGAACTAAATCAACTGACCATATTTCAACACCTGCATTGAAAGACATTAAATTCTGCCCTGTATTAATATCCCATAGCTTAACGAACTTGTCCAAACTGGCGCTAACAATCGTCTTATTATCGCCTGCAAATGAAATATCTTGAATCAAATCATCGTGGGCTTTTATTGTTCTAATGTTTTTACCTGAAGGCATCTCCCAAATTATGATATTTCCATCTTGATCGCTTGAAATCAATAACTTACTATCGAAGCTGAATAATACAGTGAGGACAGGTGCATCATGACCAAGCAAAGTCATCAGTGGCTCTCGTGTTGTTAAATCTGTTGACCAAATCTTTATCGTTTTATCATCACTACTCGAAGCGATATACTTTCCGTCATAACTATAAGCGACGTTATTGGTAGCTTGGGAATGATCCCTTAATGTTTTAATTTCGCTACCGAGTTGAACATCCCATAGCTTGACAGTTTTATCAAAACTTGTGCTTGCTATAAATGTCGAGTTTTCATCTTGGGAGAAATATACTCCTATAACTTGGTCAGTATGACCCCGAAGAATTTTTATTTGCTCTCCGGTTTCAACATCCCAAACCCTTACAGTTTGATCACTACTTCCGCTTGCAAGCCATTTATCATTGCCAGAAAATGATAGATTATTTACTTGTCCCAAATGACCTCTGATTGTCCGTAATTCTTTGCCATCGGGCAAACTCCAAATCTTAATCGTTTCATCAAGACTGCAAGTAGCAACTTTTGTATCGTCTGAATTAACAAACACTCCAAGAACTTCATCGTCATGCTTTCCTATGATTTTCAATTTGTAATCTTGCGAATGAAGGAAAGTAGGGCTTTGAGAAAGAATAATTATAAGAAGAAGAATTCTCAGTAGTTTTGCCATTTTGCATCCCCTTGTTTTACTTCGTTTTTATTGTTATTGTTCATTTTGATTTATAATGTGGAAATTAATTTAATAACATTAATTCATTAATCCAAAATTTTTAATAATCTCTGAATAGATCCCTTTATTTCTTCCAATTTTATTATCAATTCAGTAGGGAATATTTTATTTTCGTTTTCGTGAACGTCATTGGTAACATATCGTCTTTTTTGTTCATTTAAAATAATCAAATTTTCAATATTCTGACTTGTAATCTGTTCATAATTCTTGGTTAAATAATCTTTAACACTTCTTAGTGATATTTTCTTTTGACGAAGCAGGTATTTAATCATTTTTAAAATGTTCAAATCTTTTTCTGAATAAATTCTGTTTCCCGCTCTATTTTTTCTTGGGCGAAGAATATCAAATTCTTTTTCCCAGTACCTTAAAATGTGTTGCTCTTCTGCGATGATTTTGCTTACTTCGCTTATTGAGTAGTATAATTTTCTCATTTAATCTAAATAATTTTAAGGAAATTATGAAAAAGCAATATAAGATAAAAAAATATATTATTTATCGAAATAATAACCCAAAAAAATATGAAAATTTCATGCAACTTTCTAATTAAATTAGTGCTGATTTAGAATAAAACAACAAAATTTTGATTAAAAAGGGATAAAAATGGAATCAAAAAATGTTCTCCTACTAATCATTATCATTCCAATTCTTGTTTTAACATCCTGCAAAGAAAATATCACTGATGTCCAAGAATTTCCTGCAAATTTAATTGATGTCAATGTTGGTACTATTTGGACATATTTACATATCATTGATAAAACTCACATCTCTTGGACTTCCCGTATTTTGCTTGATACAATCTTTATTTTTAATGATAAATCGGAAAAATGGTATTTATACGAAAATGTTCTCGGCGGTTTATTCTTTTATTTTTTTACACAAAGAAGTGATGGTATATATCACTTGAATCTTCTTAAGGAGCCATACCTCGTTTTCAAATACCCAACGAAAAAAAATGATACTTATATTACCTGGTATGGTGATACAGTCAAAGTTCTTTCAACCAATGATGTTGTTAATGTAGCTGTTGGAAAATTAGAAAAATGCATTGTTTACAATTTCAAAAATGGCACCGAAGACCGTGATTATGTATTTAAGCCTGGCATTGGCGAAATAAAATTTATCCAATATAAAATCGAAAATAATCAAAGGGTTATAGATCTCTCTCATGAACTTTCATATTTTACATCGGCTAAACCTAAGTAAAGGAAATTTTTTGTAATTAGTGTGTATTTAATTACTGACTTCATTTGGAAATGCTGTTAATTTTTATGTGAAATATTCCCACAATTTTATCATCAATCTCTGATAAAAAATATTTTGTATAATTTACAAATAATAATTACTTTTGTAGTTTGTAAAATTTCGTAAGGAACATCAATGAGCAAATATGTCGTCAATCCTGTTGAAGTTCGAATGCAAGAATCCGAAAAGGGTACAGTATATCAATCTATAGTAGCAATGGGTTTCAGAGCAAGACAAATTAATG
>JBBISM010000013.1:0-15026 GCA_037441245.1 Ignavibacteria bacterium | reverse complement strand
AGCCAGAGATTAGCTGACATTACTCCAACAACCGACGAAAACGAAGGCATTAACTTCGACCAGATGGCGATTAGCCGAGAATTCGACAAAATTCCAAAGCCAACTTTTCTTGCTATGAAAGAAATAAAAGAGAACAGGTTGAATTGGAATTTACAAAAAGAAGAAACCCCCGAACAGGAATAAAATTCAATCATTGACGCCGATTTGATATTCAATATCATTTCGGAATTATTGATATTATACTCCATTCATTTGGTATCATATAGCTATTAATCGCCGTTTGAATGTCTTCGATTGTAATACTATCAATCTTCTGTATTGCGTCTTCTGGTTTTTCTGGTTCATTATAATACAATTCGCTTTTTATGAGACTTTTCATTTTAGATGTCAGGTCTTCATTATCAATTAGTGTTCGTGATTTAAGCTGTTCTTTGGCTCTTTGTAGTTCTGAATTGAAAATACTATATTTCAGCAATTTGTCCATTTCATTAAAAATAATCTCCTGAACTCTTTCAATAGATTTCTTATCACTAACAGCACTAATGCTATAAATACCTTCATCTGAATAAAAATATAGGTCAGAATCGAGCGAATAAACAAGCCCATATCTATCTCTGATTTTATCTTGAAGCCGTGAACTCATACCGTCGCAAAATAGTTCATTTAATGAAATCAAAGGATACCTATCAGATGTATTAATTCCATTAATCCTTCTAGCTAAGAGTAAATAGGCTTGTTGGATTGGAAGTCTAAGTTGATGGTTTTGAGGAATATGATTGTTAGGTTTTAGTCTTTGCTTTTGATTAACTTTATATTTTAAATTTCCGAAATTTTTATCTGCAAAATCTACGATTCTCTGATGTTCAATGTTGCCTACCGCAGATATAACAATATTGTTTGGATGATAGAATTCAGAGTAGTATGCTTCGATAATTTCTTTATCAATACTCATTACACTTTGAATATCGCCAGCAATTGGTTTGGCTAATGGATGTTCACCGAATATGATTTCTTCTGCAGTATCAAAAATTAGTTCTTCAGGGTCATCTTTATACAACTTAATCTCTTCAATGATAACTTTACGTTCTGCATCAATCTCCTTATCACGAAATTCTTGGGGGAGAATAATATCGCTCAATAGATTGAAGGCTTTTTTAAAATTGGGTTGCAAAGCTCGTGCATAGAAATAAGTAAATTCTTTAGCCGTGTAAGCATTGACATAAGCACCTATTGATTCGAATTTACCATTCAACCTTTTGGTTGAACCGTGCTTGGATAATCTGAACAAAATATGCTCGAGAAAATGTGCCGTACCATTATATCCATCAGCATCTTCTCGGGAACCTGCACTTGCACAAATACCAAGAGAGAAAGATTCAACTCTATTGGTCTTTTCAGTAATAATTTTTATTCCATTGGCTAGTCTTGTTCGCTCGATTTCCGTTATCTTGCGATGATTGTTTCTGTGATAGGTCTCAGGATAACGCTTTTTATTTTGTGGACACATTGATATGATTCAAATTGGTGATTAAACCATTTGTAATGACGTTTGCAATAGAATTTATTTCAGGTAGATGAGTTGCCTGACTTTTTTCAATGAACCATTGTTATAAACGATAAAATATAACCCAGAAGCAAATTTATTCAGCGAATATTTCAAATTATGTTCACCTATCTGGAAATAATCACAGAGAATTTCATCAACAAGGATACCAGAAATATCGTATAGCTTAATACAGCATATTTCATTGCTTATAACAGAAAAATAAATATCAAGCAATTGTTCGAATCGAACTTGAAGAGATAGCTTAAATTCACTTCCAATATTGACTAATCGTTGTTGAAACTCACAATTGCCGATTATACTAATCTCACCATCAATTTTCTCATACCCTATTTCAATATCTGAATAGAAAATTAAGGTATCAATAGTAACTTGTGTAATTAAGGTATCACCAATCAAAGTTTCACCAACAATCACAAGATATTCGCCGTTCGAAAGCAATGAAGGATTGATTTGGTCAATTAATAGAGTTAAATCCCCTGGTGAATTTTTAACTATCGTTATGAAAGGATTTTGAGTCATAAATACGCTACCAGATAAAGCATTCGAAAAATCAAATAGCTTAGGATTGAAGGTTAATCTTATTTCAATCCCTACTATATTTGACTGTGATAATTCGAATGGTGGTAAAGCCGTAATCCTTAATGGCAACTTGATATTATCCCCTGCTCTTGACTTTATTTTAGGTATTATAGCAATAACTCTATTAGTATCAGACTGGATTGATGCATTTCCCGATAAAATAACTTCATACATTTTATCGCAAGGAACTGATTGGAATAGATACATCTTACTTAAATATTCTCCTTCCATTATAGGCGAGAATCCAACACGAATAATATTGTTACTTTTTGGCTCAAGTCGCAAAGGCAAGGCATCTATAAAAATAAAATTACTATTGTCAATTTCTATACTATCAATAATTATTGGCGAATTTGATTTATTAAAAATTTGAAAATCTTTATATCTTATTTCTCCAATTTTGCATTGCGGAAAAGTAATCTCAGTATTTTCAAATTCCAGCAGCGCATAATCAAAATTGAGATTATAGCTTAACGTGATGGTATCAAAACAAGGATAAATTTCAAACAAAACACGCCCCTTGCAATTGGCTCTTTTTTGGGAATTAATGTTTACTTCAATATTATTTGTGTCTTTTAATATATCGCCAGAATTATAATTAACAGTAATTGATTCATCCCCATTTGTCTGGATAATGACTCTATTTATTTGGGGTGCTGTCGAGTAAGAACCCTTTAATATTAGATGATTGGAGAAGCTATAATGGATTGAATCATAGCATATTGTAATATCACTAATGTAATTACTATCGTTCGATAGCGTATATTCATAATAATTACGGTAGTTATCCACAAAAATCGTTTGAGCAATACCGCATTGCTCTGTTATGATTAATAATGAATCTATTCCCATTTCGTAATCATCACCAGGTTCGAATTTTATCACCAAACCACTTTCTAATTTCGGTGGAATCAAGATCGGTATATTTGTAAACTTAAAATTAGTATTTCCACATTCTTTTGTTATGGTTATATCTGTATCTCCAGTATTAGTAATGATCAATGTCTGCTCGGAGGTATTTTCGCAATCGGGGACAACAAATATCATAACATTCGATTCGACTGAGAATTCAGCTTTTAAAATTTTTGCTGTCAATGTGATTTTTAAATTATTAACATTCGTCGAATCATCATCGAAGAAATATTGTATATCCAATGTACTAATGTATGTATCAGGAGTAGCTTGAATTATCGAGCAATTCAGCAAGAATGTCCCATTTGCTTCAATGAGAATCGGCAAACTGATATTTTCAACTCCAAAAGGATAATTAGCAAAAATATTCTTGATTGTGATTGTTGATTTACTTGGATTTTGCAATACTATGGTAGTATCCGAGCGTGATAGTTCGCAATGCAAAAATTCTCCAAAATCATAAACATAGTCATTTGCAGTTAATCCCAGCTTGTCTGGCTTTATAATTAATTTTACATAGCGAACTTCACCGCAATCAGCTTGTATTATCAAGTCTTCAATTGCAATACCAGAAAAATTAGCTTCACAACGGATTAATAATACTTTTTGAGATTTGAAGGGAATAATTATCAATGAATCAATTGGCGATATGATTGTAATATTCTTCGGCAGTCGAATATCCGCTTTCAAAATATATAAATCATCAGTCCCATTATTTATGATACCTATTGTAGTATCAATATAATTAATACCCTCAGAAAAATTAAAATGAATAGTATCTTTATCAGTTAAGAAGTCAATTTTATTATGGATAATCCTAACGCTAATTGTTTTATTAGAGCAAAAATCATCATAGACAATGCAAAAGTATTCACCCTCCATATCTATTACTAAAGAATCAGAAGCTATGTTGATAAATTCACTATTTCTGAACCACTCATAGTATCTTGCTTTTGAAACTTTTAAATTAATTTTCTCATTTGAACAAATATGAATTATAGTATCACTTTTTATTATCTTCCCATCTATTGACAATTCGGAAATCGGTTTTTCTTTAGTAGTAATCTCGATGTCATTTGAAATAGCTTCACAGCCCTGTCCGGAAACTACCCTTAAGTTGTACTTCCCAGCTTCTTTGACAATTAAATAATTTGTGTTGCTCTTAATTATGGCACCATCGCGAAGCCAGATATAACTATAATTCTCATAAATACTATCTTTTACAATAATTTTTATCGAATCACCTATACATAAAACATTATTTTCGCTCTCGATAGCTATTTGCACTTTCTCAATTTTATCTTTAGAAAGCTTGATTTGAGCATAATTTGTTGTATTATAAATTCGACCCCTTCGATTAAAAGGATTGGAGTCAAACCCTAAATCATCAGAATTAAAACGATAAGCATATATGCGATAAATGTTATTTTCATCGCATTGTAATTCGTAATTATCTAAAAATCTGCGTTTATGAATATTCGCAATTACTTCTGCAGAGCCAAGTCTATCGTTTGTATTATAAACTTTCCCATCTATTGGAGAAAGAGCATTAGCACTATCCCTTTCAAGAAATCTCACAAGCAGATAACCAGTTAAGGAATCGGAGGGTAATAAATCTTCTGCAGAACTCCATTCCAATGTCACAATTTCACTATCAATTCGATAGTTAATAATCCTAGGATTACTCCATTTTGGTTGACGAAGATATTTCCAAAATTTCTGATTCAAATTCTCCTTACCGATAGCGTTGTTTGGTAGACCTTTTGTTACAACTGGGCTAATGTATGTTTTTGAACCAGTTGCATCAAAACCCCCTATAAAATCATCAATTGATTCACCTGGAACAACTGATACACTTGTAGCATTAGTCATACTCGAGGATGCAGATAATTTTCCTCCCTCAATATTAACAAAATCTCCACCCTCGGAAGGCATATGTGCAAGACAATGAATATGAGCATCGTTATTATCTAATATTTGCACAATATCAGAAGCTTCTGCAATATTCAAAGCATTAATTGACCAACCTTGCGGACAATAATAGCAGACCTTTTCAAAAAAGTAATCATTTTCAGCACCTAACTCAATATAGCCATCAGATTTTGATGAATCAACAATAATATTGCCTCGGAAATTTACCACTATAATCGAACCAGAGCGTAACCCCTGCCAATAAGGTATATTGCGAAATCTGACCCCACCACGCCAATTGACAGGTGGCGGGGAAGAACCTGAATTATCTCGCAGAATGAAACCACGCAAATCAGAATTATCCTCAATAACGAGCAATTCAACCCATTCACCTGTCGGGTCATTACGCAAGTTAGGATATTCACTCACAACAATATTCTGACTGCGACAGATGCTATAAGTCAATGCTATAAAAAGTATGCAAAGGATTAACTTCAAAAATATGACCTTTTGCAAAGTGATTATGAGCAATATAGCAAATAATAACTTTTTTAAAAAAATTTAATAAAATTATGGAATGTAAATCTTTAGAATATTAAACTGTACTCGATAATGTTTCCTATGTAAGAAAATGTTTGTATAATTGAATTTTAGAAAGTTGAATTTTACGATAATTCAAATGAAGTTAATTTGTGCTTTAATATCAATTTTACTATTTAATGGCGGGATTCTGTGTTATGAAAATTATAATTTATCTAAGGAAAGAAGCAATTCCCATTTTCACAGGAATAATAGTTTTTTTAGTGATGTAATCAAGAGGAAACAGATTTATATACCCGATGTAAACTCAGTCAAATTTAAATCTCGATTGTTAAACTCATTAAAAGAAGACCCATCTAAAATAGCATACATCGAGACAATCCCACAAAGTGTCTATGAACTAATCGTAAATAAATCTCAAACATCGGGAGAACATATTGTACCACTATTGCACAACAAAGACTACAAACAATTTATTACAGGCGGATTATTACCAAATGATTTTATCACTGAGAAATTAAATGTGAATACCAACACAGTAGCAGGAGTAATCGAAGCAAATATTTTAAGACAATATATTTCACCAATGCTTCTGGCAATGGAGTATTTAGACAAAGATGAATTTTTTTCTGATTTTGCTAATTTACTCGATATTGTTTCAATTCTAAATGAAATCAAGTTTACAAGTTATGATACCACTCCCAGAAGCCCACAAGAATATTACGAAAACATACATCAACAAATCCACAAGGCATCGCTTATTGCTGAAAAATCAGAAAAAATCAAAAAGTCAGATATTTTATCTATAGCAATAAGTCTCTATTTATCAATTCAACAAGTCAATGAACTAACCCGCAAAAACTTGGACTTTTACCGACAGCACGTGAAAACCACAATTATTGATACTGAACTCGGTAAGATAGCTCTCGGTGGATTTGGTAATGACAATTATTCGGAAGATTTTTTGATTATTATAGACCTTGGCGGAAATGATACTTATTTATCTAATAATAATTCAATAAAAAATAGATTGAAATCACCAATATCTTGCATCATTGATTTTAGCGGTGATGATATTTATATTGGTAATGATTTTTGCTTTGGTGGTTCGGCTTTCGGTATTAATATTTTGATTGATTTCGAAGGAAATGATTCTTATTCATCGGGCGATTTCTCACTCGGTAGTGCTTTGTTTGGAGTGGGTATTCTTGTTGATTATTATGGGGATGATATTTACTCAGGACGTGGATTCTCAATTGGCTCTGCTTACTATGGTTGGGGCTTTTTTGTTGATGCTCAAGGAAATGATATTTATAGAGGCACATATTTTACACAGGGGTCAGCATATTGCACTTCTATGGGAATACTCGTTGATGCTGCTGGAAATGATAATTATATTGCCTCGCAACCATACTTAAATGATAAAAAGAATTCTCTTCCCTATCATAATTATTCACAAGGTGCTTCATTGGGATTCCCTTATGCAACGGCTGGAGGTATTGGAATTCTATATGACGCAAGCGGAGACGATAATTATATTGCGAATAACTCATCGCAAGGATATGCTAATTATTATTCAATCGGTGCATTAATTGATAGAAATGGCAATGACCGATACCAATCAGGCGATAATTCGCAAGCATTTTCGGAAGATTTTTCATTTGCACTCCTGTTAGATTATTTCGGCAATGATGTTTATACAGCTAATACTAATGCTCAAGCTTATTCAGGGGGGTTCTCTTTTTCAATTCTCTTCGATGACTACTCAGAGAACGACTACTTCATAAGAAAAATGCCAGATACAGATAGCAAGTCTATATTTGCTACAAGTCTTCTCATTCGAAAAAATGTTAATTCCGAAAATATAGAGATTAGCAATCCAATTTATACCATAGAATTCAAACATTTAAACCCTTTCGATGACAAAGATTCTAAATTTCCAATACCTTTCAATGAATTATTTACAAAATCAAGTTATATCGAAAAATATCCTTACAAAAATGATTTCAGCATTAAAAGCTTTGAGAATCTCGAAAGTCTTTTCTCATTATTGATATGTATTAACAATGATTCAACTAAATTCCAAGAAATTTTAAAAGAATTTATTGACAATAACAATTCCCTTCAATATATAAAAAATAGGGAAAAACCTTCGATAAATATTGAACTAAGAGTATTATCAAAACTATTGTTAGCTTACCCCGACAGACTTAAAAGCCATGCGAAACAAATCATCTCAAATTATTTAAATAGTTCAAATCATATTGAGAATTTACTGGGAATTCATCTAACTGGATTAATGAAAATTTCTGATACCGCTAATATCATTAATGCATTTCTTGCTAATCCTGATGTTGCAATAAAATGTATTGCTCTATGGACTTTAGCCCAGTTGAATTATAAAAACTCAACACAATATATTGAAATGACTCACGATAGCGATAAACTTACAAGATTATATGCAATTTACACACTCAGTAAAACAGATACTCAGTTTTTCACAGAAAATAAAGTAATTAGCGAAACTGAATTGAGCTTACCAGCATTTGCAGGAATTAGAGATACAGATTATATTGAATTTTCGATAATTTTGTCAATACTCGAATCAAATTCAGCAAAGGAATTCAAATCGCTTGTTGCTACTCTTGCCAATAAAAGCAACATCAGCAATAAAAATGCAAAGAATTATAAAAAACGCTTCAGAACTTTGCCCGACAATTTCCGAGAAGAGATATATCTTTCACTAATTCAATCAAGAAGCCCTGCCTTGAATATTTTGTCGGATAAATGCACAGACCCCGTTTACAAAAAAATTTCAAAAAGTATGAGAAAACAATGAATATGAATTATGAAAAATTATAATACAAAGAAGAATCTCTTAGTACTTTCCTCGCCCAGCGGTGGCGGAAAATCAACTATTGCAAGATATATATTATCGAAATATCCAATGATGAAGTTTTCAGTTTCAGCAACTACACGCCCAAAAAGAGCACGAGAAAAGGACGGTATTCATTATCATTTCTTAACAAAAGAATCATTTGAGGACAAAATAAAAAACAACGAGCTTATCGAATATGAATATATATTCGGTAATTATTATGGCACATTGAAAAGCGAAGTCGAAAATACGTTAAAAAACAATCTTATAATCGTTTTCGATATTGACGTCCAAGGAGCATTGTCAATTAGACAGGCTTATCCTGATGATTCGTTTCTTATATTTATCGAACCCCCATCAATTGATACTCTTGCTGAAAGATTAACAAACAGAAAAAGTGAATCGCAAGAACAAATTAATGAACGTCTCAACAGAGCAAAAATGGAATTAGAAAAAAAACATTTGTTCGATTATATCATAAAAAACGAATTATTAACTGACACCTTCAACGAAATTGATGCAATCATCAATAAATATTTATTTGAATCCGATGAAAAATGAAGAATTATACAAGATTTATGTGGATACCCTAGAATTTGTTTTTGAGATTAATTTACGTTAAATTTGTATATTCGGCGTGTAGCGCAGCCCGGATAGCGCACTTGCTTGGGGTGCAAGGGGTCGCTGGTTCAAATCCAGTCACGCCGACGAAGAGACTGTTTCAAAAGAGAAAATTTTGGTATAAATAGTCAGACGAGGACGTTTGACCTACCATTAATTTCAAGGATTTAGTAGAACAGACATTCTTGTCTGTCCAAAAGATAATGACTTATGAGACAGCACTTTTTTTATTTTCCAAAAATCTCCAGAAACTTCAATTCGGATTGAACTTTACCAATTAGTAACATCTCAAAATTATCTTTTATTATCATTTCGGGCACTGGGTTTATAATCATTTCACCATTATCAATAACAGCAATGAGATTACATTCAGTTTGCTCCCTGATGGCCGAATCTTTAATTTTCTTTCCAATTAATAATAATGGGGCATTCACTTTAAAGACATCAAGACCTTCAGATAACATTAAAACTTTGCCTTTCTCTAAGAAATTCAATATAGTATTAGCACCGAGCGAAGCATAGGATAAGACTAAATCGGCACCTGCTCTGTGCAAAGTTGATACGTTTCTATCAAGATTAGCACGACTAATAATTTGTATATCTGGGCGTAATCTTCTGCAGTAAATTGTAAGGTAAATATTCGTTGCATCATTTCTTGTAGTGATAATAATACATTGCGATTCAAAAATGCCAACTTGTTTTAAGATATTCAAATCTGCAGCATTACCGATAATAATATTTTGATCGTTATTTCTATAAGCAGGGTTTTTTTCAATTATATTGTATTTTATATTCCTTTTTTGAAGCGCTTCGGCTGTATATCTGCCTACCTGACCATAACCCAAAATTAATACAGGTGATTCCGATGTATGATAAATACAAAAAAGCCCGTCATAGAATTGTAATTGTTCTTGCGAACCAGCTAAAACTAAAACAGTATAGTTATTTATGATTGTATCGGGGCGCGGTATTTTAAATATACCTCTATCCCAAATGCCGACCACATTTATACCAATTTTTTCTCTGATTCTACTATCTTTAAGTGATTTTCCGACTAAAGGCGTTCCTATAGCAGGAGCTTCCGCTATGATAAGTTTATCAATTTGACCAATTGTATTTGATTTTGCGCCACCAACAGCAGTGCGACGAGCAAGAGCTTGCCCGAGTAATTGTTTGAGATTTAGAACATAATTACTACCCGCCAACTCTAAAATATCGAGGGAATCTTGCGAATTAGCATTAGTTACAATCGGAATACTTTCAGAAATTTCTCTTACTGTGTAAGCAATATTAGTATTCAACTCATCATTAGCAACTGCAACAACGAGCGATGCTTTCTGAACTCGCATTTTATGGTATGTTTGAGGGTCATCCAGCAAACCTACAGCTACTCGATAGCCCAAATCATTTAATTCAAGTGCTTTATTAAACTCTTCAACAATGATTACATAATCTTTTTTGTAAGCTTTTAATTTATTTATCAGAGCTTCAGTAACATCATCAAAACTTGTCAAGATTATATGATTGGAAGTATTTTCAGGCAATTCCCTTGGTGCTTTTAATTTTGCCTGGGCTTCAATCCAGGGGGCATAAAAGAAACGAATGAATGAAAATGGAAATAAAATCAATAAAAAAACTACTCCCGAAACAAGCACAAATATTGAGAAAATCTTGCCCAAATCGGTGTGGAATGTTATATCACCAAAACCAAGTGTGGACATTACCGTTAATGTCCAATAAAGACCAGTAATCCAGCTAAAATAGCGCCCTTCGTATAGCATTAAAATATGAAAAAGGAAGCTATATGATATAATCATTACAAATAAGACAAGAAAAAATTTCCAAAGTAACTTGATATTACGCTTCGCTTTGGAACTTTCAAAAAGAAATGTTATTTGGCTGAATAAATATTTCATCTATAGTAATCAATAGGAAATCATATAACAATTTTTAATTATTCTCGTTTTCAAAATAATACTTTATTTTTTCGGTATTGCCGAACTGGATATGATGTATTCCAGAATTTTCGGAAATGACATCTATAATAATCGAGATATTTCATAATTTAATTAATTTGCGTCTTGTTCTTATATGAAATTTAAAATTATTGATGAAAGAGAAATTTAAGTTAATATTTTTTTTGTTAATATTCTCAATTCCAGGGTTTTATTTATCAGCAGAGTCTCCTCTTAAGATTAACGAAGTAATGGCAACGAACGCACGAACGTTATACGACGATAGTTATAAGACACCTGACTGGATAGAATTATTTAACATCGGAGAGCAGGCAATAAATCTCAAAGGATTTAGAATTTATGATAAACTCGATTACAACAAAGCTTGGATATTCCCGGATACAATAATCAAACCTAAATCATTTATTACACTTTATGCAAGCGCTTGGGATACAGTAGTTTCCAATAAATTCAATATTGAATCCAATGGAGCTGGCGTTCATCACTATGAATTCTATGATAGTTTTAGTTTCTTGTATCGAAAAGTTTATGGAGACTTTGTTGCCAAAGTTACAGTCCATTCGGTAAGATATATCCCGGGCAGAGATGCTCATTGCGGGTTACACATCCGAGAATCGCTCGATAGTAATTCTCGCTTTGTTGGATACTATGTTATGAATCAAAATGATAATCCATTCTATTGGCTAACGTATAGAGATTCAACTCATCCAATAGCAAAATACCAATTCCCAAAATTCGAGAATCATAATAAAACGTGCTTTTTGAAAATACGGCGGCACGGAGAATGGATATATAAATACGCAACTGACGAAGAAGGATACGTATTGGAAGAAAATAAAATCTGGTTCCCTGAAGATATTCCTGTTTATGTCGGTTTGGCAGCAGCGAGCAATGATGACGAAATAGTTAATAAATTCTCGTTCTCGAACTTTGAGCTCCTAACGGAAACCAATAAATATACTTGGCAGGACCTCGGATTTATTGACATTAACACAAGCAAGAAGGGTAGAATTTATAAATCTAAAGAAATGCACACAAATTTCGCACTGAATAAATCGAACGATGCTGTTTATCTATGGGACGACAAGGGAAATTTAGTTGACACACTCAGATTTTCTAATATGGCGGCGGACGTATCTTCCAGACGGAGCAAATATTATTCTTTATTTCCCAAAAGCTACACCTAATGAGACGAATAATAAATCGAAAGGTTATTTAGGGATTACAAGTACACCAATAATCAAAAGAAGTCATAATTTTTTCGACAACATTAATTTCGTCTCAATAGAATCATTAGCAGGGGAAGAAATACGATATACAACAGATGGGAGCGAGCCAAAACCAAATTCATTGAAATATAAAGGCGAACGATTAATATTTCATAGAACATCTGTGCTAAAAGCTAAAACTTTCAGAAATAATTATTTATCAGGAAATACAGCTGTTTACACTGTATTTGTCAATGATAGCTCAAGCATCAATGTAATATCAATATCAAGTAGGAGTGAGGATTTCAGAAATAATGATTCAACTGGTTTATTCGATAGAATATTTAGTGATATAAGGGTCTTAGCCAATTTTGAATATTTCGATAATAACTTTAACCAATTGTATAATTCTCAAGTAGAACTAAAACTAATGGGGCATGGGATTACCAGAAATCCCCTACAACCCTCATTTAGAATAAATGCAAGAAATTTTCTCGGAAATAACGAATTAAATCACAAATTTTTCGGGGATAAGTCACAAAAAACGTATAAATCTATATTATTGAGAAATGCTGGCGGGGATTGGTTCCAAGCATATATACGTGACGCATACGCACATCAATTAGCACTTAAATTAGGAACAATGGACGTCGCGGAATATCAGCCAGTTAATGTTTTCATAAATGGAGAATATTTTGGACTTTACAATTTAAGGGAACATACAAATGCGGATTACTTCAGCACAAAATACAATATAGCCAAAGATTCTATCAATTTGTTCAAATTATTTCAGGAAATCAATAACGGCTCGATAAACTCATATTATAAATTCACCGATGAATTGACGAGCGAAGAAATAAATACGAAAGCAGGATATGAACTCATAAACAAAAATTTAGACATAGATAATCTAATAGATTATTTAGTGCTAGAATTCTTTGTGTCGAATTATGATTGGTTGAACTGGAATATCAAGCTATGGCATTCTCGTTCTTATGACGGACGATGGAGATTTGTCCCACACGATTTAGATTGGTCTTTTGGATATGATGAATTTACTACTCCAGATTATCCATCAATAAAACGATTCTTCGAAGCCGACGACCAAGAAAAAACAACCTTTACTCTCTTGGTTCAAAAAATATTCGAAAATGAAGAAATACGAAGAAAATTTATCAACCGTAGCGCCGATATACTTAATTCTTACTTCTTATCCGAAAGACTCATGCATTTGTTAGACTATTTGGTTAATGGATTTATTAATGAAATACCTCGACAGAATGCACTTCATAAAGAATCAGTGCAAAATTTTGAATCATCAATAAATGCAATGAGATATTTCGCAAATAATAGAGCCAAGTATTATCGGCAAGAAGTTGTTGATTTATTTAATCTTAGTGGAATATCTCATTTAAAGATATCATCGAACATTAAGAAACCACTCAAAATACGAATCAATTCAATTGAAGTCAATGACACTACATTTTCCGGGATATATTTCAACGATGTACCAATCGAAATCGAATTATTAGAACATCCAGAAATAACTTTTATCGGATGGAAGGGCGATAGTTTATTCAAATCAAATAAAATTATCCTGACATTGACCGATTCATTAGAACTCAAGGCAATTTTCGATTACGAAGAAAGCCCAGCATTAGTTATTAACGAAATTATGTATAAACCCGCAAAAGAATACGATAGCGAGGATTGGATTGAACTATACAATCCGAATGATATTGAGGTAGATATAACCAGCTGGCAATTGAAAGATGATAATGATAAACACGTTTTCGAATTTCCAGAAAGGACTGTGATTAAAGCATTTGACTATTTAGTTGTAGTAGAAAGAATAAGCAAATTTCAGAAAATCCATCCCGATGTTAAGAATTTTGTTGGTGAATTTACTTTCGGTTTCGGAACCGAAGATATGGTGCGGCTTTACGATAAGTATGGTTTTTTAATTGATTCCGTAAATTATACTTCAACTTATCCTTGGGATCCAAATGCTAACGGAACAGGTTATCCGCTCGAACTTATTAATCCTGATTTAAACAATACATTGCCCGAAAACTGGCGCACTTCCTATGTTTTAAATGGAACTCCTGGGAAAATAAATTCTTCTTATGTCAATGTTGATTTAAACCACGATTCTAATTCTAAAATTTCAATATTTCCCAATCCAACGACAAATAACTTATTCATTCATTCTAACGAATTGACAGACTTGAGGTACATTATCGTTGATGTACTTGGCAAAGATGTTGTTTCTGGGAATATTATTCCCGCTGGAAATAATAAAATTGATATTAGTCATTTACCAAAAGGAATCTATTTCATTAAGATTATCCAAAATTATAAGAAATTCTTCTTTGGTTCATTCATTAAAATCCAAAATTAAATAAGAAGACGATTAATAAAATTGTTATTCCGATAATCATATTTGCAGAGTATAAAAATTTGAGTTTCAATTCTATTTGTGGATAATCCTTTTTTAGTTCAATTTGATAATCATTGAGCAATGGTTTGAAATGTTTATTGATATGTATTGATAATAATACAAAAGAAATAATCGCCAAAATCACAAATAAGTGCTTGATTGTTAGAATCACTCCATATTGGGTAGTTATATTAAACATTAATTTATGCGGAGCACGAATTAATCCTGAAATCAACAATAGTGCAATACAATGCCATGCAATAAGAGAAAATCTTCTCAAAGCAAAACCAATTACTTTAGCACGTTCTAAGCCTTGAAGATTATTTATCGAAGGGAAAAGTACAAAGACCACATAAATCAATCCCCCAATCCAAATAACCGAACTAATCAGATG
>JBBISM010000012.1:23339-24557 GCA_037441245.1 Ignavibacteria bacterium | reverse complement strand
AACGGTTCACTTCTATAACGGATTAAATCAATTCCCATTTTTCAGAGGTTTCGAAACATAATATTGAGTGCATTAATTGCAATAAATCAGAGGATGAGACTATTTCATTTGAATTGAAAAATCAATGTGAAAATTCAAGGTATTTAACATTAGGCATACGAAATATTAGTAATCAACCAATAATACTAAATTTAAAATATTTTGCTTTAACTATGAATGACACTCTTATTTATTCCCCAGTTGGTTGGGCAAATCCATATTATTCATATTCTTATACAACTTTTGAAAAACTAGATTTTGCGACTATAACTCCATATTATTATCTCCCATCATATAGAACATACAGACAATATGCAGGCACCGAAACAAAAGGACAATCCAACACAATAAATCAATACGAACAAGATATCATTACTTTACCTGATAATTCAATTTTTTATTATAATTTAAGTAATTATGTGGATGATGTCTTTCAAGAACAAAATTTAGCTATGTTCTATTATACATATCCTATTGAAGAAGATTGAAGAAGAAGCTATTGTTGAAAAAATTAAAAAGAATATAAACTATTTCTTCCATAATTCAACAATTAAAATTACGGTGGTTTACAAATTATTTAATGTTGATAAACTGAAATATTCTGTTTTATATTATCGTCCATATGATATAACAATCCATTTACGAAGAATTTGATAATTAAATATGACATTTAATCAATATATTTAAAGCCAGCTTCTAAACCCTGAATTAAATCATCTACATCTTCAATGCCGACAGAAAGTCTAACAAGTCCGTCAGTGATTTTGGCTTTTTCTCTTAATTCTTTTGGAACTCCAGCATGGGTCATTGTTGCAGGATGCTGAATTAAACTCTCAACTCCACCTAAGCTAACCGCTAATTGCCAAACCTGGACATTGTTCATTAATGTTTTTCCAGCTTCTAATCCACCCTCAAGCTCAAATGCAATCATCCCTCCAAAACCGCTCATCTGCTTGCAGGCAATCTCGTATTGTGGATGATTCTTATCCCCAGGATAATTTACCCAAGAAATACCGCGATGATTTTTCAAGTAATTTGTTATAATCTCAGCGTTTTCGCAATGCTTTTTCATTCTGATGTGCAAAGTCTTAATACCTCTATGCACCAAAAAGGCATTGAATGGGTCAATAACGCCACCTATCAAATTAGACATTTTCCTGAAATGTGGATATTCTGCAT
>JBBISM010000012.1:19438-23277 GCA_037441245.1 Ignavibacteria bacterium | reverse complement strand
CAAACTATGGATAACATAATCAGCCCCAAATTTGAAAGGTTGCTGTAATATTGGACTCATAAAAGTATTATCTACTGCTAATTTTATGTTATTCTCCTTTGCAATTTTCGAAATTGCCGAAATATCGCTTATAACTAAACTTGGATTTCCTGGCGTTTCTATAAATATCAATTTTGTATTACTTTTAACAGCAGATTCGACAATAGATGAATCTGAAGTATCAGCAATGGTCAACTCTACCCCATAATGCGAAAAAAGATTCTGCAATATTGAAATTGTTGCTCCATAAACAGCTTCGCTACAAATCACGTGGTCGCCAGCAGACAAAGTAGCACTAAACAACAAATTGATTGCAGCCATCCCGCTTGCACAACCAATTGCTCTCGCACTCCCTTCCAGATCGGCGATTGCATCCTCCATTGCTTCGACAGTTGGATTTCTCATACGTGTATAAATGTATCCCTCTTCCTCTCCTTTGAATAATCTCGCCCCATGATCCGCATCACGAAATTTAAATGTTGAAGTTTGATAAATAGGGGTTACAACTGCCCCTGTTTCATCTTCTTTAATACCAGAATGAACGCATTTTGTACCCATACCGCAATTGCCTTTGTCCATTTTTTTCTCCGTAATAATTTTAACATCAAAATTTTTTTTACAAAAAAAATAATTTTAATTAACATAACTAAAATTTTTTTTCATACCGAAATTTATTTGTGGAATATTTAGCAACTTTTGAAGCAAGGAATTTTGAAAATAAAAATTATATTTGTGATAAGTTATATTATAGAAATGGAGAAAATAAAATTGAAAAACCGACGAGAATTTTTAAAAACTATAGGAATAGGAGTGGGTACAATTATGATTAGCCCGCAATTACCCAGATTATTTTCAAAAGATATGCCCCCAAAAGCTGATGTCAATATTCTCGATAAATTTGGATTATCTAAAGAGCAAGTAAAAAAAATATTATCAACTTCACTCGAAAAAGGCGGTGAATTTGCAGATATTTTCTTTGAATATAGGATATCAAGTTCGATTACCTTAGAAGAAGATATTGTCAAAAGTACATCCGAAAATATTCTATTTGGGCTTGGCGTTCGAGTCATAAATGGCATACAAACAGGTTACGCACATACCAACGATCTACGATTCGAACAGATTTTAAAAACCGCCAGCACTGCTGGTGCAATTGCAAATGATTCAACCTCGAAAATCAAAATTGCTAATTTAGATACAATTTTGCATAATAATCGTTTTTATTCCCTCGAAAGTAATCTAACAGAATCAGAAATTGACTACAAAATTTCACTAGTCAGGCGAGCATACGATTCTGCAATCAATATGAATTATGTCAGCAAAGTAATGGCATCTCTATCTGATGAAATTCAATATGTCGCTATTGCCAATAGTGAAGGCGAATTAGTTTTTGATACTCGCCCCCAGGCTCGAATGGTTGTCGTCGCAACTGCAGAAAAAAATGGCGTGAAAAACACTGGTACGGCTAATACTGGTGGTAGAATTGGTAAAAATTATTTTGAAGAAGTAGTCAAACCCGAAACAATCGGTGAAAAAGCTGCTAATGAAGCAATAACACTACTCTCAGCCAAAAACGCCCCTGTCGGCGAACAAATTGTCGTTTTAAGCAAAGACCAATCAGGCGTAATGATTCACGAAGCTGTCGGGCACCCACTCGAAGCCGATAAAAATTGGAGAAAATCTTCAATTATGTGGGATAAATTTAATCAATTGGTCGCAAACGATATCGTTACTATTTATGATGATGCTACTATTGATGGTTATCGTGGTAGCTTAAATATTGACGATGAAGGAATACCAACAGAAAATGTTATGCTAATCGAAAAAGGCAAACTGATTGGTTACCTAAACGATAGATTATCAGCAAAGATTATGAGCCATAAGCTTAATGGTCACGGCAGGCGAGAATCCTATCACCATCCGCCAATACCGAGAATGAATAATACGATTTTAGCCCAGGGCGATAAAGACCCACAGGAAATTATCGAATCAGTCAAAAAGGGCTTCTATGCTGTAACTTATCAAGGCGGAATGGTCAACGATACTGGAAAATTCACTTTTTCCGTCAATCTTGGATATATGATAGAAAATGGGAAATTGACTTATCCCGTTAAAAATGCTACCTTAATAGGAACTAATGTACAAATTCTAAGAGAAGTATCAATGATTGGCGATGATATGGGATTTTTCCTCGGCACTTGCGGTAAAAGTGGGCAAAGTGTACCAGTTACCTGCGGTACACCAACTTTAAAAATTGATAAAATGACTGTTGGAGGCGTTGTATGACAAATGTACAGTATAATTATTCTGATTTAACTCAAGAATTAGTAAATTTTGCAAAAAAAAATGGAGCAAAACAGACCCAAGTTTCAATTAGTACATCAAAACATTTCTCTGTTGAGGTTCGTGAAGGGATAATCGAAAAATTGCAAGATTCAATCTCTTCATCTCTGTCCCTCAAAGTTATTGTTGATAATAAAGTAGCAACTGCACAATCATCTGATTTGAATAAAGACACACTGGAAAGCTTAGTACTAAGCACTATCAAGAGAGTTAATTATTCTAATCCTGATGAATATGCTGAATTACCCAAAAAAGAAGAAATTCAAATATCTTATGAAAAACTAAAAATTTTCGACCCGAAATTAGAAGAAATTCCAACAGAGAAGAAAATTGCTAACTCAATCGAAATTGAAAAAATCGCTAAGTCGGACAAAAGAATAAGACTCTCTCTCGGTTCATTCTTTTCTACATCAATTTTCGAATATTATCTTAGTAATTCAAACGGGTTTACAGGAACAAATAAAACAAGCAGATGCAGTACTGGTGTGTGGTTACAATCGGGCGAAGGTGAAAATCAATATCAAGATGGTGCATCTGAATCAGCAATTTCTTTTGACGACTTACCACATATCGAAACAATAGCCCAAACAGCAGTCCATCGAGTTTGCAGAATGCTAAATGCAAGGAAAATCGAAACCTGCAAAGTTCCAGTGATTTTCGAGCCGAGAATGACCGCTTCGATACTATCATTTTTAGCTACTTGCATACACGGGCAAGCTATTTATACGAACAGGTCTTTCCTAACAGGAAAAATTGGGCAAAAAATTTCTGGTTCAAATATCACAATAATAGACGATGGAACGCTTATCGGTTATAATGGGAGCAAACCATTTGATAGCGAAGGGGTGCCATCACGCAAAACAAATACTATAGAAAACGGTATTTTGAATAGTTATTTACTCGATAGCTATAGCGCTAGAAAATTAGGGCTAAAATCTACGGGCAATGCTGGCGGTACAACTAATTTCTTTCTGAAAGAGGGTAACTATACTAAAGATGAAATCATTAAAACAACTGACAAAGGTTTCTTATTAGTTAATACCATCGGGCAAGGTACTGTTCCAACAACTGGCGATATTTCTCGTGGTGCTTTTGGATTATGGATTGAAAAAGGCGAAATTTCCTATCCTGTTATGGAAATTACTTTTTCTGGTAATTTATCAGAAATACTGAATAATATTGAAATGATTGGTAATGACCCTGAAAAGAACCGCAATATATTCGGTCCGACTATTAAAGTTGCCGAGCTAACTCTTTCTGGAAAATAATCTCGGTATTAAAAATAAAGAGAAAAATATTTCGCAAGCTATCAAATTTTGTGAGAAAATTCATTGATAGAGATTCATCCATTAATATGTTCTCGTAAAAATTCAGCATAATTAATTAAAAAATCTTCATTAACATATAATTTAATCATTAAAAATTTTTGTAATTTTTATTTCTCTCATCAACAAATA
>JBBISM010000012.1:15905-19338 GCA_037441245.1 Ignavibacteria bacterium | reverse complement strand
ATATAATTTAATCATTAAAAATTTTTGTAATTTTTATTTCTCTCATCAACAAATAATTCTGGAGTAAAAATGAGAATTTATACAACTATTTTAATCACACTAATAATTTTCGGATGTGTATCCTCGAACTCAGTGCAGATTTTAGATTTTTCACCAATTGGAGTAGTCAAATCCCAAACAACATTTCGCATCGAATTTAGCAAACCGCTTGCACCCATTGATATACAGGGGCAATGGCAAAGCGATGAATATATTCAATTCGAGCCCAAAATCCCTGGTCAATACAAATGGCTTTCCAATAGCGTTCTTATATTTGCTCCCGATATCGCACTTGCACCAATGCAAAGTTACAAGGCAAAAATTACAGACAAAGTTTTATTCGATACTGACTATTTCCCTGATTTTCAGATACTTGAATTTAAAACTGCTGATTTCGATATAGAATCATTAAATCTATTTTGGTCAAATATCCCACGCTTGGAGCATACACTAAATATTCAAGCCGAATTGAATTTCACTTATCCTATCAATCCCGAAAACCTCGCTCAAAATCTTAAAATAAAAATCAATAACCAAGAAATAAGCAACTTCAAAATCTTAACAAAAGCTACCTCTTCAACAATATCATTAATGATAACCGAAATTCAACAAACTGAAAATACTCAGAATATCGAATTCACAATAAATAAAGATTTGTCAACGATTATCGGTAATAACAAATTGAGCGAAACAAAAATTATTACCAAACAATTACCCCCAATCACCGAATTAGAGATAGTAGGAATTGCTGCTGGCTTCGATGGTTATTCTGGATGGATTCAAATTAAATCTACCCAGCCCTTCGATGAAGTAAAAATTAAAGAATTTGTTTTCTTGGACCCAAAGAGAAATTATAGCTTTTATACTCAGGATAATATATTACATCTAAATTGTGATCTAACCGAAGATAGAATTATTAAAGTAATTATAAAAAAGGGATTGCCAGGTATTTATGGGGGAAAACTCAATAACGATTATGAAGAAATTGTCTCGCTTGCTGATATTGAACCATCAATAAATTTTGCTGATAGAAAAGGCAAATACCTTATGCTCGGCGGTTTACAAAATCTGCAAATCAATGTAGTAAATATTGATGAAATCGAAATTGAAGTCTCCAAAATATTTAAAAATAATCTACCAATTTTTCTCACATCTAATCTATATTACTATGATTGGGAAGACGATTACTACTATAATCCCTATATCTATACAAACCGTTACGGCAAGATAATCTACAGAGATAAAATATCATTAAGAACTTCAAAAAATTGGCTAGAAAAAGTAATTATCAATCTTGACAGTGCTATCAAGCACCCCGCTAAAGGTATATATGTCGTTAACGTAATCTCTTCTGAAAATCCCTGGATAACTGATACTAAAATTTTATCTGTCTCGGATTTAGGACTAATAGCTAAAAAATCCGATGATGAATTATTCTTATTTGTAAACTCAATTAAAGAAGCCGAACCATTGGCTAATATTGAAGTCAATTTAATTTCGGATAACAACCAAACCTTAGCCACAACAAAAACAGATAGAACAGGTTTGGCTTATTTCAAAGATTTACAAGAAAAAATTGGTGATTTCAATCTTAGAATGGTTACAGCAGAATCGGAAAACGATTTCAATTATATAGATTTAGTCGAATCACGGGTTGAAACATCTCGATTCGATATTGGCGGATTAAATGAACAATCTGCAATATATTCAACTTTCATATACTCCGATAGAAATATATATAGACCAGGTGAAAATGCCTATTTATCCGCCATCATACGAACCAAAAATTACAAAATACCTGATGATATGCCCGTAATAACAAAAATAATATCTCCAACCGGAAAATTAATTGAAGAATTCAAACACATTTTAAACGAGCAAGGCTCTTACGAGGTAATATATCGAATTCCAGAATTTGCTCAAACTGGCGAATATACTTGCGAAATATATACTGGCAATGATAAAATTATCGGAAATTATAAATTCAGTATCGAAGAATTCATGCCTGACAAAATTAGAGTTCTTCTCAAGCAGTATAAGAAAAAATTCTATACAGAAGAAATACTTTCTTTCGATATTGAATCCGAATTTTTATTTGGAGCAAAAGCTGCAGGATTAAGATATGAAACGAATCTTTTATTCAAAGTTAAACCTTTCATTTCTGAAAAATTCAAAGATTTCGATTTTTCATCTGGAATTATAAAAAACAAATACTATGAATCATTAAGTTTTGACGGCTTTCTTGATAATAATGGCATCGGAAAATTTAATTTTAGAATCCCGTATTTATGGGACGAGCCCGGTATCATCAATGCTACAGCTTATGTTAGCGTCTTTGATTTAACAGGCAGAGCAGTAAATCGTTCGATTGATTTTGATATATTTTCTCGAGATAAATTCATGGGAATAAAATCACCCGGCTACTACTTTTCTACAAAAAAACCGATTAAATTCAAACTAATTGCTCTCGATGATAATGGCAATTTAATAAAAAAACAAAAAGTCAATCTTTCTCTCGTCCGATTCGAATGGAAAACAGTTCTCAAAAAAAATTGGGATGACCGATTTTATTATAGTTCAGAAGAAAAAGAAATTACAGAATGGACAAAAGAAATCATTTTAAATGACATTACCGATCTAAACTTTGCCGTCGAAAAGTCAGGCAGGTATCAACTACGTGCTTCATTACCAGAATTCAATGATTATCAGTATTCAGAATTCTATGCTTATAGTTATGAAACTTCTACTTTAACATCTTTCAATGTCAACAAAGAAGGTAAGGTAGAAATTACAACCGATAAAACAAATTATAAACCTGGCGACCTCGCAAAAATCTTATTTACCTGCCCTTTCTCAGGAAAACTATTTGTAACAATTGAAAGAAACGGCATTTACGATTATAAATACATTGAAGTTAACAATAATTCTGCGGAGCTTCAACTTAATATAAAAGATGAATATTTACCAAATATATATATATCCGCCACCTTATTTAAAAAGCATTCCTCTGAAGCGAGTACTCCATTCTTTGTTGGGTATGGTTACACATCCGTAAGCGTCGAAAAACCTGAAAATAAATTACCATTGAAAATAACAACATCCCAATCAATCAAACCTAATTCAAAACTTGATGTAACAATAGAAACCCTACCAGAAAAAGATATTTTTATCACGCTTTCAGCTGTTGATGAAGGAATTTTGCAAATAAAAAATTTCCTCACTCCTGACCCATACAAATTTATGTACTCGAAAAGAGCATTAAAGGTCAATTCCTATGATATTTATAAGTTTTTACTACCCGAAATTATATCTAATAATGCATCTCCTGGCGGTGGTGATGAATTCGATTTAATGGATGGTTATAGAAAACGACTGCTCAATCCTATTCCTGCAC
>JBBISM010000012.1:6093-15893 GCA_037441245.1 Ignavibacteria bacterium | reverse complement strand
CATTTGTTATCATATTGGAGCGGAATTAGAAAAACTGGTTCTGATGGCAAGGTGAGGATACAAATCCCTATCCCACAATTTCACGGCGAAATTAGACTAATGGCTGTTGCTTATTCTAATGAAAGATTTGGTTCAACCGAAAGTTCAGTTAAAGTTTATGACGACATAATTATCGAACCACAAATTCCAAGATTTCTAACAATCGGTGACGAATTGGTTGCCCCTGTTACAGTCATTAATACTACTTCAAAAGAAATAAATGCAAAAGTAGAGTTGAGAACAGAAGGTGCATTAAATTTAATATCCGAAAAAATACAAAATATTCGAATTAATCCAAATTCGACTGCCCAAGCATATTTTAAAATTAATGCAAAAGACAATATTGACAAAGGTAAAATCATCATTATTTGTAATGATAAATTTAAAGATACTACAGAAATATCCGTCAGACCAGCATCTCCATATATTACAGAAAGCGGTTCTGGCGAATTGCGGGGAAATTCTGAAATTGAACTGAAACTTCCTCCAAATTTTTTAAAAAATAATCTCGAAAGAACTTTAGTACTCAGCCGATTCCCAGCTATTAAAAATGCTAAACTTTTGAAAAATCTCATTGGTTATCCTTATGGCTGTATAGAACAGACTATTTCTAAACTCTTTCCACAGTTGTACTATGCCGAACTTGCTAAACTTATTTCGCCTGAGATTTACTCAATCAATCCTCCAGTTCATTTCGTAAAAGAAGGAATCAAGAAAATAGAATCAATGCAACTATACGATGGTGGAATTGCATTTTGGGAAGGTGGATACAATTCTAATTGGTGGTCTTCTTGTTATGCTGGTCATTTTTTAATTGAAGCCAAAAAAGCAGGTTATAATGTTTCTGAAAAAACCTTGAATCGCCTCCTTTCATATTTAAGCAAATTAGCGAAACAACGAAACGAATATAATTATGTTTATTACGAAAATGGCAAAAGAAAGACAACTGTCATTCCTGCAAAAGAAATTTTCTATTCCTTATATATACTATCTTTGGCTGGAAAGAGCGATATATCAACAATGAATTACTATCGAGCAAGGCATTCATTTTTATCAAATGATTCAAAATACTTACTCGCTGCTTCCTTTGCCAATTCAGGTAAATGGTCAACATATTACGATATTATTCCTGCATCATTAACAACTGAAAAGCCGGAGCGAACAAGTAATGGTTGCTTTGATTCTGAATTGCGCACCAATGCTATTATTTTAAATATACTTCTCGATAAAGACCCCGGAAATAAGCAAATTCCATATTTGATAAAACACATCACAGGATTGCTCAATTCTGCTTATTCTACACAAGAGATTGCTTGGGCATTTTTAGCTCTCGGAAAAGCTGCAAAAAAATCTTCAAATGGCAAGATTTCAGTCGAAATTTTAGTAGATGGTATAATAATTGCAGCAACAGTTGGAAAAGATATTTCCCTTGATACCAGAAAACTCGATGGACAAAAAGTTCTTGTCAGGTCGAAAGGCACTGGAGAAATGTATTATTTTTGGTCAGTTAGAGGTATTAAAACAGGTACAAAAATTAATGAAGAGGATTCTTTTATGAGTATTCGAAGGACATACATAGATTATCGCACAGGCAAGCCAATAGATAATACTTTCCATCAAGGACAGTTGGTATTATGTAATATTAAATTATTCGGTGGCACTCGTTCCACAGATAATATCGCAATAAGCGATTTAATCCCAGCTGGATTCGAAATTGAAAATCCCCGATTGACAGCATTATCAACAATGTTGACTCCAAAAGCTAATGAAATGACAATTGATTTTCTCGATGTCCGAGATGATAGATTGATTATTTTTACAAGTTTGAAAGCGAATTCAACCAAAGAATACAACTATCTACTGCGTGTTGTCAATCAAGGCGAATATCGCTTGCCGCCTATAAATGCAGAAGCAATGTACAATCCCGAGATTCGCTCTACAAATGGTGCTACTCGAGTGAAAATTTTACCATATAAAGAAAAGTTTTTATAGTTAAGACTTTAAAATGTAGTTTTTATATATATTGTCTTCCTGTTCAATAGTATTTACTAAATGTCCTGCTTTTTCCATCGCATCAATTAACGGGACGGGTAAAAAGTTTGTAATAAGTAAAATAAATTGACCTGAACTCAATTTCGTCATTTCATTAATGATAATATTGAGCGGATGTATCCCTTGCTCAAGTAGTTCGATACCATTGATAATGGTAACGGGTTCACCATTTACCCAATCAGGAATTGATTTGATTTCAGTTTCAATAGGATTAAATTCATCTTCAAGCAATGGTTGCCCAACTTTTCCTCGTAAGTTATTAATCAATTCAGTGGTTTTCAATCCACCAATTTTCGCCACTTTATCAATTGTTGCCAATTTACCAATAGTTCTTCGTAATATCGGTTTCTTTAAATTCTTATAAGGCGGGGCTAACCCCATAATATAATCCTCTAGTTCGGGATATGCTTCCAAAATATCAAAAAGCTTTGTATCAGCATTTATAATAATTTTTATTGATTTATCAGTTGTCATAGCTTAATAATCTCCTTTCTCCTTGTAATTCTCGTAATTCTGTTAAATCTTGGGTAACTTCGAGGGTACCCAAATAACTATTATTTTCATCACGTATAGCATAATAGACAATATAAACAAATCTCCCCCTTAAATTTATCCAAAATCTAGCTCTATCTTGCTTTCCTTCCTTAAAATCAGATACAATTTGATTTACAATATGCACGCTATCAGGTGGATGACAATTCTGAACTTTGCGTCCCAGAATTGCTTTCGTTCTTGTGAAAATTCTATCTGGACCTTCACTGAAGAATCTAACTGTATCATCTTTATCTACGAAAGTTAAATCAAACGGCATTGTATTGAATACATTCATTAATTCTTCCACTGAAAATGAACCTGTTGGTAATTTTATTTTTCCGGGCAATTTAGTAATCTCGCTAATAATCTCGTGTTTACCGCCCTCGGGTTGCCATTCGGCGGTTGGCACATAAAGACAATAGCCAATATCTTCAGTTTGAAGATAAATCTCATACCATTCCTGTTCTGTTAATAATTCCTGTGCCATAGGTAAAAATATCTTTTCTTCCTTATAAATCATCTCTGTTATTGCATCTAAAGCAGGATTTACTGCCTGACTAATATAAAATGATAGCTCTTCTTTGTTTAACCTTTCATCTGAATTTAATACATCAAGAACATTTCTGAGATACACTCTCACTTCATCATCTTTGCCCCACATTACTTTTGATGGTCCCGTGAAATTCTTTTTCTCAAAATATGGAAATATCAAATTTTCTTTTTTAGAGTAATGCTTCTCAATATCCGCCAAATCATTAAAAATCTTATGTAACTTATTCATAAAGCCCGCTATATCATCATCGTCAATATCTTGAAGTCTCGTAATTAATGCCTTAGCTTCATCTACTCTTTTTTGTAACTCTTTATTCTCCTGTCTAAGAGTATGTATCGGATGCCCTTCAATTGATTCGACGGGTAACAGCAAATCAAGATGCTGTCTCAATACTTTAGTATGTATATCACATAATTTTCGAATATTTTCAGCTGGAATTCCTTCATCAATCAACTGATTTTCCATTATAAATACATCAGAATAGTCAACACTTTGCAAAATTTGACCTAATTGGCTTTTAATTATCTCCTCATCACTACCGGAATGTAATTGCCTGATAAGTTTTTTCATTGTCTCGATTCGCATTTGCTTGTTGTTTATTATTTCACTCATTTCATATCCTTTCTAACTATGATTTAATCATTACTAACATCATTTTAAATTGTTTAGTTGCCTTCACCGCGTGGGGTTCATTTGCAGGCATCACTATCAAATCACCCTCTTTTAAATAATAAGATTGACCAGAAATAATAATTTCCGACTCACCATCAATGATATAGACTAATGCATCAAATGGTGCTGTATGTTCACTTAAACTCTGGCCTTCATCGAATGCGAACAAAGTAATATTGCCCGTTGACTTCTTTACAATTGTACTGCTGACAACCGCACCTTGCTGGTATGATAATAGTGCTTTTGCATATTGAACTTGTGATCTGACTCTCAAGTCAACATCTGGTTTTTGATTTAATTCCATCATAACTCCGAATTTATTTTTTGAAATAGGACTATTATGTCCTATTTAGAATACGAAAATTAATTAAATTTATTTGAAACAAAATATTTTTTAATTTTGCACTAAATTTTTTACACGAAAAAAGATTGGATGAATAATGATAACATTTAACGAACTTCAAACGAATTTTCCTAAAAATTTACATCCTATTGGATTTCTGCCCATTCTTCTTTCATTAATTCTTCTAACAAATTATACATCTCTATCCCAAAAATGGACAACGCAAAAAGGAGGGCATTGCTATACTATGGAAACACCAGATTATTTGGTTAGAGCTTTTGATTTGAATGATGTTGCATCATTACAATACAAAAACGAAACAAAAGAAGCTTATGTTATCGTAATCGAAGATGATAAAGAGCATCTCCAAAGTCTGGGAATGAAATTCGTTGACCCTGAAGATTTTTTAGAGCATTTTCTCAGAGATTATAAAAATGAAGAATCAGGAAGAGAATTTAGCAAGGTAATCAATTTTACTGCTAATGGTAATGAACATTCACAAGTCGAAATGAGTTGGGACCAAGATGATTTAGGCTTCTTTATGTTAGTTACTGCCGTTGAAACAAAGAACCATTATTACAAAATTCTTTGTTGGACTCTTAAACAAAATGCTACAATTCTTAAAGATGATTTTAAAAAGATTGCAAAATCATTGAAGGATTAAAAAACAGCATAATAATCATCAGTATGTTTTAGTCATATTTGTTGGAATAACAAGAATAAAATCCGCAAGATTCATATTCTTTTCTTCGAGTAGTTTAATTTCATTTTGCTCGACAGTTGCTATTGTCATTACTTTTAAACTCGGGCTTTTTCTCTTGATATACCAAACTATCCCTTCATAATTATTTGTATGATAAGTTCCATTTATATGAAGAAAAATCATTCCTTTAATAAAATTTTTAATTATGAAATGAGCCATTGTTGCATCTTTTACTGCTTGGGCTTCTGAAATATAATCTGCTCCATGCGAACCTTTCATCTCTTCTTTCATTTTTTTATATCCTGGCAATTCGAGGTCAACTTCGATTGGTATAGGAGCAATATATTTTTGTCCATCTTTAGTTATGGTATCCAAAATTGCTATACCTTTTCTTGAGACAGAAGAAGCATAACGTCGGGGTATGTTTGTGGCAATATATTTTAGTCCGCTATCCTTAGCAAATTCAAGGAATGGTTTATAATCGGTTTTATAATTATTCCATAACTTAGTTTCCTTTTCGAAATTGCTTTGATTAATCAGTCCTGAAAAATATTCGTCAATTTTCAATTGGTCATCTGATTCGAACATCTCAGCACCAATGATTAATCTTTTCCCAATATTTTTATACATACCTTTGGCAAGCTCAAGTTGAAGCCAATGGCAAATTGGATTATTATGCAACTCACCAAAAAAAACAATATCATTTTTAAGAGCTTCACTCAATAAATTGCCGAAATTAGAGGCTTCTCCATCTTTAGTAAATAACTTATATGCTGGCATTTCTTCGCCTTTGAGTAAAAGATTAAAACTATAACTGAAGATAATAATTGTTACAATTAATAATTTTTTATTCATAAAAGTCCTATTATTATTTATAAATCTGCAAGCCAATTCCCTAATAAATCGAATGCTTTAACCAAAGGTTGACAATTTTCACGGATAAAAGTACCATTCATTGTTCCATTTGTTCCATTATGACCATATTTTTTGCTTGATTCCAATGCTTTTTTCCCATCAAAATCAACATAAGCAATTCTAACTGTTAATTCTTCAGGTGGCCGCCCAAAATCACTTCCTGGTAGCATTGCGATATTGAGTTTAGACAATATAGTATTGCATAGCTCATTAGAAGTATAAATCCCTGTCTTCTGCAATTTTTCACGGTAAAATTCAAAGTTGGGAAATAAATAGAAAGCCCCTTGAGGCAATTGCAAATCAATATTCATTTCTTTTAATTTATGAACCAAATATTTTGCTATTTCTCTCAATATTTTGCGAGTAAAATATAAATATTCATTCATTTCATTGCCCATCTTGAAGGCAGTAACTGCTGCATATTGAATTGGAGCGCTTGTTGCTGTAAATGTCTCGCTTGCAACAGTAGCCATCGCATCTAATAGCCATCTGAGATTTTCCGGGAACGAAAAGGTCCCCAAACGCCATCCACCAGCTCCGCACCATTTGCTCAATCCACTGCTTACTATAGTACCTTCTGGATAAAATCGTGCAATTGATACGTGCTGTCCTGTATGATGAATCATTCCATAGATCTCATCTGAGATGAGTATAACATTGTATTTTCTTGCTGCTTTTGCAAGTTCCTTGAGTCTCTCCAATGGATAAGTGTAACCCGTAGGATTTGCTGGATAGTTGATTATTACTATACGAGGCTTCGAAGGGTCAGTCCTGCAAATCAAATCTAATCTTTCAGGGTTCAGTCTCCAATTATCTCCGTATCCCGTTTGCACCCATTGAACATTTCTACCAATTATTCTCGCCTGAGGTGAATAAGATACCCAACTCGGTGTTGGAATAATTAAGTCTCCATAATAAACAAGCTGTAATAAAAATATCAATTCTTTCGAGCCAGGCCCTATTAATATATCATCGGGATTTGATTTAATTTTGTGCTCACGCCAATTGTATTCAGCAACTGCTTCTCGTAATTGAGGCAAACCCCTGACGGGCAAATAATCTTTCTGATGTGCATTCTGTCTCAATGACTCAACAACTATTTCTGGAACTGGGAAAGGGGATTGACCCAAGCCTAATTTGTATATTTTTTTCCCTTTCTTTTGCAATTCCCTTGACTTCTCATTGATTAGCAAGGTAGTTGATTGCTCAAGCCCTCTGATATTCAAATTCAAATTTACTTGAAAATTGTTCTTATGAAATCTTCCCATTTATGCTGTCCATTGTATTTTCAATACACTAATATTATTATCGCCAATTTTAAAAAAAATATAATACATCAATAAGATAATCTTAAACCAACTATTCCTACAACAATTAAAAAAGCAGACAAAATTCTAATTGTATTGATTGGGTCTTTGAAAAAAAATATTCCAATAATAAAAGTTCCCACCGCTCCAATCCCAGTCCATATAATATAAGCAGTACCTATAGAAATTTCCTTTTGAGCAAGCCATAAAAAGAATCCACTCAGCCCCATCGAAACTATAGCAAAAACTATCCAAAATGGCTTATTTACGGTAATTATTGAGAGCTTGAATCCTAATGGCCAACCTATTTCAAAAATACCAGCAATGAACAGGTAAATCCAGTGCATTATGTCCCCACAATATTTATTACATTAAATTTTATATTCTATTTGCTCGAATCCTTCAATAACTTGTTTTACAGATATATCCTTAATAGTATCTAAATCTTTTTCAGCATAAATAATATATTGTAATTCGCTCAATGGTGCAAATCTCTTATTAAACTCTTCTATACCGCTATAAAGTGCCAGTAATGGTTTATCAAATGCTGATGCTATATGGATTAATGATGTATCTGGCGTTATTATCAAATTAGTTCTTTTCACTATACTAAAAATATCTTGTATTAAACGTGAGTTGAAAAGAAAAATTTTATTGCAATTTTCATAAATCCTTTGAGCATAAACCTTTTCAGTTGGAGCATAACATAAGACAATTGTATAATTACGTTCCAACAAATAATTTATCAATTCAATCCATTTTTCGACTACCCATTGTTTATGCTCTCTACTTGCAGAAATATTGATGAGTATGAAATTCTTTATTTTATTGTCATTTATGAATTTCTCTGTATAAAGCTCAGAGTCGGCATTTAAATATATCTCAGGCAAAATTTTCCTTCGAGAAATTAAAATTCCCAAAGGTTCAATAGTTCTTAGTATTTCTTTGCTAAAATGCTCGATAGTTTTGTGTTGAGAGTTTAAATTTAATGAGTGTTTGAGTGTATTAAATCCAATTTTTCTTTCTGCTTTGACTAAATTAGCAATTATTCTGCTTTCTTTTGAATAATGGGATTTGGGGTCAATATAAATATTATATTTTTTACTTCTTAATTTTTTGATGAATTTCATTAACTTAATGGGGCTTTTATCAAGTATTAGGATATTATCTACAAATGGATTATTTTCAATCACAGCAAAATTTCTACCCCCACAAATAACACTCAACTCAGAATCGGGATACTTTTCTTTAATCAAGCGAAAGCAGGGCGTTGCAAGTATCATATCGCCTATCGTTCCGAGCTGAAGAAATAATATTTTTATTTTATTATCTTGTTGCTTCATACAATTCAATAAATTTTTCAAGCACATCTTCAGGTTTTATAGCACAAATTGAAGGTTCATCAGTAATTACAGCTCTATATGATGAATTGTACGGATACCAGGGCATTAGTCCGCTATTTCTTTGCACAGAATATAAAGCTAAGCAAGGGATAGAAAATGCTGATGCAAAATGTACTGCTGATGTATCTGGGGATAGAATATAATCGCATATACTAATCATACCTGCAAATTCATTTAATGAACAAGTAAAAGGAGCAATTTTGATACTTGTCTCCTGAGGTATTGAGTATAAAATATCTTGATTTTTTTTCGTCCCAAACAAGACAAATTCAAAATTCTTGCAACTGATATTCATTAAATTGACAAACTTGATAATATTATCTGTCCCCCAGAATTTAGCTTCGTCTGAACCGCTCAAGACAATACCTAACCTGATTTTATGCTCCTTTCTACCGAGCAAAGCATAAGCTTTTTCAATAGTTGCATTACCAATCGGATATTCAAGACGAATATCATCTCTTGCAATGGATATTCCAAAAGGGTACAGTAATTTGTATATTCTCTCGACTATGTGTACTTTGGATTTATCGGGCATTAATACAATATGTGTATAATTCCCTCTATTTGATTTATCAAAGCCGAGTTTATATCTTGATTTAATAAGTCTTAATAATATATTTGAACGAGTTGAGACGTTATCAAATAAATCAATTATTATATCATATTTTTTTTTATTTAAATGCTTGATTAAACCAAAATTACTGACAAAGTCTTTTTGCAATATCCAGATTTTATTGCAATAATTTTGAACCACTGAAGCTGTTCCAGAATTCTTCTCGCTTAATAAAATATCAATCTCAATTTCGGGAAAATTCTGGTGAAGCGTTTTTAGTACAGGAATTGAAACCAAAACATCGCCAATTCTATCATGCCTGAGTATTAGTACTTTTGTTATTGACCTGAACTCATCGCATAGTTCCCCTCTTTCAATCAATTTTGGTTGATTATTGGAGACAAAAGTAGAATTAAAATAATTTCTAACTTTCAACTCTATCTTTTTGGCAAATTTCATTTATCCAATCGAAAAAGATTTCGGTAAATATATTTGAATTTTAGTAGTAAAGGAATTTGAATCGAATTATCAATATAAACTCTATCAGAGCCATCGCTATACCATAATCTGTAATTATTATCAAGCATCCAGCTTTCTATATTTTGGTAGAAAGGGTTAATATACTTTTTGCATTTCATCTCCAGTGATATTACTTTGGGCTTGCTTATCATATTTTTCAATACATACCATTCGCAACCTTCGGTATCAACTGAAATCAAGTCAAAT
>JBBISM010000012.1:0-6066 GCA_037441245.1 Ignavibacteria bacterium | reverse complement strand
CCTTACTGGGAAAGAATCTTCTTCTTTGGGAATATAACCATCATTCATTACTGCTGGAGAATTTTTTACTTCACCCACAAATGTTGATGCTGAACATCGGTAGAGCTTTATTTCACTTGCTGAATCCCAAATAGCACAGGGAATAATTCGTACTTTCTCAAACTCTTTGAAATACCTCTCAATCTCTGCTATGCACTTTGGGTCAGGTTCTATGAGAGTAGATTGAATTCCATCTTTGATAAATAATAATACATTAGAAGTTTCTGGTTTATAAACTCCAACTTCGCAAATATTACTTGGTTTAAAACCTATTTCATTACATCTTTTATATAACTTCTCGTTCATCAAGTTCTCGCAATAATTCCAATGTATTCAGACAAACCAATTCGGGTTTAACTATCATCTTATTTTTATCTTCTGAAATCAAAGCACGGTATTTAATTTTATAAGGTTTCCACAAGTTAAAGGTATATTCTTCACTATAAATAGCCACTACTGGTGTTTTTAAAGCAGAACAAATATGCACCACTCCAGTATCAGGAGTAATTAATAATAGACACTTTTCTAATAAAGCTGCAATTTCCAACACATCGTAAGTAATTGGATATAATTTTACTACTTCAGAATTTGTAGCAAATTTTCTAAATATTTCTGATGCAATATTGATATCTTGGGGATGATAAATAAGTATTATATTAGCCGAAATCTTGCTATTTATCAAACCATAAATTAATCTCACATAATTATCATTAAACCATAAATTATATTTTCTACCCGCCGACAAATTTATTGCTATAAAATTCCTGGGTCTTAGATTTAGGTCTTTTAAATTATTCAAACAATTTTGTCTCGAAATTTCTGGTATTGTTAAATATGGCTCAAAATTATCATATTCTTCGCCACCTGCAATAGAATCTGCAACCATATAATACATTTTTTCCCACATTGATGACTTGGTAGCTCCTACTTTCGACTGATAATTAAAAAAAGCATACCTCTTTTCATCTTGCCATAAATTTACTTTTATAGCTTTTCTACCACCAATAATATTGCATATAATCCCATTTCTTGTTACAAGCGTATAAAATGCCGAAAAAATTATATCATAATTTTCTTTTCTCAGTTTATGTAGCTTAAAGAAAGATTTGATTATTTTCCCATCGAAAAGATGTATTTTGCTAATAATGTTATCATTTTCAACAATTTTCGAATTACTTACAGAAGCAAGCAAATGTATCTCCGCATTGGGTATCAATTCTTTTATCAGTTTTATCATTGGCAATGTTACAACCATATCACCAATTACATCATATCGTATTACAAGTACTTTATGTATATGTTGGGGATTGATTTTCTCGGTTATTTTTTCATTCCGAAGGAGGATATTTATTATATCATACAAAAAGCTGCGGATTATGGATTCAAACTTCTTTAGTAATTTATTTGCCATTATCTAATTTTCTTCCTTGATTTTCTAATTCCCATAAAAGAGCATACTTCAAAAAAGTATAGAAAAATGCACTCATACAAGCCAGGAATCCTCGAATTCCGTCTAAAAATCCGAAATTAATAACATATAATCGCAAAAATTTGATGATAGGATTAAAAATTAAATTTGCTAAATTGAATTTGACTCCCTTATGATACAATAATTCTGCCGATAATTTGGCATAATTAAAAGTCTTTTTGAAATGATGATTAATGTCCCGATATGAATAATGTATTATATTGCCTTTAAGCTTTTCAGCTTTGACATCAAATCTCAATGTCTCGTGCACAAATTCGCCTTCCCATCTGGGATTAGCGAATTTATTGACAAGCCGATGTTTCCAATCGGGTTGCCAAGCTCTTTTGAGTAATTTATCAATGTAATGTGTTCGACGATTGATTTGAAATACAAAAACTTTTTGTTGATTAATAGCCCCAACAAGAGACTTCTTTAACTCATCACTGATGACTTCATCAGCATCAATACACAAAATCCAATCATTTTTGCATTTGGCAAGCGATGAGTTCTTCTGTTCAGCATATCCTTTCCATTCTTCGCTAAATACCTTACATCCGAAACTTTCCGCAATTTCAATTGTTCTATCGGTCGAACCTGAATCTACAATGATAATCTCATCAGCAAAATCGGTAACGCTCTCCAATGTTTTTGCTAATATGCGTTCTTCATTATTTGTTATGATGGAAACTGATATGGGTAGCTTATTCGACATTTCCATAAAAATCGGCGACCCAATCAATGCCGCCGTTTATTAATTTTAAATTATTTTATTTTCTGCCGAATTTTTTTCTCAGACATTCCTCTAAGGTAGTATAGTTTAGCACGTCTTACTCGACCCTTTTTAACAACAGTTATGCTTTGAATGAGCGGGGAGAATAAAGGGAAATTTCGTTCGACACCAACACCATTTGATATTTTTCTAATCAGAAAAGTCTGATTAATTCTACTTCCACGTCTTTTTAAAATTATACCTTTAAAGTTTTGAATTCTTTCTTTCTCTCCTTCGACTACTCTCACTGCAACAATTACGGTATCACCAGCTTTGAAGTCAGGAATTTCAATATAATTATCGCCTTCTTTTGTCTTTTTCGCAGCTATCGCCCGCTCTATTGACATCGTTTCAACTAAATCTAATGTATTCATTTTTGCTCCAATTTATTTTTTCAGAACTTCAAAATTATTAATTTTTTGTATGATTTACAAAAATTTTACTCGTCAATTGCTAAATGTTTCAAAATTTTATCACGAATATCCTTTGGCGAAGGTAATCCCATTGGGTATATTCTGCAAGCTAATTTCGGTTCTTCAGGAGCAAGTAATCCTTCGTAATCTTCATTATTTATCAACAAAGTTGGCGAACCTCTGAAATGATATTCTTTAGCATCTTCATCTTTTTCGACAAGAATTACATTAAAAATTATTTGATTTTCCAATCCAATTATAGCCCGCTTAACATTATCCAGCATTTGCGGACTATTGGGACAACCTTCAAAATGCTGGAATTCGATTCTTATCATTTTTCAATTGATTTATTAAAAATAATATTTTTACTAAATATAGAAAACTCATCAAAGGCTACTTTTTGAGAAGTAATAATACTAAGGTATAGCGAAATCACCGATGCAACAAATATAGTAACAATTATCATAACTTGATATTTTATGGCGGTCATCGGTTGGCTACCTGCTAATATTTGACCTGTCATCATTCCAGGAAGCCATATCAATCCAATCGTCGCAGTATTGGCTATTATTGGATTTAATGCTGACTTCAATGCCTCGCTAACAAATGAGAATATTGCCTCTCCTTCCGTAGCTCCGCACATTATTGTATATCTGTATCGCTCTTCTTCCTTTGATAATCCATTATATAATGAACGCAATCCAACTATTGTACTGCCAATCGAATTTCCTATCAACATACCATATATGGGTATCATATATTGTGCTTTCATTAAATTGTCAATTCCAAGAATGATAAAGCCTATAAAAAATCCATTGATGATTACATTTGCTGAAAAACCGATAATAACAGGCAAAACAAACAACTTCATATTTAATTCAGTTCGTTTCGTTATTGTTAATCCTGCAGCAATTATCATTATCACTACCCAAATTAGATTTATCCACCACCTATCCCATAGGAAAATATATTTCAAATAAATTCCTACTAAAAAAAGTTGGATAAACATTCTCACAAATGCAATAATAGTCGGTTTGACCAAGCGCGTTTGGTAAAACCACAAAATGATTATCGGTATTATTAATAGCAAAAATCCCAATCCCAAGGAAAGCCAGCTTATATCTGCACTTTGATCCATATCATCCTAATATTTTGCTCCTAAAGTTTATCTCACAACTCAAGATTATGTCATTCGCAATTAAAAACTGTGTCATTCCCGAGAAATCGGAAATCCATAGCATTAAGTTAACACCCAATCATCAAAGCATTGCAACAGCATCAACTAAACATCCAATTCTATAATTCTTGTGCAAGCCCCGAGCCATAAATCATCGTGAGTAGCAGAAATAATCGTCTTTTTCTTATTAGTCATAATCAAATCAATTGCTTTTTCTGTTGATGTTTTGTCCAGCGCTGATGTTGGCTCATAAAGCAAAATCACTGGAGCATCAAGCAGGGAGCATATCATCAAACCTACTCTTTGTTTTTCGCCACCAGATAAATTTCTGAATGGGTTATTTAAAAGAGCTGAATCGAGATTCAATTTATATGCTATTTCCTCAATTTCAAGCCAACTTGGTAACTTGTCTTTATTAGCGGAATACCTGAAAGGACGTTGGATTACTTTATAAACGCTTTCATCTCTACCGATTGTATCTACATTCTGTGGCAACCAGGAAATGTTGGCTCGTAAGCGATAAATATTCTTACTCGTTGGAATTTCGCCTTTTATATATATTTGCCCGCCATCGAGACGAGTAAACCCCATAATTAAATTTAGTAATGTGGTTTTACCCGAACCCGAACATGCTTTGAATGCTAATTTTTCACCCGAACTTATACCAAGATTGAAATCTTTGATTATCGTTTTCGAATTGAATTTTTTTGTAGCATTCTCGAATTTGATAATCTCATTTCCAATTTCCATTGCAATAATTAATCAGGTATATTAAATATATAGCTAATTCCTAACCCCAAGGATGCTGGATGAGTATTAAATCCTTCACCACCAATATATACGCTCTTAGCAAATTGTTCTGTAAATTGACCCGTTAGAAAATATCCACCCATAATTAATATATTGAGACGCCCGAAATCGCTTTCAACAATCGGAATCATTGCACCAATGCGAAGTTCAACCATAAAAGACATATCGTCAGATTTCAATTCTAAGTTTGTTTTGTAATACTCACCACCAAGCGGAATACCTAAACCTAACCCAAGCAAAAAGCCCCAGACGTGAATGCTCGGAGAAATTGTAAAGTAATGGAATTTATCTATCCACGGATTACCTTCATCTCCGTGTAGTTTCTTCTGATAAGCATACGTTGAATAAGCTATATCTATTGTTGCACCAATTTTAGACTCTTCGTTAAATGGTATATATCCAGTAACGCCAAAATCTGGTAATGGAGACATTGCTACACCATTTTTGATACCCTCCTTTACATCCGCAGCATTGACGCCAGCTTTGGAAAATATGAACGGTCCAACACCAAAAGGATAATTGATTCTCGTTGGTTCAAGCAGTTCTGGATTCTTTTGAGCTAAACCTGTTGCTATTATTGATAAAAATATCAAAATCGAAATATATTTCATAAAACCTCCTGATTATTTACAATAAAATTTGTAATAATTATATATGCAAGTGCATTATCGCCTGTATGAGATAAAGATACATCTATATGATATTTCTGCCATTTATCTTTCAATTCTCCAGACAAACGAATCAAGGGTTTCCCCGATTTTTCATTTTCAACTCCAACCTCCTTAAATTTGAATCCTTGAGTAATTCCAGTTCCGATAGCTTTCGAAAAAGCTTCCTTTGCAGCAAAACGAGCTGCATAATGTAGATATTTAGTACTATTGAAAGATTCGCAATATTTCTGCTCTGTTTCAGTGAAAACTCTATCGAGGAATCGCAGACCATATTTTTCAATAGCACTTTTTATTCTCTCGACTTCCACAATATCCGTACCAATTCCAACAATCATATCATCACTTAATAAATACCTTATATTCTTCAACTAATTTCGATAATGCAAGGGCAGATTTATCCCTCAAGCATATATCCATATAGTTGCTTATTGGTGTACGATTAGGATTGACCTCAACACAGAAAGCCCCCCCTCTTTTAGCAATCATAGGTAGATTCGCAGCTGGATAAACTTCCGCTGAAGTACCAACCGTGAAAAATACATTGCAATTATGGGATGCTTCCTCAGCGCTCGAAATGGCACCATAGGGGAGCATCTCTCCAAACCAAACCACCGATGGCCTAATCAAACCTCCACATTCCAGACATCTGGGTAATTGTTTGTCTGGCAGATTTGTTTCGCCAGTATATGGTTTCTTGCCATTGAAGCAATGATTATCAA
>JBBISM010000011.1:0-25303 GCA_037441245.1 Ignavibacteria bacterium | reverse complement strand
ATCAAGAACGGCGTCGGAAACTTGATAGCAAACCTTATCCGGATGCCCTTCGGATACTGATTCTGAAGTAAATAGATATGTATTCTCAGTCATAATTACCTTATTTGTATTGATAAATTAATAATTGATTTCGCTTGAATTACCAACATTTAGGGTATAAAATCTTCCTTTCACAACGGCATTATTGCCGATAATTGATTTATCCAATAATGATGAAGCCACAATCGCCCCATCGCTAATTATTGAATCTCTAACCACACTATCAGTAACTGTTGCACCATCGGCTACTGTTGCGTAAGGTCCAATAACAGAACGTGCTATTACAGCACTCCTTGCAATAAATGATGGTTGAATTATTATACTATCGCTATGAATATCATTATTATTCAGTGCGTTCTTTTCGAGCAAAAATCTATTGGTAGATAGTAATGTTTCTGGTTTACCGCAATCATACCAGCCATCAACGGGAAATGTAGAAAATCTACTGCCTTTATCGAGCATTAACTGCAATGCATCGGTTAATTGATATTCCCCCGCTGTTTTGATATTTTTTTCAATTAATTCTGTTAAGCAAAGTCGAAATTTATCTGTTTCGTTGATAAAGTAAATACCAACGATTGCCTTTTTCGATATTGGTTCCGAAGGTTTTTCAACAAATTTTGAAATTAGATTATCTTTGGAAGTTACAACGATTCCGAATCGCTTAGGATCTTCAACTTCTTTTATTCCAATAGCATTATAGCCCGACTTATAAGCTAACGAAAGGTCTGCATCGAATATAGTATCCCCAAGAATAATCATCAGCGGGTCGTTGTTGAAAGTATCCCGGGCTACCCAAATTGCGTGTCCCAATCCTTTCCGCTCTTCTTGCAATACGAAATCAACTTGCATATCATATCTTGATTTGACATATTCTTCGACCATTTTACCCATATAGCCTGTAATTATTGTTGCTTTATGGATACCCTGCTCCTGAACTGCATCGAGTATATGAGCCAATATCGGCTTACCAGCTACGTTCAGCAATACTTTGGGTAAAGTATAAGTATGAGGTCTTAACCTTGTTCCTGCTCCCCCGACTGGTATCAATGCTCTCATTTATTTTATCCAATTTTAAATATACAAAATTACAAAAAAATCTATCTATTAGGTTAATTTAAGCCTACTTTTTTTAAGAAAGCATTTGATATAAAGATAATAACAGATTGAATAACAATCATTTAATGTATTAATAATATAAATTTCTTCACGCTATCGCTCGAAATCTACTACTCTTGTCTCGGTGATTACTTTGCTGATATATTCTACTACTTTTTTGTGTTCGGGGTGATTTTTGTATAATTCTAAATCTTCTAATGAGTTAAATTCCGAAACTAAGGCAATATCCGCTGAATTTTCTGATTTAGAAATATTGCCTCCGAATTCATATTTTTTGATTTGGGGTATTTTCGAAGGCAAACCTGATAATAGATTTAATATGATTTCAATAATTTCATTTCGGGTTTTGCCTTCAGCAAATTCTTTCAAACGAAATAAAACAATATGGACAATCATTATTATTCCTTTACCCGTTCCATATAAGAAGCATTTCTTGAATCAATTTTAATAATGTCGCCCTCATTGATAAAAAGTGGCACTTGGACAGTAGCACCTGTTTCGAGTGTGGCTGGCTTTAGAACGTTTGTAGCAGTATCTCCGCGTACTCCCGGCTCCGTATGTGTTACCAACAAATTGACAGTTGGTGGCAATTCGCATGCGATTACCTGATCGCTCTCGAAAGAAATCTGGCATATTTGATTTTCTTTTAAAAACTGAATAGAATCGCCCATCAGGAAGTCATCCACTGGAATTTGCTCATAAGTATCTAGATTCATAAACACCAGATGAGAGCCATCGCGGTATAAGTACTGGTAATCCCGTTTTTCAATTCGAACTAAATCTATAGATTCTCCAGAACGGAAGCGATTTTCAAAAAGTCGCCCGGTTTTGATACTCCGCATCTTAACTTGATAAAATGCCCTTAAATTTCCAGGAGTTCTATGCTCTGATTCTAATACCTGGCAGGTTTCTCCGTTATATTTTATAAATATTCCTGGTCTTAAATCCGATGTGGTCCCCATAGTATAACCTAATCTAGTAATGAATTAAAAATAAATTACAAAATTACCATTTTGTTAAGTTTTAAACAAATTTGAGCTGACTTAAATCTATTATGATGATAATTGTTTAAAGTTTGTTCAAATCGTGAATAAAGATTTTACGTCTGGAATATGAGATGATACCTTCTTTTTCTAAATTTGATAGTACAGTAGTAACCATCTGCCTTGATGTAGCAGTTAATTTAGCATAATCTTCGTGGGTTAAGTTCATTTTGATGAGAATTTCGTTTGTCAATGCTAACTTTTTCCCGAATTCATTAGCTAATTCTTTTAAGAGATTCCTTATTCTGTTTTCTGCACTTGCGAATACTAATGATTCAAGTTGTGATTGAATCTTTTTCATTCTGAAGCCAATCAGTTTGGTAATCTCTAAATTTAAGTCTGGATTTTGTCTAACATAATCTATAAAATGTTGATGTACAATGCTACATACAATTGAGTCTTCTATAGATCTAGCATTTTCATTTCTATAAGAATCACCGAGCAAAGGTGAATAACCAAAAATTCCGCCCGACCCGATAATACCAATTATCATTTCTTTTCCTGATTCCGATAATATTGTCAATTTAATTTTACCTTCTTTTAAAATAAATATTCTTGTTGCGTATTCATCAGCAAAGTAGATACTATCTCCTTTTTTGAATTTATGCATTAGTGTCATCTTTTCAATAAAATCAAGCTCTGATTTAGGGAGCATTTTAAATAAATTTAATCTTTCTAAATACCAAATTTTCTTGTTTCTATCCATTTTCTTTTAATGGAAAATAAACTTTGTTTTACAAATGTCAAATAAATGACAAAACGCTTAACACCAATCAATTATTTTAGAGAAATTTTTCACATTAATATTGGAGTTTTTATGATTTTCAAATTATTTTCTTCAACATTTATATTCTTGTCATTGATAATAGCCATGAATTCTTGTTCAAGCGATAATTCAACTGAACCAGAAAAGGAATTTATTGCATCGAATAGCGATTTTACTAATTGGATGTCTTGGACTAAAACAGCAACGAAGCAAGGACCTGATCCGGCATTAGGAGAAGCTCATAGCGGAAATGACAACACTGTTTCGAGACTTATCTATATGAATAAGCCCAATGCAACGAGAAGCTCAAATGGTCAATTTCCTAATGGTACTATTGTTGTAAAAGAAACCAAGAAGGATGATGGTACTATTTTAATGGTTGTCGGAATGGCAAAAAGAGGAGGTAACTTTAATAAGGATCATAATGGCTGGGAATGGTTTATGCTTAATGGCGACCAAATCGCCGAAAGAGGAGCCAATTTGATGAATGGTATGTGCAATGCTTGCCATTCGGCTGTTAAATCTTCAAAGGATTATGTTTTTCATAAATAAATACAAATTTCCTTCCTTAAATAAAGCCCGATATTGATTTCGGGCTTTTTATTTTTAAGTTCTATCGGGGAGATAAAATATATTATGATTCTTTTATTTCTTTAAAATTGAAATTTTAAAAAAGTTTTATTCATCTTAAATTTTTCTTTGCAGAATAAAATTTTTTAGTTATATTGCCATAACATTGATATTTGGAAAAAATATGAATATTTAATACTAACTTTTATTCATAATCTTCTTGAAAATTAGCTACAATATTGGAACTAAAACTATTAGAGTATGTTATATTTACATACTCATTTGCGGCATATTATCATTTAAAAACACTATCAATTTATATTCTCAAACTGATACTCTCGAATGGAAGTTTTATGGAAATGCATCAGTCTCATCGGATTTATATTTCATAGATCAAGATCCGGACTCAACTAATAGAATAAATGCACGGCGTCCGGCAAATCTACATAGACTTTTATTTAGTTCTAATCTGGCGTATGGTATATTTGAGTTGCCAGTCAGCATAATGATTTCATCTAATCAGACTAACTTTACTGTTCAATCGCCAAATGAACAAACCTTGATGCAATATCTTCAAAATCCAATGAATATTATTAGAATCACACCTAAAATTGGAGATATAAGCTTGCAGTTTGGTTCCTATCTACCCCGTTATTCAGATTTATCAACAGGTAATTCGAATCTGTTTGGTCTTGGCGCTGAATATCGCTCAGAAAAACTTGCAATATCGCTTTTTTATGGAATATCCCAAAGAGCAATTAATCAGGATACCCTTCGGGGAATAATTGGAGCATTCGAAAGGAGAAGCTTGACCGCTCGAATCCATTACGGTAAGAGAGAAACCGGACTAATTGGAATTAATTTCGTTACTGCGGAAGACATAGAAAGTTCCATAAATTCAATTTCGCAAGATATTTATCCAGAAAAAGGTTTATTGACAACATTCAATTTTATAATACCGATAATAAAAAACATCTTCATCGAAGGAGAGTTGGGGGGGTCAATATTTACAAGGAACATAAATGCTGAAGACGTTGATTATAAAGAGGTTGACTTTTTAAAATCTATAACTACAATAAATAGCTCCAGCAGAATTGATGGGGCTGGTAAATTCATTTTGGGTATAGATTACTCCAATTGGGGAATCACTTTTAATACACTTTACATTGGCGACGGATATGTTCCTTTAGGTTATAGGTTTTTTCAATCCGATAGGATGGAATTCAGTGTATCACCAAAAATTCGTCTATTTGAAGGACGTTTTTTTGCAAATGCATCTATTGGAACGAGAGTTAATAATATTTCTAATACCAAAGCACAAACAAGCGATCAAATGCTTCTTTCTATTAATGCATTAGCCAATATCACTGACTATTTTAATATTAACGCCTCTTTTTCAAATTTTGGTTTTCGAAATCGTACAGATAATGACACACTCAAAGTGGATATGATATCATCATCATTGAATCTTACGCCAAATCTTATTTTACGTTCTGATGAATTATTACATTCAATAACTCTTAATTTAGCTTTAGATAACTTCAAAGATTATAATACATTAACAATGGTAACCAACGAAAATCTTACTGCGAGTCTAACAGGTGTCTATGTTTTAAGTTTTATGAAAATACCATTATCGCTAAATTTCATAACAATGCACTTGCGAAATGATATAAAACCTTTTGCAATACGGTTGTTTACATCAATATTAGGAATTGGTTACCGTTTCCTGAATAATAAATTAATTCCATCATTATCAATTAGCTATAATAATACTAATTATACTTCGGCTGGTACTGACCATTCGATTGGATTTAGAACAAAGATTAATTATCAAATGAATGAAAATATAAATTTTGCAATGGAATTATCAACGAATCAATATAATTACGGCGAATTAAGAAATAATGCTTTTTTTGGCGAAACTTTTTTGCGATTAATTGCTTCAACTAAGTTTTAATTCATAACAAATTGAAGGGTTTGCAGATGAAAAAGTTATCATTGAAATTATTGTTAATTTTAATAGTTTCAATACATTTCGCTTCAGGACAGTTAGATGTCCAGCTCATAATTTCGCCTAGCCCTTCACCTTATATCTCCGATTGGAAAAATCGAAGAGAGACCGCAACTTTAATAATAAGGAATACTTCAACAGATGTATTTTTTATAAGATTGCACACTCGAATTTATCAAGGAAGCTTCACCAGTGGTTTACTTCAAGTGCAAACAGTACCCGAGAAGATGTCTGTAATGGCTATTGAACCGGGTCTTACGGTCTTAGACCCCACTGAATTGTTTCCTATGGAAGCTCTTGAATTTTATGGTGGAATAAATGAAATCGTTATACGAACGGGGAAACTACCCGCTAATCAATATACGATCTGTATCCAGCTATTAGACGCCGAGACATTCGAACCACTCACACCCGACCAATGCAGACCATTTTTAATAACAGATTATCAAGGACCGATATTAATATTACCTGAAAATAATTCCGTCATACAACCAGAAGCAATTCGCAATATTATTTTCCGCTGGACACCAGTTGTTCCTCAACCCTCAGAGCCTGTTCTATATAAAGTAGCAGTCTTCGAGGTATTACCAGGACAAACGCCCGATATAGCTTTCCAGTCTAATTACCCAATCTTGACCAAGGAAGAAATAAACAATACATTCACCCTCTGGACACCCGATTTTGAATATCCACAAATCGGTATGACATATGTTTGGAGTGTTCAAGCTTGGACTCTTAGTGATGTTTCTGGCATTAACAGACCTATCGGACAAAATAATGGATGGGCAGAACCATTTACATTTAGGATACAGGAAAGAACTACCCGAATTGAAGTAGATTGCTCTTGCGAAGCGATTAAATTAGCAATACAAAAGCGTGATTGCAAATCCTGTTACTCATTGATAATAAATGGATTGGAAACAGATTTTGAATGTAATATACCGATTTATGTAGATATTAATTCTTCAATACAGGTTAAAACCGAATATTCTTTAGAATGCGGTGAACATCAATGGCTACTTAGTGGAACGACTTTATCAAGAAATAGCAATTACTCCCCAACAGATTTAACCTCGAGTGAATATATAAGCGAGCAATTCGAAAGGACTTTATCAACGAGTAATATTACAACGTTTGAAATTTCAAGTTATGGAAAATATGAGTTAATCCATTTAATTAATGGTCAAGTAATTTCGAGATATACATTTTATACTGAAGAACCACAACTAAGCGATAGACCAAAGGCGGGCGAAAGACATTCGATAATTATTCTTAATCCAGATGACCCCTGCTTAGGCGTTGTTGAAAGTGATATTAGCAATGGATATCTAACTATCATTTGGCAATCTCTTGGGCTTTTTACAGACTTCGTAATAACAGTCTATGAAAACCCTTGTGGAAGATACCGTGACCCTATTCCTCCTGATACAGAATCTCCTCAGAAAGTTGTTACGACACCAGGAACAAGAAAAGATACTGAAACAAGCGATGCTGTAAGAGAAATTCGTAGTACAAGAGTTGGTGGCAGGGAAACGAGGGCAGGCACTTCCGCCCAACACACAACGAGCATCCCATTAGGAGAAATTCTTGAAGGAGGTGATGCTTGTATTATACAAATTGAAGGCACTGCTGTTTCCGAAGACGGAACTACTACTACTATTTACTCATCACCAGTTTGCTTGAGGTATCGTCCATATGACCCTGAAGGAATTCCGGTGCCGACTACTCCTTGCGACCCACCGACGACCACTACTAATAATTGCTCGCCAAAAATAAAAACACTTCCCGGAACCGAGATTTCTCTTGGGGCTTATGTTGAAAATAATGATTTATATAAATACCCGCGAGCTGTAGCTATAACTGCTGATGCAGTTGATTGGGACATTGTTGAAGTACAATGCATCCCTGATGATTTCTGTCGAGAGAGCCCAAGTAGCAAACAATTTGCTGTTAGAGATCTTATTGGAATAGAACATTATAAATGGGAGCTTATCGGAAAAGGTTCTTTAAATGAACCCTTTGATTTAGATGATATTTCGAAAAAGAAGGATGAAATAGATGAAATATTAAAACGAATTGCACAGCTAAGAGCTGAAATTGATTCATTGAAGCAAGAGAAAGAATCTCGATTAAATACACTCAAAATACAGCAAGAAAATGCAAAAAATCAGCTTGCAATTGTTGATAGCACTATTACAACATTAGAAGATTCCTTACAAAAAGTTAAGAACATCTTAGTTGTCAAACGAGATTCACTCAACATTATTATTAGCGAACGGATTTCGGTAAGCAACAAAATCAAAGTCAAACAAGATTCAACCGATGTTATTGTATTAGATTCTATTTCTAAATATGACACGTTATTACTCAATAAACCAAGCAATTATGAGCTTGAATTATATGAAAAAATCGCAGATGCCAGGGATAAATTGGAATCTGCAAAAGAAGAGCTTAAGCTATCACAGCAAGATATTGCAACGGAAAGCAAAAAATTGCAAGAAGCAATTATTAATGCAGGAGAAGAAGTAAAAAAGAAGCAAGAAGCATTAAATGATATAAACAAGCTAATCGAAGATAATCAGAGAAAAGTAATCGCATTGGAACGTAAGGCTTATAAATTAATCGGTCCTTTTGCCCGAATTTCGCGCGATTTTATGCGTGATAGAGACCAATTCAGGCGATCAATGACTAGTTTTATCCTACAAAACTTCCCACATGGAACAACGTTATATAATACTTTGACAGATATATCCCAATTTGCTGATGCCACTGGGGAAGAGATAATTGGCTCGAGCAATAAAAACTTCAGACTATCACTTCTAACAAGATTTGACTCGCTCAACACTTCATTGCAGAGCATTGCCAATATTGGATGCAACGATAAACAGGACACAATGTCAAGAGCTCTGTGCAATTCATCATTATCATTTACCTCCAGTTCGATTAATTTATATCGCCAGACCTTGAATAATGCAATAAATCAAAATTATGTTGTTGATACTTTATCAGCTGATAGCATCAAAAGATTCCAGAGCGTAATACGCTCTTATGAACAACCGCAGCTACAATTTGCAAAAACTCAACTGAAACAAGCCTACGATACATATAATCAAGCATTAATTGATGATTCCACAGTAATTGCTCAAATGCTTAAAATTCAAAAGGATATTAAAGACACAATCATCGCCCGAGAAAATTTATTAGCAAAACTCGAAAAAGAACTTCGTGATACAACTGATGTTAGGGAAACAAATTTTGCAAGCAATAGGATACATTATTCTTCTCAAAAATCAACATTCGAAGAATTACGGCAATTGCTGTTAATTGATATATCTCGCTTGAGTGATACGTTAGCAATAAATCGAGAAGATTCGAGTGGATGCATTATTGAAATCATTAATAAACAAGTAGATAGTACAAATATCGAGTATGAAATCACAGTGCAAAAGGTATTAAAGAAAACTTTAGAAGATATACTCAAAATTGATTCAAATCAAATCAAAAAAGAATATGAAGACAAAATAGCACAAAAGGAAGATGAGATTAAAAATTTAGAAGAAAAATTAAAATCATTACAAGATAGTTTGAGCAATACTTTGGCAGGAACAAAAACCGCAACTGGTCCAAAAGTATATTATATACCGCCTCCATTAGAAGAGATAATGAAAGGTAAAGCACTATTTGAAGAATTGAAAAAACAAGTATCAGAAGCAGAAGCCGACCTAAATCTCGCTAAAATAGATAAGCAGTCAGGTCAAAAGCGTTTAGCAAGAATGTTAGAACGCATAGGAAGACTTCTTATGCAATATGTTAATGCCGAGGAAAAAATTAAGGAATTAGAAGCAGCAAAGAAAGAAGCCGAAGGTAAACTCAACGAAGAGGATAAAAAATTAACCGAATACGATGAAAAATTAGCAGGAATAAGCCAAACTGCTGAATCTGCTAAAAGCACTTCGGAGAAAAAACTGAATGAACTTAATCCAGATAAGATAAAAGCAGAATTAAATGAAATTTATCAGGACTTATTAGTTAAAAAAGTGGATGTTGCTAATTCAATAATTGAACTTAACAATGCATTTAATGAGCTTGTTAATAAATCAAAAAATTTAGAACAATATCGCAAACAATTAACAGCAATTACTAAGCAATACGAAGCTTCACTCGATAAAGCAGGAGAAATCAAAACTGCTTTAACACAGAATCAAAACAATGTCGCAAGGATGCGTGCTGTTAATGACTACCTGCGGGCAGTATCAGCAAATGCTGACCTCGAGAAAGAAAAAAATAAATTCGAGCAACAGAATAGAAATATTCAAGATTTAGAAATTGCTCTGAAATTATTAAATCAAAATAATTCCAATAAAGCTACTGAACTATCAGAAACAGAAAAGAAATTTTTAGAAAAAATTGCCGAATTAGCTGAAAAGATGGGTGAATTAAGAGATTTGTTTGATTCATATTTCGAAAAATGGAACGAATATCAAGCAGAAAAACTTCAAGTCGCTCATTGGAAAGTTACTAAAATTAAAGCTGAGGACCTTGAAGGAAAAGTCAATGATGCGGAAGCAAAGTTAAACCAAATGAAAAAATCCGATAGCCTGCAAAAAGAATTCGATGTTACAAAAATAGATGACCAGATAAGAAAATATAAAGACGCTAAATCCAACGCGGATTCTACAATAACAGAGCTTGTTAAAGAAGGCAAAAAGTTAATCAAAGATTGGGATGAAAAAATCGAAGAAGCAGAGAAGAAACTGAAAGATAAAAAAGAAGAACTAAGACAATTTCTGCTCGATGAATTCAATAATGTAGAACATAAAGTACAATTAAAAATAACCGTCAACGACCAAGTTGTAGATAGATTTCGAACAAAGGATGCCGAAAAATTTATAATAAAGGAATTAATATATCCTTCACAAAAGACCCCTGAATTTGCCAATGAATATCCAGACGCATCTCCACCGTCATTGGAGAACAAGCCGGGCAAATGTCAAGTGGATTATACCTTTAAAGGAGTCCCCCCAATTACAGCATCAGAGCCAAGTTTCGACAAGCGCGAACCGCGCACTATTGCATTGATTTACAAAAATGGAGAACCGCTTTGGCCAGAATGGCCGGTAATTCCGAACTCCGCACCTGTTCTATCGAAAGATATAGTAGTTATGAAAGGCAATGCACAAGATTCAGACCTGTTAGAAATTTTCTGCAAAACTACTTGTCAAACAATACCAATCAAAACTAGTATTATTGAACTACCTGCGTATTTTTGGCGTGGGGATGGCTCTTTTTATCAAATTAATACAGGAAATCCAATTCAACAAATTCTCACTTATTGGGAACCCCCCGATGTACCAAAAAAATTGTGCAATAAAGATTTTGATGTAATAAACGATTTCACTTCTTCTCGTAAAGGTGGGGATAAAGATGAAAAAGATAAAAAAACGAAACCAGTAATTGAACCCGGCATACTAATAGAAGTGCCTGAAAAATTAATTGGATGGTCCGAAAAATTTGAAGAAATAAAAGCGCGTATTGTAAAAGGAGACCACACAGGACTTGATGGTGAAAATGTCCAATATTCAGTTACATTATTGGATGGCGAAGCAAAAAATTATGGTTTTCCAAAGGATACGATTAAGGAAGTAACTACAGATGCGAATGGTTATGCTCCAGTAGAATTTAATTATGGCAAAGGATTTGCTCGATTTGAAATAAAAGTTAAATGGTATCGAAAAGATACTTGTATTACAAAAACTATTGAAGTAGAATCCCCAATAAAAGTACAAATGCTCAGACTCGCAAGTGGATTATCTAAGGAAGCTTTAGATGGAGCTGTTGAAGTTTGGGAAGGGGCTTCAGTCTCTGATGTAGCTGGCACTATGAGCATCGAAGATGAGAAAAGAATTTATGGAATTGCGGGTCTTTATGACAATTATCCCAATTTTATTAATGAGGATTATATAATCTTTGAACTTGATGATAATAAGCTTTCCGTCAAACCTGATTCTGTTGAAACAAAGCTATTCGGTATAGGAATAACCTATGTAGAAGGAGATGTCCCCGAAAATGCCCAACTTAAATTAACTTCCCGATGCAGAGAAGTATTTAAAAATATAGCCGACCCCTATGAAGATTCGATGGAACTCAATACAAGCAAAGAGAATAAATTCAAGATTGGAATTGATAAATCTATCTTTACAGTCGTTATGGATGAGGATTTCACAGCTGGTGAATTAATAAGCGGTCCTGGTAAACTCGAAATTACTCCAGGTGGATTGAATCCGGCATTACTCACTCAGCTTTTAAATATACAATTAACAGCAGATGAAGTTTTTGTTGAAAGGGAAGGAGATGAGCTTATTGCACAAACAGGAAGAGTTACTTGGATTGCACCAGATGGTTTATCCGTTGACTTGCCAGGATTTACATTTACATTGGATTCGCTCTCCTTACGAGCTAAACAAGCGGCACAGATGGGTGGCAAAATCTCGAGCTCAAGCGATAAACTGCCGCATCCAGTTGGATTTGATGCTGAACTTTATAGTGACGGAGAATTTTTTGGTAATGTCTATAATTTACCCGAAATCAATATTTCATCTTTTAGATTAAAGCAGGGAGCATCGCTGGCAATTGATTGGTCAAGTACTCGTTCGGTCGAAAGTTTTTCACCATCTTTCAAGGGCATAGTTATACGCACAGCTACTCTTGAATTCCCAAATGCATTTTCAAAACAGAATTCGCCTGACAAAATGGCATTGACTGTTGATAATTTTGGCATTTCCAAAGATGGAGTTCAAGGGACAGTTGCAATCCAAGGCGAGGTCGAATTTGGTTTTGCCGGCTTTGAAATGAAGTTGACTGAGCTTGCCTTAGAATTTCAGCTGGGTGAATTGAAGCCTAATTCGATAAAACTCAATGGATTTCTCAAACCACCATCGAATATTATTGATGGGACCATAGCATTTAGTATAAAAAAATCTGGTTCCGATTGGATTGGAGAGATTCAAACTAAAGGCGATATTCTTATTCCTTCAATAGGATTGACAGTAGCACTAAATGATGGCACAAAAGCGGAATGGAATACTGATAAAGGGAAAGGATTTCTTGTTATTAATGGTAAATTCAAATCGCGATTGACAGGAGAAGTTGAGTTAAACAATCTAAAAATCACATCCGAAGGAGAAATTGATGCTGACGCTATTGTATTAAATACAAATGCAACCCTCGTTGTTCGGGGATTTAGTTTGAATCTGGATAAAGTGAGTTTGGTAAAAGAATCTGGCGAAGGCTTATCTTCACAATATGCAATTGAATTGCAAGGTGGCTTCGGGTTTCCCAGTATTGCAGTACAAAAAGTTGAAGGGAAGTTAACTGTCCATCCTGGGCTTAAACTATCAATCAAAGTTTCTGATGTTGATATCAAATTTGATTATGGTCCAGTCGAATTCAGTGGAAAAATTAAATTTGGAAATAATTTATTCAGTGGTAAATTTAACGTTGGAGTCAAGCAACCCAAATTTGGATTAGAATGCTCATTCATTATAGGAACTCAGGAAATTGACGCTGATAATTTCTTTACATTTTGGTATGCAGAAATGCAACTGCAAACAGGAGCAACGGGTATTCCATTAGGAAACACAGGATTAGCGATAACTAGATTAGGAGGGGGAGTAGGTTGGAACTACGACCCGCCAGTCGGCTCGCAAGAAGGTGCACCACGTAAAACTGATGGTTTTGCATTTAAAGCTATGATTGGTATTGGTACAGTTCCCGGAGGAAAGTTCTTAAATAGCTTATTTACAATGGTTTATACCCCATCAAAATTCTCTCTTGGCGGAAAACTTTGGTTATTGGAACAAGAAGATAATATTTTTGCTGAAGGTGTATTAAATCTATACTTCGATAATACCTCTCCTAATGCAATTGATGGATTTGTTAAGAGTTTTGTCGGAATACACAATGCAGATGGTAAAATTGTAAGATTAGATGGTAAAATTAATTATAAAATCACTCGCAATGGTAATATTAATATAGAAAGCGAAACTCTAAAGGGTGCTGTTCTTGACTTACTCAAAGCAGAAGGGAAAATATTAGTAAATGAGAACTTAATTGATTTGAATGGTAGAATTTATCTTGATTTTTATTCTGATGATATATCTGTCGCCGGTGTTTTAACTCTGATAGTAGATTTTCATGCAGAAGCACTGGGTAATTTCAGATACGAAGTTCGGCAGACTCGATTATATACTAGAATACGATTTGCAGGTCATATTGATGTCAATTTAGATACGCCTTTGGGGGTAGCTGATATTCTATCTGGTCGCACCGAGGTTATGATGACTCTGGATGCGCGACCACAAGTTATTAGAGTAACTGGATTCGCATATTTTTCTTATAATGTATGGATTTATAAAGGTTCTGCAAAGGTAGATTTTGGTTTTACAATATAGTTTAATTTGAGGTTAGATATGATGAAAATACTTATTTTACTTATCTTTATCGTTACTTTTGCATATTCGCAACAGCCGCCATATTTACTCTTTAGGAACTCAAACACAATCTATCTAAAATGGGAATTTCCGAAAGATAAAAACCATCGCTACTTTAATGTTTACCGTAATTATGAAAATACGGATTCTTGGGAAAAAGTGAATGAAAAACCCTTACAATTCAAAACTGAATTCAATGAAATATCTAAAATCGCTGGTGAGTATTATGGCTCTATTTATTTGTCGCTTATGGGAATTAAAAAAGAAAAGCGAAATATAAATCAAGCAGATATTGATAATTGGCTCGATAATGATGAAACATTCAATATGCTCAATGCATTAGCTATTTCGCAAGATATTATAGCCGAACTAATTGGTAATACAATCAATGATATACCAATAGTAAATACCCGTGTACGTTATAAAATAACTTCATTCAGTAATAATATTGAGAGAGATTATATCATAACTCCATTTATTGAATTCGATAAAAATGATTTGATACCACCACCAGAAGATGTAAAGCTCAAACCGATGAATAACTCAGTAATTATAGAGTGGCTTAGAGATTTTGAAATTCTTAACAGTGGCATTGCGGTAAACTATAATATTTATAGAGCCGAGAGTATTACTGGTCCCTACGAAATTATCAACATCGCTGGTATTTTGCAGGGGATGCTCATTAGCGAAGAAGTAGAAATTGATACAAATTATTTCAATTATTTCGATGCAAATCTTTCTAACGGTAAAACCTATTATTATTACTTAACTTCAGTTAATTCATTCGGCTTCGAAAGCGAGCGTTCATCTGTTTACGAGGTGATTCCAAATGATAATCGCCCAGCTTTACCACCCGGAGAAATAACAGTCGAAGAGTTTGGAGGAAGAATAAAAATCCGCTGGAAAAATGTATCCCGAGTTATTCCAATAGGATATGAAATCTATAAATCCGTGGGCAACAATGAAAAGTTCAAGAAAGTATTCCCTGAATTTGATTTGCAAATGAATAATCAAATTACCAGTTGGATTGATAGTGATGTTGTCGAAGGCGAAACATATTTTTATTACTTGAAAAGTATAAATTCTTCCTTTGAACGCAGTATTAATTCTGATACGATTATATACATCATTGATGATTTTACTCCACCATCTGCACCAACTGGAGTTATAGCAATCGGTGATACTGGAAGGATTAGATTATTTTGGAATAAGAATAAGGAAGCGGATTTATTGGGATATCAGATAGAACGTTCATCAGACACACGATTTGCAACAAGATTTTTAGTAAATGATACTCCAATTATAGATACATTCTTTGTAGATACTGTTCGTAAGGAATCGCAGACTGATTTTGCCTATTTCATTTATGCATTAGACAAAAGATATAATCGCTCTTTACCATCCGAAAGAGTAATAGCTCGCGCTATAGATATAGTTCCTCCATTAATTCCTTCAATTACGAACATTTATGAAGAAGACGGTAGGTACATTGTCAATTGGACTAAAACTCCTGATATTGATTTTAAAGCATATCGTTTGTATTTATCTCTCGGAGATACATCATCATTTAGTTTGATTACTCAAACCAATCGGTTAAGTTTTTCCGATAGAATAAATGAACGTATTACTCATTACTTCAAAGTAAGTGCAATAGATACTACAGGCAATGAATCGAAGCATTCACAAATAAGGAAATTATTGATTAGCGAAGAATTGCCTCGTACACCTGATTCGGTTAAAATTACAAAAGAGAATAAATACGTTCTCATCGAATGGAGTATCCCAAATGATAAAAAAATTGCTGGTTTCTTTATCCAACGCCAGTATAGAGGGATGAATACTCCACTTGTTGATTTAGCCGTACTAAAACCCGATAAATCAAAGTTTATGGATTGGGATATTGATTTAAATAAGGGATGTACTTATTTCATTTATTCCCGAGATGAGAAATGGCGTTTAAGTGTTCCTGTTATAGTAAATTATTCACCATGATTGATTTAGGAAGAAATAATAATCTACATAAACAACAAAACTGACACATATAACCCAAAAAACACACGAGTTACATATCATAATCGCTTTTTTTTGTTTATATCATTAATTTTCAGCAATTTTGTGTTTTTTATTATGAGTTGAAATATTAATATATCAAGGAATTGACGATGAGTTTAAGTCTTATCGGTAAATCAATCGCACAATCAGCTACATTGAAGCTGAACGAAATTGCATCAATTTTGCGAGCTAAAGGCGAACCAATTATTCATTTAGGCGGAGGCGAGCCAAAAAGCAAAGCGCCGATGGATGCAATTTTGAGTGCAGCAAGCTTGCTCAATAGCGGAGAAATAAGATATACTCCTGCTGATGGCATTCCTTCACTAAAGCAAGCTATCATTCGCTATACTGAAGAGTTTTATAATAGGAAAGTCGAGCCCGAAAACGTAATTGCATCAAGCGGAGCAAAGCAATCCATAATGGTCGCTTTGCAAGCAATTGTCAATCCACAGGAAGAAGTTATTTACCCAGCACCATATTGGGTTAGCTATCCAGAAATGGTCAAACTTTGTGGAGGAGTGCCAGTCCCAGTGTATCCTGAAGATGGTACATTTTATCCCCGTTTAAAAGATATCGAGCAATTAGTTACTTCTTATACTAAAGCTGTAATCATTAATAGCCCGAATAATCCATCTGGGGCAATGTATTCAGAGCAATTTATTGCTGAAATTGTGGATTTTTGCGAAAGGCGTAATCTGTATTTGATAATGGATGACATATATCACCGCTTAATTTTTGATGGTCGCAAACCGATTAATTGCTATACTTTTGCAAAAGATTTGAGCGAAAATTCAAAACTTATCTTAGTCAACGGTGTTTCAAAGCAATATGCAATGACTGGATTTAGAATTGGATGGGCTATAACTAATAAAAAATTAATTGGAGTTATGACTAATATACAATCGCATCAAACGTCAGGTCCTTCGGTTGTTGTTCAGGCAGCTGCGGTCGGTGCTTTGAATGGAGTACAATCTTCTGTGGAAAATTTAAGGCAAACCTTAGAAAATAATAGAAATATTATGGTTGATAGATTAAACAGCTTCGAAGGCGTTCGATTTACTGTACCTGATGGAACTTTTTACTGTTTTGCCGATTTTGGCGCCTATGGAGCACGCTATAATTATGACCCAACAAAGATGGCTTATGATTTATTAGAAAGAGTGCGAGTTGCTACTGTTCCAGGTAATGAATTTGGTATGAAAACTGGTTGTTATCTTAGATTATCAACTTGTGGTTCTGTCAAAGAAATTACTGAAGGAATTGAAAGAATAAAATGGGTTTTAGACCCCAATTCTCCAAATGAATTATATATAGGTGAAAGAAAATTAGTGAGGGATTGGTTATGACAAAATATTTAGAATTTGAAACTCCTGCAGGCAAGCATGCATCCGAGCTTGCAAGTGATTATAAACTTTCAAATCACGGATTGATTAAATTAGACAAAGTTTTCTGGAACTTACCGACCCCAGCACTTTACGAAGAAGCTGTTTTTCGGGGCGAAGCTCATATAACTTATGGCGGTCCGCTTATTGTCAATACAGGGAAGTGGTCTGCTCGCGCTGCTAACGATAAGTACATTGTCCGTGAGCATACAACAGAAAGCAATATCTGGTGGGGTGTATATAATCGTCCCCTTAGCGAAGAAAAATTTAATGGTATATTAGCTCGCTTGCAGGCGTTTTTGCAAGGCGAGGAACTATTTGTTCAGGATTGCTATGTCTGCGCTGATCCCGAATATAGAATGCCGATTCGGATAATTACCGACAAAGCCTGGCAAAGTTTATTTGCAAGAAATATGTTCATTAAAATCAGAAATAGAGATGAATTAAAAAAACACATACCCGAATTCACATTAATTGCATCGCCCTCCTTTAATTGCGATCCCAAAATTGATGGAACTCGTTCAGAAACTGCTATAATGATAAATTTTGCTCAACGATTAGCTATTGTAGCTGGCAGTAGTTATGGCGGAGAGATTAAGAAATCAATTTTTACCGTAATGAATTATCTTTTGCCATTGCAAAATGTTATGGCGATGCATTGTTCCGCTAATGTGGGAGAATCTGGCGATGTCGCTCTGTTTTTCGGACTAAGCGGCACGGGAAAAACAACACTTTCTGCCGATCCCAAAAGACGTCTTATTGGTGATGATGAACACGGTTGGAGTGATGACGGTGTTTTCAATTTTGAAGGAGGTTGTTACGCAAAAGTTATTAGACTATCCCCTGAAGCAGAACCAGAAATTTACGCTTGCACCCAAAGGTTAGGTACAATATTAGAAAATGTAGTTTATGACCCTTCTTTTAGAAGAATTGACCTTGACGACGACAGATATACCGAAAATACAAGGGCTTCATATCCACTCGAATTTATCCCGAATGCATTACCAGAGAAGATGGTACGTTCGCATCCGAAGAATGTAATATTTCTGACTTGCGATGCACAAGGCGTTTTACCACCTATTGCTAAGCTCGATATGAATCGGGCGATGTATCATTTTATTAGTGGCTATACTTCAAAAATAGCAGGAACTGAGATCGGTCTCGGCATAGAACCAGAAATTACATTCAGTGCTTGCTTTGGTGCCCCTTTTATGGTGCATCATCCGTTCTTTTATGCTAATTTACTTAGGGGTAAAATGGAACATCATCAAGCAAATTGTTGGCTTGTTAATACTGGCTGGGTTGGTGGAAAATTTGGCGTCGGCAAAAGAATAAGCATTAGGCATACTCGCAATATGCTAAACTCTGCTTTAGAAGCTAAACTCGATAATGTTGAATATAGAACTGATAAATTATTTGGTTTTCAAGTGCCTCTTACTTGTCCAGATGTACCGCCTGAGGTTCTCGAGCCATCGAATGCTTGGGGAAATAAAGAAGAATATTGGAAAAAATACGATGCTCTTGCTGCTCGTTATATTGAAAACTTTAAATTATTCAAATCAGGAGTTACTGAAGAAGTTATTTCTGCTGGGCCTAAAAGATTAAAGGATATCAGCCTATAAATTAGATGATTTGAAATTTTTTTGGCTTAAATCTGTTATATATAATTAGCTTGATTATATTCTTATTATGATATGATAAAATATATACATCTAATAATTACAATTTTTATAATAGCAATAAGTTTAACAGAATTATTATCAAATATAAATAAACCTTATGATATCTCCCGAGCAGAGAAATTATATATTGACCAATGCTCAAAATGTCATAGAAAAAATGGTACGGGAATTCGCCGTGTTTATCCACCATTAAAAAATGCAGATTATATCAGAAATAACTCAGTCGAAGAGTTACTTCGTGGTATGATATATGGGCGGAGCGGGCGTATTGTCGTCAATGGCGTTACTTATAATGGTGTGATGGAAACAGAAGTTGATAAAACTTTGTCCGATTATGATATTGGTTTAATTCTAACTTACGTTCTTTGGGAATTCAATGATATTAAAAAAATTGTTACTCCCGAAGAAGTTCAATCTGCGAGAAAAGCTGGCAAATTACCCGTTCATAAATGAGCAATTATGATAAAGCTGAAAATATCTTGTAAAAAAATGTTGATTAATTACTTTTTAGCATTGGCAAAAAAAAGTTTTTCTAAAAAGTTTTTCATTTCAATCATTTCATTATCAATTAGTTATACGCAATTATATTCAACTCCTGAATTATCTTTGTTATCAGGAAATAAGTGCTATAAATGCCATACCAATTTTCAAGGGGGTGGCTTGAGAACAATTTTTGGTTCGCAATTCAACAAAGATAATTCGACCTTTTCAACCGAAAATGCTTTTCTCGAAGATTTCTATAAACTCATTGAAAAAAAAGAGTTTATAAAAAATGAAGATACATCGTATAAAACATTTTGGAATATTTTCAATTTTGGTTTTGATTTTCGCTTTCAATCTGTGCGTTCGCATAAAACTCCGGAGGCAGTAAGGCGATACTTTCCGATGCAAGCATCTCTTTATCTTGCATATAATCCTTTCTATTGGCTATCAATCGAGACAGATATTAATTTCGGTCCCAAAATTTTTCGAGGGCAACAATATGGTAGTGCATTTATTATCCTTAAAGCAGAAAAAGAACAACCGTTAATAAAACTCGGATTATTCCAACCCTCGATGGGTATCCGACAGTGCGATATGACTGCTTTCGACCGAAGAATAGCATCAGTACAAGGAACTGAAAGTCTAATAGCTCCATATTATGCTGAACCTGGAATTGAAATTATCTATGAATCAATAGATTGGCTAACTTTAAACGCAGGTATATTCGCAACTATGAGTTTATACGAAATCACAATGCTTGGCGAGCAAAAATCTATAATCCCCGATAGGAATAATCCATCATATTTATTCCGTTTAATTATTTATCCAGAATTGCTTGACGATATATTTCCAACTTCATATTTTGGTGCTTCTGCTTATATCAATTCAGAATTTCAATTTATCAACTCATTTATTTATTTCAAGCTAATTGAAGATATCTTTATATCCTTGCAATATTCGCATTCTCAAAGCCAAAGTATTAGAACTACTGATAATTATATTGGTTGTATCGAATATAATGTGTTTAAAGGGGGGTTTTTAGGTTTTAGAGCAGAGCAGGCAATAACAAAATACTTCCCAAAAGCCGATATAAATTTCAGCTTTAAGTCAAGACAGGCAGTGCTTTATGCTAAGCTTATGCTCTTGCCAAATATCGAAATACAGCCCGAATATCGCTTTCTTGGGACAAATGAATATGAGTCAACTCGATGGTCAGCTCAAATTCATTTATTCTACTAAACTTAAGCGATGCAAACTGTTTTGATGTTCACGAATTCACGAATGCCGAAAATTGATAACTCTCTGCCGTAACCAGATTCTTTGATTCCGCCGAATGGTAACCTCGGGTCAGAACGCACATAAGTATTAACAAAGCAATTACCTGCTTCGAGAAAGTTACGAGCGATAGCTAAGCCTTTTTCTTCATCATTTGTAAAAACAGCAGCCCCCAACCCAAATTCAGTATTATTAGCAAGCTCAATAGCATCTTCGATGGTTTCAGCAGGAATTATCGCCGCAACTGGTCCGAATGTTTCCTCATCAAAAGCTGGCATACCAGGTCGAACATCAGTTAATACCGTTGGAGGATAAAAAAAACCTTTCCCATCGGGGATATATCCTCCTGAAAGCAATTCAGCTCCTTTTTCAAGCGATTGATTTACCTGACGATGCAAATCTAAACGCAAATCCTCGCGTGCTTGAGGTCCGACCTGTATTTGTTCATCTAATGGATCACCCATTCTATAATTATTCATCTCCTTGACAAAAAGATTTTCGAATTCTTCTTTCACTTTCCTCATTACAATGAATCTTTTTGCAGAAATGCAACTTTGCCCGCTATTAATTAAACGAGCGAAAGCACATATTTCCGAAGATTTTTGCAAGTCTGCATCCTCAAGAATAATATATGGATCGCTTCCGCCGAGTTCCATAACTGTCTTTTTAATAAGACTACTTGCTTTTGAAGCAACTGCTTTTCCGACAGGTGTGCTACCAGTTAAGGTTACAGCTATAACTCTCGAATCCTCTATAATTTTATCAACTCTTGAAGAACCAACTACTAAAGTTTTAAATACATAATCGGAGAATCCAGCACTACCAAACAAATTTTCAATTTCAATTGCGCACCCAGTAGTATTCCGCGAATGCTTGAGCAAACAGGTATTTCCCGCAGAAACAGAAGGCACAGCAAATCGGAAAACTTGCCAGAAGGGGAAATTCCATGGCATAATCCCAAAAATTGTTCCCAATGGTTTATATGAAACTTGGCTTAATTTCAATTCTGTTTTAATAATTTCATCTGCTAAAAAATTTTGAGCATTTTCAGCATAAAATTCACAAACCCAGGCACATTTCTCGGCTTCGGCTATGCCCTGAGTGATTGGCTTGCCCATTTCGAGAGCCATAAGTTTTGCTAATTCATTCTTTTTTTCACGTATGATTTTCGCTAAATTAATCAATAATTCCGACCGCTCAAGAAATGATGTCTGTCGCCATCTTTTAAACTGATTTGAGCTTGCACCTAATATTGCCTCGATTTGATTATCACTATGCTCTATGAATTCATTGAGCTTTTCTCCATTTGTGGGGTTAATAGTTACTATTTTCATATACATATCAAATAATTGTAACAAAATTTAAAAAAATCAATATGTTAAAATAGCTTTTTTTTAGAAAATTTCATATATTTGAAATAAGATTTGTAAAAACATACAGGAGGAAATTATGAAAAAACTGATTATTTTATTATTATTTACTATTTTCACGGCAAATTCACAAAGCTTATTCCGCAATGGTGCATTTCTCAGTCTTGATGTTGGGACAAATATTTGGGGACCTAACGGCAGTCAAACAAGCATTCCGTTGGAAATCACTCGTTATAATCAGGAAAATCAGTTCACGGGAGAATTTGCATACTCATTCAATCGCTTCACATTTCCACAAAATCCGAACCTGAATGAATGGTATCGCTGGAATGCCATTTTCTTGGGCTTAGATCCACTCGCTAATGTGGACCAGTATATAAACAATTATAGAATCCTAGTAATTAAGTCATCATTTAGCTCCTCATCAATGGTTGATTGGGGAACGTCGAATGATACTTTAATCCCTACAAAAAAGTCAGTTTATAATTATAAATGGCATTGGCGTTCAATTATAAGCGTTATGCGGAATATGCCAAATAATTTCTTTGTCATATGGACAAATGCCCCATTAGTAGCTTCGCAAACAAACGATATCGAGGCACAGCTATCGCATCTTTTTTGTAAGTGGGCTAAAGATACATTAGCTCGTGGATTAGACCCTATTATTGGCTCATTTCCGAAGAATATATATGTATTCGATTATTTTCATAAGGTTGTAGGCACTGATTACAAGTTACAACCGATGTTAGCTATAAATCAAAATGACAGCAGGCCCAATTCAGCGGCAACTACGCTTATTGCACCAATTTTTGTTCGAGAAATATGCGATGCAGCCCGAATATACGAGCAAGAAAATATGCCATTGCAAACTCCAGTGATGATTTATCCAATTAATGACGAGAAAAACGTTCCTGCAGAAGTTATACTCAGATGGCATAAAGTTCCAAGTGCAAAGGAATATTATGTGCAGGTTTCGAAGGGTACTGACTTCAATTACCTCGAAGTTGATAAAGTAATCAAGGACACGAGTTTGAAAGTTAATTTACAGCATAGCACAAAATATTACTGGCGAGTGCGAGCTGTCAAAGATGCTTCGAATGTTAGCCCCTGGCCATTGATGCAGATGTTTACAACTGTAATCGAAAAACCAGAGGTACCTGAACTTGTCTATCCTCAAGAAGACTCAGAGCAAATACCCATACAAGCGAATTTTATCTGGAGAAAATCAAAAAGAGCTGAGGAATATCGCCTGCAGGTTGCTACTGACAAACAATTTAATTACCGGGTGATAAATACAAATTTCATTAAAGATACATCATATTTACCGAGCGAAATATTGCAAAAAAATACAACATACTATTGGCGAGTAATGGCTCGTAATATCGGCGGGGAGACCAATTGGTCGCCTTATTTTCAATTCAAAACAGAAATTCCACCTCCTGATGCAGTAAAGCTCATACAGCCAACTAACAACTCAGATTCTATGCCTTATGCTATTATTTTCAAATGGTTAAAAGCCCATCTAACACAATTTTATCTATTGCAAGTTGCTGATAATATTGATTTTAATGACCCAGTGCTCAATATTGATGATTTAAAAGATACATTATATAAAACTATTGAAATATTCGATTTCGACAAAATTTATTATTGGAGAGTAGCAGGTATAAATTTATCTGGGCGGGGTGAATGGTCGGATGTATGGACTTTCTCCACCCGTATGCCTGAATTGATTGCACCAAACCTAATTTATCCTGAAGATGAGTTCGAGAATTTCCCAACAATTAACGGCACCTTGATTTGGAATTACCAGAATTCAAGATTTGCTTATCATATCCAGGTCGCTGAAGATATTGATTTCAAAAAATTAGCCATTGACCAGGAGGAAATAAGCGACACAATATTTAAACCTACGATTCTACTTGAAGCAGATTTTTGGTATTTCTGTCGAATACGCACTATCTATAAAGAATTATCAAGCGATTGGTCTGGTATCATTAAATTTAAAACCGCTAAATTTGGTTCAGTTAATCCAGAACAGGACAAATCAGGGGAGATAAGTCTCCACCCCAATCCTTTTGGGGATTATCTGATTATCAGTTCTGAAACTAACGAAATTATTGGCATCAGCATTGTAAATATGATAGGTCATAAAATATATGGAAGTAAATGTTTTGCCAAAGATGCAAGAATTAATACATCATTCTTACAGCCGGGTGTCTATTTCTTTGTCATTCAGAAATCGAATTTTGCTCAATTTTTCTTTAAAGTTATCAAATATTGAATTTTAATTAAAGCTCGAGCCGCTTATCTGCGGCTCGAGTAAATTTTAAATTTGAGGAGGAAATGAGATGAAAATAATTATATTATTTTTAATACTCATTGTTAACTTAAATTATTTACTTAGTCAATGGGTGCAATTAATAGATGAAGATACACAACAACCAGTTTTAGCAACTCTGGCTGTAATTGCATCGAACGATACCATTGTTAGTGCTTTTTCTGTTAATTTAATGATTTCTACAAATAATGGCAGGAATTGGAGATTCATAAGTATTACCGAAGAATTTGGTAAAGTTAGTGTTTATAATGTAACTATTGTTAATAATGAAATTATTCTTGGTACCACTAATGGTATTTATAAATACGATGGTAAATTCTGGTATCATCTCGGATTACAAGGTTATAGTATTTATTCGCTTGTATTTACAAATAACATATTGAAAAATCTGATATTAAAATTTACAACACATTCGGCGAATGCGTTATCAATTACGAATTACGATAAGCTGATAAGGATTGATGTATTGCATCTATTCGCGGGCGTATATTATCTGCGATTCGGGAGCGTGGGACGGATGTTTGTGAAGATGTGAAAATATTAAAATATCAATCATATTACAATTTTGAAAGATTTCTTTCGTGTCAGCAATCAAATATAAATGAGAAACCTCTGAAAAATGGAAATTGATTTAATCCGTTATAGAAGTGAACCGTTTTATTCACTAACTAACTAAGA